>NZ_LKBW01000022.1 GCF_002699855.1 Pseudomonas amygdali | reverse complement strand
CCGAGTCTGCCCAGGTGGCATGACTCAAACAAAAGGGTCTCCGAGAAACCCGGGGCGGTTCATACTCAAGGCGGCCGGGCTCTTTGTGCCTGTGCTGGGTGAAGTCATGGCCGTGGTTGCTCTCTATCAGATTGTCCGCGAAGCGTTCGTTGCCTACGAAGACTGGACGCACGGGGAAGTGGAAGAGGCCATGCAACATGTTTATAACATCGCCGAAAACGTCGCTCAGACAGTGGTGGTGGGCAGCGTCATTGGCGCGCTCGATCGGCTGGAACCGTCGATGTTTATCGAAAGCCTGGTGCAGAAGAGGGTGGATGGATCGGTTCGTCTTGGAAAGCCGACTGTTGGCGGTTATGCGGATACGGTTACGGTGCCTGACGGTTTGCGTGCCAATCCGCTGGGGCTTTACGAATTCGACAGCAAGACGTGGCTGCCAATGAACGGCAAGCTGTACCGCGTTGAAGCAGACGCAACCGGAAAAAACTGGCGTATCAGGCACCCGCAGGATCAGCACGCCTACTCGCCTAAGCTTGAGCACAACGGGGCCGGTGCCTGGCGTCACGAGTGGGAAAACCCCATGGGCTGGGATGAAGTCACAGCGTTCAGGCGGCTTAATGTGACGTGTGATGCGTTCACCGAAGAAGAGATCTCGCGGGTCTTGAGCATTACGGGCAGCAACGAGGCGTTGTTGCGTCAGATACATGTCGAAAGTCACCCGCTTCCAGCTCTTCTGAGAGATGCCATCCAGCGCATGGAAATCGAGCGGGGCTTGCAAGCCTGCATAGACGCCCTCAAGGCAGAAGAGTCCTCGCCAGTGCCTGTCACTCATATCGAGCCATGGATGAAGCTGCTGGTGTCGTCGCCGCACTGGCACAAGAGCCGAGGGTTGTTAGTGTTAGACGCAGACGGAACCATGATCGACGCCTGGAACGTGGGGGCGCATATGACATTTTCATCGAGTGTCGTGGGCGTGACAGAAGACCTCACGCAGGCGCTCGGCCAATTGCTGGAAGGGCTGACACCCGATGAAGTCAGTCATCTGACGGGAACCAGCGGTGCAGATAAAACTTCGCAGGTTCAAGGTTTCAAACGTTATCTGGCCGACTGTGCGCAACTTCACATGGGGCCGTTGCTTGACGAGGTTTATGCACTGCACAACCGCAGCAGTGAGCCGCTGGTCAAGCTGATTCAACGCGATTTCAGCAGTGTGCCGGACAGCATCGCTTTGGAGCTCATCGAGATGGCGAGCGATGCAGACACCGCACGGATGACCTCGGAAAAACGTATCCCTCTTGAGCTTGCCGAGCATGCTCGTGAGTATCAGCAGCAACTGCGAATAAACAGGGCCATCGAAGGCTTCTACCGACGCTCGTCGGGTAATCCGGACACCTGTGCGACTGGGCTTGGAATGTTGCCGTACACGCCGGGCTGGCGTGGCGACGTTTCAATCCATCTGCTGAAAGACACGCTGGAGGGCGATGAGATCGCGAGCCTTGAAAGTGACCAGACGACTGTCGTGCATCGGGTTCTGATCAGAACCGAAGAGGTATTTCAGCCCTTCAATCAGTTGGGTGAGTCTATAGGTGAGGCTGGTCAGAGCTTTTTCAGTGCTCTGCTGAACGCGCTTCCTGATGACGTGCGTGTCAACATCGAATTGCCAGTGAATGCGGATGAGCAGCACCTGCGCAGTCTTTTGTGTCGTATCGCATCTGACAGACGCGACCGGATAGCGGAAATCCTGCAGTTGCAGCCGATCAATCCTGGCATCAAATGGCCGCAACGACTGCACGATGGCCGTGTGGGTTACCCCCTGAGCGGACGTTTGCGTGGCCTCTTCCGCAGGCTTGGGATTGGTGCGCCCAGCCACTCGCCAGAGCTTGCGGTAAAAAGCCTGTATCCGGATTTTTCCGAGGAGCAGGTTACGACGTTTCTTCAGGCTCTGCGTGCAGAGCACACAGGTTCTGCCTCGCAATTGACGAACTTTGTTCGACAAAGGCTGCAAGGCCTCGCTCAGGAACTGAGCACTTTGCAAACCGGCCTGGACAATTGGGTACTGCAAGCTGAGCCCTCGTCACTGCTTAGACCGAGGGCAATCGCGGCGTTGCGAATTCGCAATTGCTGGAGGCGCCTGAGCGCTCACTGCAGAAACTATCAGGGTGAGTTTTTGGGGTATTCGCTTGATCTGGAGGGTCTACGGATAGGAAACATGCCGCAGGTATTGGCTGACTTCAGTCATGTGGCGGTTTTAAACGCTCGAAACATGCGGCTTACCCATTTACAGGCTGATGTATTACTTAAGCATTTCAGCAACCTGCATTCATTGAGCCTGGATTTCAATGCGCTGCAATCCCTGCCAGAGTCGATAGGGCGGATGACTCGACTCAGAGAGTTGTCACTCAGACACAACCCGTTGGTCTGGACCGACCAGTGCAACGCCGGTTTGCGCAATCTGAGCCGACTGGAAGTTCTGGACCTCAGTTTTTGCTCGCTTGGGCGGAGCACGCGGCTGAGTCCGCTCAACGCACTGCGCATGCTTTTTTTACGTTCTACAGGTATTGAAAGGGTGCCAGAGTGGAACTGGCGCAGTTCTGATCTGATGCTTCTCGACCTTCGTGACAACCATATCTCGGACATAACTACCCAGGCGCTCGCCCTTATTGATCGCTCCCTCAGCGATAATCGTCTGAATATACATTTGAATGGTAATCCGCTGAGTGTGCAGACGCATGAACGGATCAGAGTGCTGCGTGAGCAACGGTATCAGTCCCGTTTGGGTATCAGCCATAACCGCTTGTTGTATCAGGAAACGCCTGCCCTTAAGACCTGGCTTGGCAGTGCGAGTGGTGAGCAACTGGCTGCACGGACAGAGCTTTGGCATAACGTGCAGGACTGTTCCGGTTCTACGGATTTTTTTCAGGTGCTGAGCGACCTGACCACTTCAGCAGACTTTTTCAACGATCGTAAAGCGCTCACGACACGGGTCTGGACGATGATGGAAGCGGCTGCTGAAAATGGGGAGCTGCGTCGGCAATTGTTTGATCTTGCCGCCCATCCTCAAACCTGTGGCGATGGTCTGGCGTTAATATTCGGGGACATGGAAGTTCGCGTTGGGGTGTTCGCGATTACGTCATCCACGCCGGAAGCCGCACGGCCACTGGAGCTGTTCAAGATGACCCGCAGTCTCGACCGTCTCGATGAGGTGGAAAAAATTGCCCGTCGCGATATTGCTCTTCGGATGAAAAGCAATAAAACGGTAGATGAAGCCGAAGTACGACTGGCCTATCGAACGGGTTTGCAGGTACGGCTTGGATTGGCCAGCCGGTCCAGATCCATGCTGTTCAGGACTTTGGCGGGGGTGAGTGACGCCGATCTGGATTCCGCCTACCGCGAGATAATTGCGCGTGAAAGTACTCCTGCGTTTTTCGAATCACTGATTGCCAGGGAGTTCTGGATGGATTATTTGGAAACCCGCTACGCCCACGAGTTTGAGCCGGTGAAGCGCCCTTTTACTGAGCGTCTCGCCGTTCTGGATGAGCTGTCGCCGGACATGCAATCCGATCAACAATACCTTGACCGGGTAAACCAGATCACCAAGGAACGCATGCGTGCGATCAAGGCGTGTGCGATCAAACTTTCCATACAGCTTTCGGACGCTGTGAACGCAGGGCCTCAATAAGGGATACTCTCCATAACGCCTGACAATCCGGGGAATCTGCATGCCCGTTCACGTTATCGACAACCTAAGCACCGTTGCCCCTGCTCAATGGGACGCACTGGTGCCGTGCAATCAGCCGTTCCTGCGGCATGTCTTTCTCAGCGCGCTGGAAGACAGCGGCAGCCTCGGGCCACGCTCCGGTTGGCGTGCCGAACATGTGCTGCACTACGAAAACGATCAACTGGTTGCGGCATTGCCGGCCTACCGGAAGTGGCACTCGTACGGCGAATATGTGTTCGATCACGCCTGGGCAGACGCCTGCCGTCGCGCCGGAATCGCCTATTACCCCAAACTGTTGGTCGCGGTGCCGTTCAGCCCGGTTGGCGGCTCACGCATCCTGTCGGCAACGCCTCAAGGCGGCATGGAGTTGCTCAGCGAGCTGCCGGCCTATCTGCAGAGCGAGGGGCTGTCGAGCGCCCATGTGAATTTCACCGACCCGGCTGCCGATGCCTTGCTTGAATCGCAACCGGGCTGGTTGCAGCGCTTTGGTTGTCAGTTTCATTGGCATAACCGGGGTTACCGCGACTTTCAGGACTTTCTGGACGCATTGAGTTCGCGCAAGCGCAAGCAGATGCGCAAGGAGCGTGAACAGGTGGCGGGGCAGGGCATCGAGTTTGAATGGCTCGAAGGCGCGCAGATGAGCGAAGTGCTGTGGGACTTCGTCTACGCCTGCTATTCCAATACCTACGAAATTCGCGGGCAGGCGCCATACCTGACACGCGAATTTTTCAGTCTGCTGGCCGAGCGTATGCCCGAATCGATCCGCGTGGTCATCGCCTTGCAGGGCTCACGGCCTGTGGCGATGGCTTTCAGCCTGATCGGTGACGATAGTTTCTACGGGCGCTACTGGGGTTGCCTGGCCGAGTTTGACCGACTGCACTTCGAGACCTGTTTCTATCAGGGCATGGACTACGCCATCGCCCATGGTCTGCAACGATTCGATGCCGGCGCTCAAGGTGAGCATAAATTGATTCGTGGCTTCGAACCGCAGATCACCCGGTCATGGCATTACCTGATGCACCCAGGGTTGAAAGACGCGGTCAGTGAGTTTCTCGAGCAGGAACGCGTCGGTGTACTGGCGTATGCCGATGAGGCGAGGAGTGCGTTGCCGTACCGGCAGACGGAGTAGCGGAGGATATGCCTTCCCGCGTGGAGCATCGGCGCGAGACTTGTGACGCGGAGCGTCACGAAATGCATGCCAACGCGGAGCATTGGCACGATAGTCATGGGTATACATGGCAGCGGGTAGATCACTGGCCTCTGAAGATCCTGTGGGAGCGAGCTTGCTCGCGAAGAGGCCAGCAATCTCCCCATACTCAATCCACCCCTACAAACCCACCCGTCTGATGCTGCCACAACCGCGCATACAGCCCGCCGCGGGCCAGCAGTTCGGCGTGGGTGCCGGTTTCGGCGATCTGGCCTTTTTCCAGTACCACCAAGCGATCCATACGGGCGATGGTCGACAGGCGGTGAGCGATGGCGATGACGGTCTTGCCTTGCATCAAGGTTTCCAGGCTTTCCTGAATCGCTGCTTCAACTTCCGAATCAAGTGCCGAGGTGGCTTCATCCATGATCAGGATCGGTGCGTCCTTGAGCAGCACACGGGTGATCGCAATGCGCTGGCGTTGACCACCGGACAGCTTGACGCCGCGCTCTCCCACATGGGCATCAAAACCGGTGCGGCCTTCGGAATCCGACAACTGCGGGATGAACTCTTCGGCACGGGCCTTGCGGATCGATTCCCAGAGCTGTTCGTCAGTGGCGTCAGGATTGCCATACAGCAGGTTTTCGCGAATAGAACGGTGCAGCAGCGACGTGTCCTGAGTGATCATGCCGATCTGCGCACGCAGGCTTTCCTGGGTAATCTCGGAAATATCCTGACCGTCGATCAGGATCCTGCCGCCTTGAACGTCATACATGCGCAGCAGCAGGTTCAGCAGCGTCGACTTGCCGGCGCCTGAAGGCCCGATCAAACCGATTTTCTCGCCCGGTTTGATGTCCAGGTTGAGGTTGTGAATGATCCCGTTGCCATTGCCGTAATGGAAATCAACGCCATCGAACCGGACGCCGCCGTTTTCGATCTTCAGCGGCAGCGCGCCGGGCTGGTCATTCACCGTGACAGGCTGCGAGATGCTCTCCAGGCCGTCCTGCACGGTGCCGATGTTCTCGAAAATGCCATTGACCACCCACATGATCCAGCCGGACATGTTGACGATACGAATCACCAGGCCAGTGGCCAGCGCGATGGCCCCCACCGAGATCATCGACTGGGTCCACAACCACAGGGCCAGCCCGGTTGTGGTGACAATCAGCACGCCGTTCATGGTGGTGATGGTGGTGTCCATCGATGTGACGACACGACCAGCCAGCTGGCTTTTCTCGGTCTGGTCACGCATCGCTTCACGCGCATATTGCTGCTCATGATTGGTGTGCGCGAACAGTTTCAATGTGGTGATGTTGGTGTAGCCGTCGACTATCCGGCCCATGAGCCTGGAGCGCGCATCGGACGACTCCACCGAGCGCTGCTTGACCCTGGGGACGAAGTACATCAGCGAGAGTATGAACGCCACGATCCAGGTGCCCAGCGGGATCATCAGGCGCCAGTCGGCCTCGGCGAACAGCACCATGGCGCTGATCGCGTAGATCAGTACGTGCCACAGCGCATCCACCGATTGCACCGCCGAGTCGCGCAGCGAATTGCCGGTCTGCATGATGCGCTGGGCGATACGCCCGGCGAAATCGTTCTGGAAGAAGTTGACGCTCTGTTTGAGCACGTAGCTGTGGTTTTGCCAACGAATCAGGTTGGTCATGCCGGGGCTGATGGTCTGATGCACCAGCAGGTCGTGCAGGCCGACGAAGATCGGGCGCAGCAGCAGGGCCACCACCACCATCCAGATCAGTTCCGGGCCATGAACGCTGAAAAAATCCTTGGGCGGCGTGGTTTGCGCCAGGTCGATGATGCGGCTCAGGTAGTTGAACAGCGACACCTCGATCAGCGCCCCGATCAGTCCCACGACCAGAAGCGCGAGAAACGTCGGCCATACCTGACGCAGGTAATACATGTAAAACGCGAAGACGGTGTTGGGAGGGGCAGGGGTAGGGGCGTCTTTGAAGATATCGATCAGTTTTTCAAAACGACGATAAAGCATTGGCTATCACACCCACGCGACGTGGGTTCTCCTTGATAAGTGGAGGCTCTCCCGTCCAGCCCGCACAAAGCCCGAAGGCTTTATGCGGTGCAGGTTTCCTGCTTAGTCGACGCGTTTGGCGGACTTGATCAGGATCGGGTCGATTGGCACGTTTTGCATGCCTTTCGAAGTAGTGGTGCGGGCGTTGACGATGTTGTCGACCACGTCCATACCCTTGACGACTTTACCGAACACCGCGTAACCGAAGTCACGTGTGCCGTTGTCGAGCATGGCATTGTCGTTGGTGTTGATGAAGAATTGACTGGTAGCCGAGTTAATGTCCGAAGTACGGGCCATGGCAATGGTCCCACGCACGTTGTGCAAACCGTTCTGTGCTTCGTTCTTGATCGGGTCCTTGGTCGGCTTCTGAACCAGTTGCTGGGTGAAACCGCCACCTTGCACCATGAAGCCCGGAATCACACGGTGAAAAATGGTGTTGCTGTAGAAGCCGCTGTCGACGTAACCCAGAAAGTTCTGGGTGCTGACCGGTGCCTTGGTGTCTGCGAGTTCGATTTCAATCTGGCCGAAGCTGGTATCGAGTACCACGTGCGTGGCTTTATCCGGAGCAGCCATCAGGTTGGCGGCGAACAATACGGAGCAGGCGGTGAGGGCGATTTTTTTCAGCATGTGGCAACAGGTCCTTCGGTAAGAGATATCGACTGTGGCCGACAAGGTAACCACGTTTGGCGTTCTTTGCCCAGCGTGTTAGAGGGTTTGCGCGGCTTCATGCCATCAGCCAGCGCACCTATGGGCTGCACAAGGTTTTCAGACTCCGATGCTGGCCATGAATTCCAGCAGCGTGCGATTGAATTGCTCGGGCTGGTCGAGTGGCGTGGCATGCCGGGAGTCTTTGATGACCAGCAGCCGCGCATTGGGCAGGCGTTTGACGTAAGCCTCCTTGAGCGAGACCGGTGTGTAATCGTGTTCGGCTGCGATGATCAGCGTCGGGCAGGTAATGCGCCCCAGTTTGTTTTCCACGCCCCAGCCGACAATGGCATCGAAACTGGCCAGATAGGCGCGCTTGTCGTTCTTGCCCCAACGCTCGGCCATCTTGCGCCGCAGGTCGGCCTGCTCCGGCTTTGGAAACAACAGCTTGCCCAGCGCCTCGCCCAGAGTAGGCATGCTGACGATGCGTGACAGGGTCCAGCGTCTGGCCAATTGCCAAAGGTCGCCTGCGCTTCTGACCTTGACCTGTGGCGCGCTGTTGACGATGCACAGGCTCTTGAGCAGGTGCGGTTGATCGACCGCCAACTGAAAGCCGATCATCCCGCCCATCGACAGGCCGATCAGGTGTACCGGACCCAGACGAAGGTGTTCGATCAACGCCTCCACGTCATTGCTCATGGCCTGAATGCTGTAGCGCCCGTAGGGTTTGTCCGAGCGACCATGGCCACGCATGTCCATGACGATGACGCGGTATTGACTGGCCAGTGCCGGGATCTGATATTCCCAGTCCTGACAACTGCAACCCAGGCCATGTAACAACAGGACGGGTTCGCCCAGACCGTACTCTTCATAGTGCAGCGAACAGTCGTCGTGTTCGAAAAAAGCCATGTGCCTACTCCTGTCAGGCGTGTTGGGGAGCAGTGAGTGCCGTGGTCAGTGGTGCGGTGTCGAACGTGCGGATCAGATCGATGAGAATTTGCGTGGCCGGGCCCAGCGACCTGTCCTTGCTGGAGTAAAGATAGAAGGTCGGGTTGCGGCTGCCGCCCTTGTCCAGGCGCAGCGGCTTGAGCAGCCCCTCGCGCAGTTCACGCTCGATCATGTGGCGAGGCAGCCAGGCGAAACCCAGGCCATTGCTGACGAAGGTGGCGGCTGTACCGAGGCTGCCGACCGTCCAGCGCTGCTCTGCGCCCAGCCAGCCGAAATCCCGCGGTTGCTGTCTGCCTGAGTCGCGAATCACCACCTGCAGCTGACTTTCCAGGTCCTGAAAGGTCAGTTCGCGATTGGCCTGGTGCAGGGCGTGGTCCGGATGAGCGACGGCGACGAACTCGACGGAGCTCATCTCGGTGCCCAGATGCCCGGCAATGCTGTAGCCGCTGATGGCCAGGTCCGCGACGCCTTCCAGCAACACCTCCTCGACACCCGAAAGCACTTCTTCACGCAACCGCACCCGGCAGCCTCGGCTTTGCGGCATGAACGCGGTCAACGCCCTGACCAGGCGTGCCGAAGGATAGGCCGCATCAATCACCAGCCGCACTTCTGCCTCCCAGCCCTGTTCCATATGGTGGGCGAGGTCTTCCAGTTGGCTGGCCTGTTTGACCAGTTGCCGTGAACGGCGCAGCAGTACGCCACCGGCGTCGGTCAGCACAGCCTTGCGTCCGTCAATGCGTAACAGCGGCACGCCGAGTTGTTCCTGCATGCGCGCCACGGTGTAACTCACCGATGACTGCGACCTGTGCAGCGCCTCGGCGGCCTGAGCAAAGCCACCGTGGTCGACTACGGCTTGTAATGTGCGCCACTGGTCGAGAGTCACGCGGGGCGCTTTCATGCTGTAATTCCTCTTAATGTGCTGGCTATTTGTTCTACTCTGACAATCCCGCTTCGGAGATCGCCGAATGAATCGACTGTGCTGTGTACTGCTGGTCATGTTGCCTGTGACGGCTTTTGCGTACCCCATCGAGGTCGAAAAGCAGTATCAGGGCGTGAAGATCGATTACGTGACGCACGACGTTTATCACAACATCGGGTCAATCACCGTCAGCAACTACGGGGATGTAGACGCCAAATGTTCGGTGGTGTTCGTCAACGGGCCAGAGGCGCCGCGAACCCGGCGTATGCAGGTTGGCGCAGGTCAGAGTGTCGACGCTTCATCCACGTTCAATCGCAGCATCATCAAGTTGCGAATCAGGCTCACCTGCCAGCCAGCCTGAGAGTAGAGCGCTCTTATGGATAAAACAAATTTATGGATGGGTTAGGCGAGGGGCTTGAAGTTTTTAATCGATAAATCGATTTTATAACGGGGTCCCCCGTTGCGTTATACGCAATTGTGGCCGAAGACTGTGGGAGCGAACTTGTTCGCGAAAGGGCCGGTATGATCGCCGAAAATGCATCGGCTGAAATACCGTCTTCGCGAACAGGCGAAGCGTCGCCGCTTCGCTCCCACGTCCTTGGGGCAGAAGCCTGAAAGCTCCTTGTTCCGGGCTTTCAGGACTTGTGCAATACGCTGGGCACAATCAGACCATGATATCGGCCGCTTGCAGACTCTGCACGCCAGTCAGCTGGATTTCAAAGTCCGCCCCGATGTTGTCATCGAGATTGCCGTACAGCACCCCATCGGCGAAGCGAAGCTCGCCGGTGTTGTTGGCGCTGAACGCCGCGTTGCCAATGAACACGAACGCATCGGGTCGGGCATCGAAGCCTGTGAAGTCCAGCTTGTCGCCTTCGGCTGCCTTGAAGCCGTTTATGATGTCGCGCAGGCCGCCCAGGCCTGTCTCGTTGCTGTTGTTGAACACGTAACGGTCTGCACCGGTGCCGCCAATCAGCGTATCAGCGCCTGACCCGCCGATCAGTACGTCGTCACCCGCGCCGCCGGACAAGGTGTCATTGCCACTGCCGCCGTTCAGGACGTTGGCGTTTTTGTTGCCGGTCAACGTGTCGGCAAACTGGCTGCCAGTCAGGTTCTCTGTACCCTTGAGCGTGTCCAACCCGGAGCCGCCGGTGGCCTGTTGAGCGCTGGTGTTCAGCGCAACCGTAACGCCTGCCGTGGCAAACAGATAAGACACCGTGTCATTGCCGTCACGACCGTCCATGACGTTGTCGCCAGCGCCTGCGTAGATCAGGTTATCAAGGGTATTGCCGGTTGCGTTCGCCGCCCCTGTGCCGGTGATGACGATGTTTTCCAGGTTGGCCCCCAGCGTGTAGCTGGCCAGCGAACTGAGCACCGTGTCGATGCCGCCTACCTGCTGATCTGCGTTGGTCTCGACCACTCGGTCGGCTGCATCGTCAACGTAATAACTGTCCGATCCGTCGCCGCCGGTCAGCAGGTCGGCACCCGCTGCGCCGTCGAGAACATTGTTGCTGGCATCGCCGGTGATGACGTTTTTCAGCGCATTGCCGGTGCCGTTGATGGCAGATACGCCGGTAAGCAGCAGGTTTTCCACGTTCGCCCCCAACTGCCAACTGACGGAAGACACCACGGTATCAACCTGCGATGGCGAATCATTGCTCTCGGTGACGGTATCGAGTGCGTTATCGACTACATAGATGTCGTTGCCGTCCCCGCCGGTCATGTCATCTGCGCCCTGATCGCCATCCAGCACGTCATTGCCGGCGCTGCCCACCAATGTGTCGTCGTCACTGGTGCCGAAGATGTTGCCGCCTTCATTCTGGCCACTCTCGAAAATGGCGGTCGGGTCGTTGTTGTCGCTGGCATCGCCACGAAAACCCAGGTCATCGGCAATGAAGTCGGCCAGGCGCTGACCGACGATTTCGGCGGACTCTTCGTGCAGGTGCCAGACGTCATCGGGGTAGACCAGCGGGTTGACCTCGTAACGCAACGGCAGGTCGGTGTAGTCAACTGCCAGCTTGACGTCGGCACGCTCATTGGCGATGGCTTCCTGAGCGTTTCTGACGTATCCGGCACCCTCGACAATAGCGTTGATCTTTTCTTCGGTGTAGCCACGTGCCTTGGCCGCCTCGGTCTGATAGTGGCCGGTTTCGGCCATGTACACGGTGAAGTCGCCTATCTGCGCGTGCAGGTAATCGAACACCTTCAGGGTCGAGGCTTTGTACAGGTCGGCTGCAGCCTGCTTGTCCGTGGCGCGGGCTATTTCCTGCGCGGCTTCTTCACCCTGACCCCAGATAATCCCGGTGGTCACTTTGTCGATAGCCGTTAGTGACGTCAGTTGCGACTTGAGCAGTTCGGTTGCACGCAGCAGCGCAGGGCCTGGCTGATCGGTATCCACCAGCCACCACGAAACACGCTGTTCTTCCTGCGTGCCGGTCGAATAGCCGACCACGGTGCTGCCGCCTACGGCAAGGTCGATGCCATCACCGTTGGCGTCGGTGAACTGGCTGCGCACGTCATAATCGGTGTAACGGGCCAGGTCCTTGACCATTTCCGAGGTGCCGGACTGATTGTCGTCTTCGGTCATGCGCAGCAGGCGTGCGTTGGACTGGCCAAGCATCGGCAGATAGAGAATCTCCTGAGCCTCGCGCTGGCCGAACACGAAGTCCGCATCGGTCAGGGTGTCGATCAGGTTGCCGCTCAGGGCGATTTCGAAGCGATTGCCGTCGGCATCCGGCGTGGCGGATTTGACATAGGTCTTGTCGCCGGCTTCGTTGAGGGTCATGTACAAGGTGTGATCTTCACCGTTGCCCAGCCCCAGGAAACCCAGAGCAGAGACGTCTATTTTGTCCTGGCCGGGGGTGAAGTCATAGATTGTGTCGGTGGCCGTCAGCCCGCCAGCATCGTAATCGCGGTAGCTGTCGGTGAGTGTGCTGTAGACGAACGTGTCGGCACCGTCTCCACCGTACAATGCGTCGCGGCCAGCGCCACCGTTGATGATGTCGGCACCGGTATCGCCACGCAGCGTATCGTCGCCACCCAGCCCGAGAATGGTGTCGTCACCTTCGGTGCCATACAGCGCTTCCGCATTTTCGGTGCCGGTGAGGGTCCCCGGCGTCACGTTGCCCACATTGATGGCAAAACTGTCGGCCACCGAAGCGCCGGTGGCGTCGCTCGCGGTCAGCAATACCGAATAAAGCCCGGATGCCGTGCCGCCCGGTGTGCCGCTGAAGGTCAGGGTCTTACTGTCGAACTTCAACCAATCGGGCAGGGCGCTGTTATCGGCCAGAGTCGCACTGTAGGTCAGCGTGTTGCTGTCCGGGTCGCTGAAGCTGCCCGGCTGTACTGCGTAGGAGAACGCTTTCAGCTCGGTGACGTTCTGGTCCATCAGCGGCGTATTGAGCACTGGCGCCTGATTGGCGGCTGAGGCTGTAGAGAAGATGAAGCTGGACGCGCTCAGTTTGTCGGCCAGATTGCCTTGCAAGGCGATCTCGAAGCGATTGCCTGTGCTGTCGACCGCATCGGTCTTGATGTAGGTCTTGCTGCCGTCGGCATTGACGGACAGGTAAATGGTGTTGGCGCTGCCATCGCCCAGGCCGCGCAGGCCGATGCTGGACAGATCGATGCGGTCTTCGGCAGGGTTGAAGTCGGTGATCGTGTCGCTCTGCTTGGTGCCGCTGGCGTTGTAATTGCGGTAGCTGTCCAGGCGCGAGTTGTAGATGAACAGGTCCGCGCCCGCGCCACCGGTCAGAATATCGGCATCAGCCCCGCCATTGATGAGATCTGCACCGGCACCGCCATTGATGCGGTCTGTACCGGCGTTGCCGTTCATCACGTCGTTGCCGTCAGTGCCGGTCAGGGTATCGCCGCCCGCAGTGCCTTCGATGACCCGCTGGAAGATGAAATGGCTGGCACTGAGCGTGTCTTTCAGGTTGCCGCTCAGGCCCAGCTCGAATCGGTTGCCGCTGGCATCGGCGTCGAGTGATTTGACGTAAGTGCGGTCCAGCGTGGCGTTGTAGCTGATGTTCAGAGTACCGCCCTTGCCGCTGCCCAGCCCGGTGAAGCCCAGGTTGCTCAGGTCGATGCGGTCCTGGCTGATATCGAAGTCGGTGACCAGATCGGTGGAACTGGTGGTCGCTGTACGGTAGCTGTCGGTCAACTGATCGAAGCGAAAAGTATCGGCACCCGCGCCGCCGACCAGAATATCGTCGCCCGCAGCGCCGTTGAGCGTGTCCTTGCCAGCCAGCCCGAGAATCATTTCATTGGCGGCGCCGCCGGTGATCGCATCGTTGGCGTCGGTACCCTGCACGGTGACCAGCGGAAAAGAATCACCGGCAAAGCTGCCGTCACCATAAACCAGCGTCAGGCCTTTGCTGGTGTGGCTGATGGTGTTGCCCACGATGCTGTTGCGATCGGTGCCATCTTCGTTGCGCTCGGCAACGCCGTAGGTGGAGTTGTCGCTGCCGGTGATCAGGTTGCCGCGGATCAGGTTGTCGCTGCCGTTGAAATACTTGCCGGAAACGCCTGAAGTGTCGTCGTAAGACTGGATGATAATCTCCGGCACCGGGGCGCCGAGGGAGTTGTTGCTCAGGGTGTTATCAAACACATCCACCCCGGAACTGCCGTAGATGCGCACACCGGCACTGCCGTTGTCGTGAATGTCCAGGCCACTGACAGAGACCTGACTGGACAGCTTGATCAGCACGCCTTCAGCACCGTTGCCATAGACCGCGCCGCCGGTGATGGTGATATTGGCAGGCGAGGGGATGTTTTCACTGCCGCGCTGCACCACGATGCCGGTGCTGCCATTGCCATAGGCAACGTTGTTGCTCAGGGTGAAGTCGTGGGTGCTGGTGACCACGTTGAAGCCGTGACGATCGTTGTCGTACGCAACGTTGTTTTCAAACACGCTGTCGCTCAGGTAATCGGCCACGAAGCCGTCCAGGCCGTTGCCATGGGATACGCAGTTTTTGATCACCATGTTGACGGTCTGCTCGTGCGGGTCGAAGCCGTAGCCCGAGCAGTCCTTGATCTCGACGCTGTCGAGCGTAACGTTCGAATCCTTGCCGTCAGAACCTGGAATGTAGCCGTTGAACCAGCCGTCCACCTTGCCGGTGGTGGCGTCCCGGTTACCGTCCAGCGTCAGGTTCTTCATGCCGAAGTCGTGGGTTTCTTCGCCGTAGGCGGAACGCACGATGCCGGTGACCTTGGTGTCCGAGCCATCCGCCAGCTTGATGACTGTCTCGCCCATGCCCGCGCCCGATAGGGTCACGTTGCTTTTGAGCATCAGGCAGCCGTCGGAAGGCTCCTCGCCACCGGACACAATGTAGGTCCCGGCTGCCAGCACAACTTCTCCACCGCCAGCCGCTGCAGCTGCATCAATAGTGGCCTGAATGGCTGCTGTATCGTCCGTGACGCCGTCGCCCACTGCACCAAAGTCTTTTGTGTTGAATATCATGGTGTTACTCCGGGCGACGAGGATTTTAGGTGATGAAGTCAATATTGCAGCGCCCCGGAGTAAGACCCTCCATTAAGGAAAAGTTGCGTGATATAGGCTATATTTTCGCCGAAACCGACGATATGTGCGTCAAACATACGACTGTCATATTTGTGACGGGTAACGCGGGGCGCGGCGATGGGTTGGCGTCAAAAAGCGGCGGCCGTCGAGTGGACAGTGAGTGACGCAGCCGCTATGGTCGCGCCCTTCAAAAATGGGGGCAGGCATGGGTTATCTACTTATCGTCACACTGATTCAGGCGTTTTCGTTCAGCCTGATCGGTGTCTATCTGGCCGGGCACGTCGACAGCTATTTCGCGGTGCTGATCCGCGTGGTGCTCGCCGGTCTGGTATTCATCCCGCTGACCCGCTGGCGTCAGGTCGAACCGCGATTCATGCGTGGCATGCTGCTGATCGGCGCGCTGCAATTTGGCGTCACGTATGTCTGTCTGTACCTGAGTTTCAGGGTGCTGACCGTGCCCGAAGTATTGCTGTTTACCATCCTCACGCCACTGCACGTGACGCTGATCGAAGACGCGCTGAACCGGCGATTCAATCCTTGGGCCTTGCTGGCGGCGATGGTCGCTGTGCTGGGTGCGGGCGTGATTCGTTACGACGGTCTGGACGGCGACTTCCTCGGCGGTTTTCTGCTGCTGCAACTGGCCAACTTCACCTACGCTGCCGGGCAGGTGCTGTACAAGCATCTGGTGGCGCGCCACCCGAGCGATCTGCCGCATTACCGACGTTTCGGTTATTTCTACCTCGGTGCACTGGCGGTGGTATTGCCCGCGTTCCTGATGTTCGGCAACCCGCAACACCTGCCCGAAGCGCCGACCCAGTGGATCGTACTGCTATTCCTCGGCCTGTGTTCGACGGCGCTGGGCATGTATTGGTGGAATAAAGGTGCGTGCATGGTCAACGGCGGCACCCTGGCGGTGATGAATAACCTGCATGTGCCGCTGGGGCTGTTGATCAATCTGCTGATCTGGAACCAGCATGAGGACTTCACCCGCCTGCTGATCGGCGGCGGGGTGATCGTGGCGTCGGTGTGGATCAGTCGCCTGGGCGTGCGGCGCGTGCCGGAGAGCGTTTCCGGCACACGTTGAGTCAGACGTGCTGGCCGCCGTTGACGTGAATCTCCGCACCGTTCACGTAGGACGCGCCAGCCGTGCACAGGAAGTAGATCAGCGAAGCGACTTCCTCGGGCTTGCCCAGCCGGTGCATCGGCACCAGCCGCTCGACAATCTCGGCGGTGCCGGGTGACAGAATCGACGTATCGATTTCACCCGGCGCAATGGCATTGACCCGTATCCCGTGCGGGCCGAAATCGAAAGCCATTTCCCGGGTCAGCGCCGACAGTGCCGCCTTGGACGTGGCATAGGCGACCCCGGCAAAAGGGTGAACCTTCGAGCCGGCAATCGAGGTGACATTGATGATGCTGCCCTTGGCCGCTTTCAACTCGTCAAACAGCCCGCGAGCCAGTAGCGCCGTGGAGAACAGGTTGACATTGAACACCTTGATCCAGGTGCGAGACTGTCAGAAATTTTGTGTTCGGGCATAACATGTAGCTAGAGGTGCATGTATGCCGACCAAA
>NZ_LKBW01000021.1 GCF_002699855.1 Pseudomonas amygdali | reverse complement strand
CCGAGCTGGTAAAACAAGGGCCTGCCTGACGGCAGGCCCTAACCAGCCCGAACACAAAAAAACTGATACTCCCTGCAGTCCCGACTGAACACAGACCTCAAACCCCCTACAACTAGAGTTAATACTTTAGAAATAGTGAACTGTGTAAACCGTTAACATTATTCACTCTGTGACGGGGACTTTTAGCGCCTGATGCTTAACAGAACCCACATGGAATTATGTCCATCATGAAATAACTTTCATCGCGATTAATTAAAGCTCCTCAGGCGTCAGCAGAAAAACAGATATCGGAAAGGAACGTATTGCCCTTCCGCCTGTTTTGCCGCTGGAGGCAACCATGAACATCAGATCGCTGAATATTTCACGCAGGGCATCCCTGTTTTTTGGCGTGATTACCTTGCTGCTGATTGGCCTCGGAGGATTCTCCTACGTGCAGATCGACCATCTGCGCACGGCCGAGCAGAACATCGAAGAAAACTCGTTGCCCAGCATTCAGGTCGTCGACGACATTCAGATCGCCCTGCTTCACGCTCGTCTGGAAAGCATCAGGATGCTCGCCAGTACGGATCCTGCCGTGCACAGCTCAGCAGAAGCCAAAGCCCGGGAAGCGATAGCGGCGCTCCGGTCGAACAGCGAGTTTTATCGGAAAAATCTGATTTCGGGCGAAGCCGACCGTGCGCAATTCGAAGACGCCAACAGCAAGATGGGGGCCTACATCGACGGCATGAAACAGATCATCGCCATGGACAGTTCCGATCATGAAAAAGCTGTTTCCTTTGCTAACGCAGAACAGGTTCAGCGCGCCAATGCCTATCAGGAAAAACTCACCACCCTGCGTGGGCACAACGCTGAAGAAGCCGTGAGCTCCGGAAAAGATGCAACCGACGTGTACAACCACAGCGTCAATGTATTGCTGACCGTTGTTATTGCAGCGACCCTTCTGACTGTGGTTCTGGCGATTACCCTGACACGCAGTATTGTCGATCCGCTCAACGCTTCCCTCAAACTGGCAGAAGACATCGCCGCAGGCGACCTGACCCGGCAACTGGGCATTACCGGCAGCGAAGAAGCATCACGCTTGATGACGGCCCTCAACACCATGTCGGGGAACCTGCGTACCACCATTCATGAGATTTCCGGCGCATCCGCCCAGTTAAGTACCGCTGCCGTCGAGATGACGTCAATCACCGAAAGCGCCGACCGTACACTGCAGCAACAGAACAGCGAAATCGAACAGGCCGCCACTGCTGTAAACGAAATGAGTGCTGCCGTAGAAGAGGTCGCTCGTAATGCTACGTCTACCTCCCAGGCCGCCCAACAATCCAGCCTCTCTGCCGATCTGGGCAACCAGCGCGTGACCGAAACCCTGACCGCCATGCACAACCTGACCGGCCTGGTCGAGGGCTCCTCTGCACAAGTCACTGCCCTGGCCGGCCAAGCACAGGACATCAGCAAAGTGTTGGGCGTGATTCGCGGAATTGCCGAGCAGACCAACCTGCTGGCATTGAACGCAGCCATCGAAGCCGCGCGTGCCGGTGAACAAGGCCGGGGGTTTGCCGTGGTGGCTGATGAAGTACGCGCGCTGGCGCACCGCACACAAACGTCCACTCAGGAAGTCGAACAGATGATCTCGGCGATTCAGGCCGGTTCTTCGGCCACAGTCGAGTCCATGCAGAAGAGTACTCAGGAAGTCCACAGTACTCGCAAGACAGCAGAAGACGCCGGGCAATCGCTGCGCCAGATCACCGACTCGGTACTGGAGATCAATAATCGTAACCTGCAGATCGCTGCGGCATCGGAACAACAGGCGCATGTAGCACGTGATGTCGACAGAAGTCTGATCAGCATCCGTGATCTGGCCGTACAGAGCAGCGAAGGCACCCGGCAAACACTGATTGCCAGTACCGAACTTTCGCAGTTGGCAGTCAACTTGAATGATCTTGTACTGCGCTTCAAGACATGATGCAAAACGGGATCCATGACTATCAGGCATGGCGACAGGGTAGCGGATTCGTCTGTTGCACCTTTTCATAGCGCTAGTGCCATTTCTGGCAAAAAAAAATAACAAAATGCCAGCACTCGACTGCCATTAAAGTTGCATTTCATGTGTTTCATTAACGATACAAATACCTCCTATCAGGTATGATGCGCGCTACTTTAATACGGGAAGTATGAGGTATGCCGTGCAGAATCATTGTGGCCGACGATCACCCGCTGTTTCGTGAGGGCATGCTGCGTACTATCGAGCGGCTGATACCCGAAGCGATTATTGAAGAAGCAGGCAATCTGGATGAAGTACTCACCCTCGCACGCCGGGGTGATGAGGTCGACACACTGGTGCTAGACCTGCGCTTTCCGGGGCTCACTTCGATGCAGACCATCGGCAGCCTGCGCAGCGAGTTCAAACGCACTTCAATCATTGTCGTCTCGATGGTCGATGATCTGGACACCATTTCACAGGTCATGTCTCAGGGTGCGGATGGCTTCATTGGCAAAAATATAGACCCCCTGGAAATTGCCGAATCCATCATCGCCATCCGCGATGGCGAAGTGGTGGTCAAGTACAAGCCCGAAGGTTCGTTACTGAGCGATCTGGACTCTGGCGCAATCAGCCATCTGACCGCACGTCAAAGAGAAGTACTGGGGCTTGTGGCGTCGGGAAAAACCAACAAGGAAATCGCCAGGGATCTGGGTATTTCACCCTTTACCGTGCGTATTCATGTCTCCAGCCTGCTAAAGGCGCTTGGTGTGCCCACCCGATCGGCTGCCGCTGCACAGTTTTCCAGCCTGGCCGGCAAACAGCACTGAGACGGTAGCCGTCATGTCATTACTGCCCCCACGAATAGATCTGGAAATGACTCAGGCGCTGCTGCGCATGGCGGTCATTGCCACATCGATCCTTTACGCACTGATCGCGTATGGGATGGGTGAAATGTCAGAGAACAAGCTATTTGTGATCCTGGCTTATTGCATGGGCTTCGGCGTCGTCACGGTGGGGCTGATCATACGCATTGCCCAGCGCCCGGGTGCCTCCGGCAGACGACGTCTGTTTGCCCTGGTGACCGATAATCTGGCGGGAATCGTAACGATCTCGGTTGGCGGCGAGGCCATGTTGCCGGTGTACTCGGTAATGCTGAGCATGACGGTCGGCTACGGCATGCGCTACGGGCGCAACTACCTGCTGCTGGCAACCGGCTTTTCCATGATTTCGTTGATGATCATCATCGTGCTCACGCCGTTTCTGCGTGAACACCATGCTGTGGCCGTCATGATGATCCTGACCATGCTGGTCCTGCCGCTGTTTGTCTATTTTCTGCTTGGCCGACTGCACATGGCCCTTGAAGAAACCCAGGCGGCCAATCAGGCCAAGTCAAGGTTTCTGGCACAGGCCAGTCATGACCTGCGCCAGCCGATCCACTCCATCAGCCTGTTTACTGCCTGCCTGCGCGATGCGGCTTTGGGCGATAACGAACAACGTCTGGTAAATAACATCGACCGGGCATTGAGTGCGGTAGAACAACTGTTTCGTTCGTTGCTGGACATCTACACCCTCAACCAGGGCGAAGTCGCACCGCGCCCCGAATCAGTCGACCTGGATGCACTGCTCAACGGGCTGGCCGCGCAGAACAGCGAGGCTGCCACCTGGGCTGGCGTGGATATTCGCGTACACAGCGGAAACCATCACGTCTGGACCGACCCGGCATTGCTGCGCACGCTGTTGCAGAACCTTGTCTCCAATGCTTTCAAATACGCGCCGGGCAAACCGATTCTGATTGGCTGTCGCCGGCAAAAAGGCACAGTCAGCATTGGTGTTTATGATCGGGGTCGCGGCATACCCGCAGAGCACTTGCCGCACCTGTGCAACGAGTTCTATCGCGTCCGCGAGAAGCGTGACCGCGACATTGAAGGTGTTGGCCTGGGGCTGAGTATCGTCAGCCGTATCGCCAGGCTCATGAATCTGCGGGTCAATATCAGTTCAGTGCCCGAGCGCGGCACTGCGGTAACCGTCAGCGGCCTGAAAGCCGTGGCCGCCAGCCAGCCGGTGAACAACATCGAAATCAACTGGAATACCCGCCTGCTTTCCGGTCTGCGCGTCATGCTGATCGAAGACAATCGCAACGTGCTTGAAGCCACCGCCATGTTGCTACGCAGATGGGGCTGCGAGGTACAGACCTTCAGCAGCATCCCCGAGATCAGTGTCGACTGTGATCTGGTAGTCACTGACTTCGATCTGGATCGTACGGCCTCGGGCGCCGACTGCATTGCCTACCTGAGCGGGCTGCAGGGAAGACGCATACCCGCCATCGTGATTACCGGCCATGAGCTTCAGCACGTCCGGCAGACGCTGAACGATCCGGATATCCCCGTTCTTTCAAAACCGGTGAGGCCGGTCGAACTGCGCTCGCTGCTGCTGAGTTTCAAGGCCGGTTCGGCGGTGTACTGACAGTCGTTGGAATGTGTTGCTTGCAGACGTTGGGCAGCGAGCTGGGGTCAATCAGTTGTGAAGCGCTCAACCACATTGCCCTTGAACTTGATGAAGATACGCGTAATCGATGCTTTTCTTCCGGTAGCTTGCGTGCCGCTCAGTGTGCTTGCGTCGCCCATTATTTCCTGTGCATCGCCCATACGCGATTGCCCTTGAAGCAAGGTGGATGCTGCGTCTCCAGAACCATATCGGTTAGAGTACTTGACCGCCATCTTGGTCAATGAGTTAAGACCTGATTCGTTACGGTCGTAGTACCACTCAGAGCTGTTATCGGACACATTGTCCTGCGCCGAATAAGGCGCACCAAACGCCTGGCGAACCTGTTCCTTGGTCGACTTGCGGGCAATGATGTTGGTTTTTATATAGTCAGGCGCATATTTGTAATCACCGGTCAGGGTATCGAGCGGGTTGCCGCCACCGGTCGAACAGGCCGTCATGGTTGCTGTGACCAGCGTAATCGCCGCCAACCCTCTTATGTTTGCCAAATGGCGAGAAATACCCATGCGCGTTCCCTCTGAAAACAAGTCTGTTGTAAGTGATCCGTTTACACCACTGCAAGACCTTTTACGGTCGCGCACGCGCGGCCGGCGACGTTATAAAAACGTCGTCTGCCATCGACAAGTCAGGGTGTTATTCAGCGCATTAGCTTAAGTGGCCGACCCAGGGCCAGCCATAGTACGGATGTACTAGTAACAGTACGGATGTACTGCCTCTGCAGATTTACAACTTTCTCAGAAACGGTAAGTCGCCCCCACGCCCAAAAAGCTGGCGCGGTTCTGATAGCGCGCGCTGTAACTGGCCAGCGCATTGGCACGGCTGACATCAACGCTTTCTTCTTTAAGATAGGCGTAGGCAACATCAAGGGTCAGTTCTTTGCTGACGTCATAACCCGCACCCACACTGAAGATCGTACGGTCGCCGGTCGGTGTGCGTGGCGAGCGATTGGTATTGCTGGTCGGTGACTGATCCAGACGGATACCGGTACGCAACGACCAGTGTGAATCCAGTCGATACGATGTGCCGAGCGCATAGGCCCAGGTATCGTGCCAGTCCAGCCCGCCAGCGATAGCGCCAGACAAGGACGCAGCAAGTATCCCTCCACGCGCAGGGCTGATGTTCTCGGTGCTGAAACTCAGGTCCTTCATGCGGCTCCAGCGCGTCCAGGTCGTCCCCGCATAAAGTGTCCAGGCATCGGTGAGCTTCTGGGTGACTGACAGCTCGTAGGATTCAGGAGTATCGACCTGTAGCGAGCAGTCATAGCGATTGCTGCTCAGCAACTGGGCTGGCGTACCGGCACCTGTGGCAACCTCGGTGTGGCAATCCAGGTCGTAGCGCACTTTGGAGTGGTAGGTCAAACCAGCCTGCGTGGTATCAGTCAGGCTGGCCAGAACGCCGATATTGAAGCCCAGCGCGACATCCTTGCCCTTCACCTTCACATTACTGTCGGCGATGGCCGGGTTAAGCGTCAGGTCCGACTCCAGCGAGCCGGAAAACTGATTGATGGTCGGCCCGAAGCCCACCGATACCCTGTCATTGAAGGCATAACTCAATGTCGGTTGCAGGGTCAGAACTTTTGCATCGCTCTTGCTGGCAAAGGCGCGCCCTTGAAAACCGCGTTCGTAATCCGTCGCCAGGCCGAACGGCACGTACGCGCCAAGGCCGATGGCCCAGTGTTCATTCAGCCTGCGAGTATAAAAACCGAACGGGATGGCCTTGAATGGCACCATGTCGCCATCGTTGCTGCCGCTCGAACGTCCACTCGCGTGGCTGATATCCGTCGATGCATCGATAAAGGTAGCGCCACCGGTGACCTGCTGGCCGGCCAGACGCGCCATGCCTGCAGGGTTGCCGTATACCGTGCCGGCATCTTCGGCGGCAGAGGCCCGGCCCGCAAACGCTGTGCCCATGCCGCTTATACCTTGCTCGTTAAGCGCAAAGCCACCTGCATACAAGTGCGTGGAAATCATGGCAACCGTGAAGCCCAGGGTCGTCTTGTGCATGGTGTTCAACGCTCGCAGTAAAGGGGGTCCGGTCAACCCGTTTGAAGGGGAAACTGCCTGCATACACCTGCAAAGTGTTTTCAGGCATTCCATGCGCTGGCAAACCTACGATTTTATCAACGCAAAAATAGGATCCCTATAGTACACATGTACTAGTACACACCTCCTGGATAAGTCCTTAACGTTGACAAGGGCATTAAACTCGTTAAATAGTTGGAGGCGAGGAACACAATATTTTATGTAAGCCACGATCAGGTATGGCACGATCACTTCCTGCACAAGATCGGCAGCGCCAGGCGTACTGCCAAGGCTGCATCAGTGCTTTTATGACCAGGGTGACGCATTTTGAACAACAAATTGACTTCAGCAGAGCTGGCAGTCATCAGTGAGATCGAGGCCACTTCCAGCCTGTTAAGGCTGGTGACCCGGCTGACCGGCCTGAGATTCGCGGCAATTGCCAAAGTAACCGAAACCAGCTGGACGGCATGTGCCGTGTACGACGAGATCAAGTTCGGACTGGAGGCCGGTCACGAGCTCAAACTGGAAACCACGCTGTGCAATGAGTTACGCCAGCACAAGCGTCCTATCGTAATCAACGAAGTTGCCACGGATGCGGTCTACGCAGAGCACCCCATCCCGAAACTCTACGGTTTTCAGAGCTATTTCTCGTTGCCGATCATTTTCCCCAACGGAGACTTTTTCGGCACGCTGTGCGGTCTGGACAACCTGCCGACGCCACTCGACGACGCCGATACGCTAGATACCCTGAAAGTCTTCTGCACGTTGATCGCCAGCACGCTGTACGCGCACTACCAACTACAGGAAATGCAGGAAGTCACTGCTTAAGGCATGGAATGCCTCAGGTGCGCAATTGCCGTTCCATGATCAATGTGCGCTCCTCCCCTTCCTGATGCTCTCGCACCAACCTGAAACCCAGCGCCTTGTAAAACTCCTGCGCAGTCAAGGATGACGGCACAATCAGCAGCCCTATATCAATCTCCAGGGCGACACGTTCCAGCTTTGCCATCAACAAACGCCCGACGCCCCGACGATGCCAGTCAGGGTCGACAAACACCGAGCGCACAACCTGACCCTCCAGGCTGGCAGTTCCGACAACCACCTCCCCCGCCACCGCCACAAACATCCGACGTTGCTGCATGAGCCGCTCAATGGCAGACGGGCTGAAACTCAATTGCACGCGCTCGATCACCCTGACCGGGTAATCCCTGGCATTGCTGGTGCGCAAGGCAGCCAGCACCACTCGACTGATGGCGTCAGCGTCTGCTCTCCGTGCGGGTCGAACCTTGATGTCCATTTTTCGTACCTGGGCAGATAAACCGCACATGAAGAGCACAGTGAAAGCCGGCTTCGTTGATACCGAGCCATGACCGTTTTGCTGATGTGCAACCAAACGACGAATGGCATTTTTTGTAACACTCTGCATACAAACGAGCAGGCCCTTTATCTTATGGGGCTGCGCGACCGATAACGCTTAAAAAGTAGCCGTCTGCGGCCGATTAACCTGTACTTCGCCTGTAATTGAATTTTTTTCATCTGTTAAAGTCGGCTCCGTGATGTCATATAGTCATCACCGAACACCCATCGAGAATTTTATGAACGCCAGTGCCCCCATTCCGCTGAATGAAACGCAACGTCTGTTGCGCATCAGGGAGCTGTGCGTACTTGAAAACACCTCTGACGACGTGTTCGATGAAATCGTGGCGATGACCGCCGATTTCTTCCAGACGCCGATTGCGTTGATCTCGATTGTCGATGAACACCGTCAGTGGTTTCGCGCCAGAGTGGGTTTGAATGCCCAGGAAACGCCACGCAACGTCTCCTTCTGTGCTTACACGATCCTTTCCGACTCGCTGTTTGAAATTCCGGATGCGACCCTCGACGACCGGTTCATGAACAATAGCCTGGTGACCGGCCACCCCGATATTCGCTACTACGCGGGTGCCCCGCTGATTACCGATAACGGCATCGCTCTGGGCAGCCTGTGCGTGATCGACACCAAGCCGCGTGAACCGATGAGCGAGCATCAGACGCAGATGCTCAAGCGTTTCGCCTCATTGGTCATGAAACGCATAGTCGGCTTGCGTCTCAGTTGCTTCATTGACCAGCCGACCGGCTTGTATAACCGCTCACGTCTGCAGGAAGACATCCATCAGGCACTGGCATCGAGCGTTGATTATCAGTTGGTCGTGGTGGACATGATCACCTCCGCGTTCCTGAACGACATTGTCAAGGCTCTGGGCTACAGCTTCTCTCAGGACCTGGTGACAGAAATCAAGAGCCGCCTGGAGCATCTGCTGCCGCCAACCTGTTCGCTGTACAAGGTCAGCCCTACCCGCTTCGGCTTTCTGCTGCCCGGAGAAAGAGCGCCTGATCATCTGTTTCGTACCATTCTCGAAGACTTCGAGACACCGGTAGAATGCCGGGGCATCCCGGTGCAGATGCAGGTGGGTCTGGGGGTTGTCACCCTGAACCGCGACCCGACCGAAGAGCAGGACTGGATGCGCATGGTCATCAGCGCTGCCGATGATGCCCGCGACCGGAATCTGGGCTGGGCGATGTATGAGCCGCACTTCGATGCCGCCCAGCAACGTGCTTTCAAACTGCTCAGTTCGTTGACCAGCGCAGTCCACTAGCATGATCAACTGCGCCTGGTCTACCAGCCGCGCATCGACCTCGCCTCTGGCTTGTGCACCTCGGTAGAAGCCTTGCTGCGCTGGAACCACCCGACGCTCGGTCCCATCGGACCTGCCGAATTCGTGCCGCTGGCCGAGAAAACCGCACTCATGCGTCCGCTGAGTCTGTGGGTGCTGACAAGCGCAATCGAGCAGGCCGCGCGCTGGCAGCAACAAGGCTTCGATTTCCGTATTGCGATCAACGTCACCCCGGAAGACCTTACCGGTCCGGCTTTCACTGACCGGATGATTCGCCTGCTGGGTCAGCACAAGATCGACCCCACACGCTTTGAGCTGGAGTTCACCGAGGGCGCGTTGATGCACAACCCGGCCGAAGTGCGTCACCAACTGGAACGCATGCGTCAGATGGGCATGGATGTGGCGATCGATGACTTTGGTACGGGCTACAGCAACTGGAACTACCTGCGGCAATTGCCCGCGACCACCGTCAAGCTCGATCAGTCGCTGATTCGCAATCTGGCTTCCGACAAGACCGATCAGCGTCTGGTCAAGGCACTGATCGGTCTTGCCAAGAAGCTGGGTTATTGCGTGGTGGCCGAAGGCATCGAAACAGACGACATTCGCCGTCTGGTCAAGCAATGGGGTTGTGACGAGGGTCAGGGCTATCTGATTTCCAAGCCTATGGAAGCCGAAGCCGTACTGAACTGGCTAGGCCCTGACCGCCGCCTGCAAACGGTCACTGAAGCCGCCGAAGCCGCCGTCATCCGCGACAAACGGTTATAACCTTAGAACACTTATTCATAACCGTTTGCAACACAAGCCGTTATGCTGCCCGCCACTTTTTGCCTGATGCGTTTGCTTGAATGGGTTGGTTATGGAAGCGGGTGGTCTGGGGTTTGTAGTTGCAGGGTTGGTAGTCGGTTTTATCGTTGGCATGACCGGGGTCGGCGGCGGCTCGCTGATGACGCCCATTCTGTTGTGGTTCGGCATCAACCCGGCCACAGCGGTCGGCACGGACCTTTTGTACGCAGCGATTACCAAATCCGGCGGGGTTCTGGTACATCGCAAGAATGACAACATCGACTGGAAAGTCACCGGGCTGCTGACCCTGGGCAGCGTCCCTGCCGTGCTGCTGACGCTGTGGTTCCTGGGCACACTGCATACCGCACCTGAGGCCCTGAACGCGATCATCAAGCAGGCGCTGGGCTTTGTACTGCTGTTGACTGCCCTGGCCGTTCTGTTCAAGAAAAAGCTGCTGGCCTTCGCTCATGGCCGCGGGGATGGACATTCGTTTTTCAGCGGTACGAGCCTGACAGTATTGACCGTCATCACCGGCTTGATCCTCGGCACCATGGTCGCACTGACGTCCATTGGTGCGGGCGCGCTGGGTACCGTGGCGTTGTTCATCCTCTACCCTCTGCTACCGACCCGGCGTCTGGTAGGCACGGAAATCGCCCACGCCGTCCCTCTTACGCTGGTTGCAGGTCTGGGCCATGCGAGCATGGGTAACATGAACTGGGAATTGCTGGGCTGGCTGCTGATGGGTTCATTGCCGGGCATTTACCTGGGCAGCCACATGGCGGGCCGCGTTTCCGACGACCTGCTGCGGCCTTTCCTGGCCATCATGCTGGGCATGATCGGCTTCAAGCTGGTGTTCTGATCGGCGCCTATCCATCAGCCTGTCACATTTCTGAGTCAGGCTTGCCCACGAACACAGTCTCGAAAGCCGCAGAGCCGGTTTGCCTGCAGGCCGTGCGCACTCATCGGGAATTGTAATTTTTTGTAGCGAGACACCGATTTTCGGCGCAGGATTTCGTGCGTCAGCTTCAGCGCCGATGACCCGGCACAGACTTACCCTCACTTGAAAGGAGATGCCAACAATGCTCATCCGAATTGAAGAAGGTGTATATGGCGACGCTTGGGTTGTAATACTGGACGACTATCCGGTCAAATGCCGGAGCTGGCAGGAAGCCAGAGAATTTGCCGACCGCATGAAATCCAGAATCGACGCGCCTCATTCGCTGCCGCACATGACACGCCGCGCAGCCGCCGAAATAAGCGTTCAGGCGGCCGCCCGCTAGACCGACTCCCTCCCCGCGAATCACTCGACACAGCGTTGCCACGCAACCGGCGACGCTGTTTCACCCCGTCACGACGCCGCTTGAATTATCGAGCTACTTCTCGTTTCCATGACATCCGTTTCACATCCTCTTCACGTCCGGCTGCGTAAATTGACCCTACTCCTTTGATGAATCCCATTTGGCCCACCCCGTTGTGGGCCATTTTTTTGCCTGTAGAAAAGTACCAGCACTCCTCCATGGATCAGGCCGGGTTATTCGCTTCGCACTGTTTGCGACGAAGAAGCAGTCAGTACCGGACTGCTCAGGACACCAGCACTCAGCTCCGCCAAGCGATCATTGCCTGTACCGTTGGCCGTGTTGTTGCTCCAATTCGCTGTCGTCGTTGCCACCCAGCCCAACACAAACAATGCAACCGCCTGTAACGCCCACCTGGTAATGATCGACATGTGCTCTCTCCTTGTTCGGGTCTGGATGGCGAGCATGTAAACACCTCACCATGACAGAAGAATTGCAGAGATTTTTATTTTTGCCAGCCACAAGCCCATCTTAGTGAAAAGAAGGTTTGTGAAACAGGAATGAGCGGTCTGCAAGAGAAATACCCACACTCATGAGCGGGGTATTTCCGGAAGGCGGGGTCAATACTTGGTGCTTTGCTGCTCAGGCCTGGCAGGCGTGTCCACATGGCGCGGACCAGCGACCAGCAGGGCCAATACGCCAGCAATCGGCACGGCAACAACAACGATGATCCACATCAACTTGTTGCTGGATTGTGTCTTGCTCTTGCGAATACGCATGACTGCCCAAATGTCCGAAATCACGATCAGAGCAGTCAGCGCTGCAAACAGCCACAAATGATTTTCCGATATCCAACCCATTTGAAATCTCCTGCACCATCAACGAAGGCAGCCAGACCGGCTGCCCTACTGTAGAAGAGGCCGGAAAGCGGCCTAAAGTTCAGAGAATCTTTCGGATTGTGACCGGGTGCTCAGCTCAGAGGCAAGAGCGTCCAGAACGGCAAACACAAGCAGAGCATGAGCACGATAGGCGTATTCCTCTGCACATCGTTCCTCACGCTCCAGCGTGGGAATGCCGTTCGTGACGCTCCGCGTCACACTCCCGTCAGGTAATCGGTGCCGGGTTGAACAGCGTGATGTCGTTGTGCAGCCGGTAGTGCTCGGTCCAGGTCTTTTTCTTGCCGCTGGCCACATCCAGATAGAAGTGGAAAAGCTCCCAGCCCAGGTCCTCGATGCTTGCGCGTCCAGTCGCAATGCGTCCGGCGTCTATGTCGATCAGGTCAGGCCAGCGCTGAGCCAGTTCGGTGCGGGTCGAGACCTTCACCACCGGTGCCATCGCCAAACCATACGGCGTACCGCGTCCGGTAGTGAACACATGCAGGTTCATGCCGGCCGCCAATTGCAACGTACCGCAGACGAAGTCACTGGCAGGCGTAGCGCAGAAGATCAGCCCCTTGCCGTTGACCCGCTCACCAGGGCCGAGCACGCCATTGATGGCGCTGCTGCCTGACTTGACGATAGACCCTAGAGACTTCTCGACAATGTTCGACAACCCGCCTTTCTTGTTGCCCGGCGTAGTGTTGGCGCTGCGATCTGCCTCGCCTTTGGCCAGGTAACGGTCGTACCAGTCCATTTCCCGCACCAGAGCCTGCGCGACCTCCTGATCCTGTGCGCGTGAAGTCAGCAGATAGATGGCGTCGCGCACTTCGGTTACTTCGGAAAACATCACCGTCGCACCGGCACGCAGCAACAGATCCGAGGCGTAGCCCAGCGCAGGGTTGGCGGTGATGCCGGAAAACGCATCACTGCCGCCGCACTGCATGCCAAGGATCAACTCCGAGGCAGGTACTGTTTCACGACGACGCAGGTTCAGCTTCTGTAGACGCGTCTCGGCCAGCTCCATGATCTGTTCGATCATTTCGTTGAAGCCGTGACTGGAGTCCTGAAGCCGATAAAGCCAGGGCTCGCTGAGGTCCACCGAGCTGTCGCCCTCATGCATGACCTGCCCAGCCTGCAACTTCTCGCAGCCCAGGCTGATCACCAGCGCCTCGCCACCCAGGTTCGGGTTGCGTGCCAGATTGCGCACAGTACGAATCGGAATATAGGCATCGGTGGCAGTGATTGCCACGCCGCAGCCGTAGCTGTGAGTCAGGGCCACGACGTCATCGACGTTCGGGTATCTGGGCAACAGCTCGTCGCGGATGCGCTTGACCGCGTGGTCGAGCACACCGGTCACGCACTGCACGGTGGTGGTGATACCCAGAATGTTACGGGTACCCACGGTGCCGTCAGCGTTGCGATAGCCTTCGAAGGTATAACCCTCCAGCGGGGCCTGTTTCTCGGGCACCGCGTCGGACATCGGCAGGCTGTCGAGCGCAGGTGCCGAGGGCATGCGCAGTTGGTCTTCCCTGACCCAGCTGCCACGCGGTATCGGTTGCAGCGCATAGCCAATGGTGTGGCCGTAACGAATCACGGCCTCGCCCACGGCCAGGTCAACAGTGCTGACCTTGTGGCTCTGCGGGACGTTATCGACAGTCACCAGGCCGCTGTCGAATTCGGTTCCGGCCGGCACGCCCTGGTCGTTGACCACGACCACGACGTTATCCAGCGGATGCAGCCGGATATAGCGCGGCGAATCGGCATGTTGAATCAGGTTCATCACGGTTTCCTCAGGATTTCGCTTCGGAAAGGTCGCTGACCGAGTCGTTCAGCAATGGCCCCTTGGCAGGCGGCTCTTTCAATTCCACACGCTTGATTTCACCCACGATAAAAATGTAACTGATTACCGCCAGCAGCGCGTTGGCGCCCACGAACACCAGTGCCCATTTGAACGAGCCGGTGCTGCTGATGATGTAACCAATCACGATCGGAGTGGTGATCGATGCAATGTTACCGAAGGTGTTGAACAGACCACCGCTCAAACCGGCAATCTGCTTGGGTGAAACATCGGACATGACAGCCCAGCCCAGTGCACCGACGCCTTTGCCGAAGAATGCCAGGGCCATGAAGCCTACCACCACCCATTCGATATCAACGTAGTTGCAGGTCACGATCGAGGTGGACAGCAGCAGGCCACCGATGATCGGCGCCTTGCGAGCGAAGGTCAGCGAGTGGCCCTTGCGCAGCAGGTAGTCGGAAATGATGCCGCCCAATACCCCGCCGATGAAGCCGCAGATAGCCGGCAACGAGGCAATGATGCCCGCCTTGAGGATGGTCATGCCGCGCTCCTGAACCAGGTACACCGGGAACCAGGTCAGGAAGAAGTAGGTGATGCCGTTGATGCAGTATTGGCTGAGGTAGATACCCAGCATCATGCGGTTGGTCAGCAACTGGCGAATGTAATCCCACTTGGGGCCGCTGCTGGCTGTTTTTTGCGCGCCTTTACCCTTGTCCTGATCCAGATCGACCAGCGCGCCATTGCTGGAAATGTGCTCCAGTTCGGCCTCGTTGATCATCGGGTGGTTGCGCGGGCCGTAGATGACCTTCATCCAGATCATCGAGAACAGGATACCGACTGCGCCCATGACCACGAATACGTGCTGCCAGCCGTAGGTGTAGACGATCCAGCCCATCAGCGGAGCGAACAGAACGGTGGCGAAGTATTGCGCCGAGTTGAAGATCGCCGAGGCCGTGCCGCGCTCGGCGGTCGGGAACCAGGCGGCGACGATGCGGGCGTTGCCCGGGAAGGAAGGCGCTTCAGGCAACCCGACCAGAAAGCGCAGCATGAACAGCGCGACGATGGCGGTGGAAATACCGAACTCACCCACATAGCCTTGCAGCAGGGTGAACAGCGACCAGGTGAAAATGCTCATGGCGTAGACTTTCTTCGACCCGAAACGGTCGAGCAGCCAGCCACCGGGGATCTGACCGGCCACGTAGGCCCAGCCAAATGCAGAAAAGATATAGCCCAGAGTGACCGGAGTAATGCCAAGGTCTTTCTGGATGCTGGAACCAGCGATAGCGATGGTGGCACGGTCGGCGTAGTTGATCGTGGTGACCAGAAACAGCATCAACAGAATCAAATAGCGAACGTGCGTCGGCTTGGACTTTTGCATGGTAGAGCTCCCACTGATTATTTTTTTACGCGGGTAAAGCTGTTTTTGGGTGTTGCATTACAGGCCCCTTGGCAGTGTCGCGGCGACGACAGCTACCACCTGTAAGGGTCATGCATTCCAACGACAAAACCGCTGATCGCTCAGCGGTTTTGTCCTGGGGGTGTTACTGCTTGCCTTGTTTGTCCATCAGCGCGGCGAGCATGTCGCACTCGTCCGGAGTCAGGTCAGTCAATGGCGCACGCACCGGGCCTGCGTCGTAGCCGGCGATTTTTGCGCCCGCCTTGACGATACTCACGGCGTAACCGGCCTTGCGATTGCGGATTTCCAGATACGGCAGGAAGAAATCGTCGATGTACTTGCCGACCGCCTCGTGATCGTCACGGGCAATGGCGTGGTAGAAGTCCATCGCCAGCTTCGGCACGAAGTTGAAGACCGCAGACGAGTAGACCGGCACGCCCAGCGCCTTGTAGGCAGCGGCATAGACTTCAGCGGTCGGCAGGCCGCCCAGGTACGAGAAGCGGTCGCCGAGACGGCGGCGGATCGAAACCATCAGCTCGATATCACCCAGACCGTCCTTGTAACCGATCAGGTTCGGGCAACGCTCGGCCAGTTGCTCCAGCAGGGTTGGGGTCAGGCGGCAGACGTTACGGTTGTAGACCACCACACCGATCTTCACCGCCTTGCACACCGCTTCAACGTGGGCGGCAACGCCGTCCTGACTGGCTTCGGTCAGGTAATGCGGCAGCAGCAGCAGACCTTTGGCGCCCAGACGCTCGGCTTCCTGAGCGTACTCGATGGCCTGACGGGTCGGACCGCCTACACCGGCCAGGATTGGCACGCTGGTGGCGCAGGTGTCGACGGCAGTCTTGATGATTTCGGAGTATTCGCTGGCGGCCAGGGAGAAGAACTCACCTGTGCCACCTGCGGCGAACAGGGCGCTGGCGCCGTACGGTGCCAGCCACTCGAGGCGTTTGATGTAGCCCGCGCGATGGAAGTCGCCCTGAGCGTTGAAATCGGTAACCGGGAAAGACAGCAGACCGGATGAGAGGATGGACTTCAGTTCTTGTGGATTCATTATTCGAACACCCTGGAGGACATAATTGTTAGAGGATCACCGGGTCAGCGCCGATGTCGTAAGTCATCGTACAACTGATAATAAAATCACTCAACAGGGATTTTCGGGTTTTTTCAGAGGGAGAGCACCGGGGCCGTTTTTGGCTCACGCGATGCCGCGTAGATTTGTGACGCAGAGCGTCACGGCAGGCCTTCCCACGCTGGAGTGG
>NZ_LKBW01000020.1 GCF_002699855.1 Pseudomonas amygdali | reverse complement strand
TTTGGTCGGCATACATGCACCTCTAGCTACATGTTATGCCCGAACACAAAATTTCTGACAGTCTCTTTTTTAGAAAGCCCTGACTTTCTCATTACCGTAATATTGGCGTTTGCGGGAAATCTTGCTTACTACACAGGCCTGCTCATCCGCCAAAAAACCATCTACAACTACAGCCTAAAAACCGACGGTGCCACAGTCGAGTATTACCTCCACTACCCCGACTTCGCCTCCGCACTTTTCAAAGGCATCGCTATTTTCGTCATCCTGGCATTCGTCCTCGTCGCCCTTCTCACCGGATCATTGCTCTTCCTGATCGGCCCAGTGGCGATGGCTTTTATCACAGCCATCAAACTGCTGAACTGGGAAAACCCCGTCCACCATCGACAAACCGCCCCGTGGCATTTGCATGAATTTGTCACGGTTGATCACAGACGTCTGATGGTCATTATCCATTGCGAGGATATAACCAGCGGATTCGCCGCGCGTTTTCCCAGCAAGGCGCTTATGGACAAGTACCTCGCGTTTCTGCGCAAGGTACTTCCGGCGAACGCTGAATACATCGAAAAAGCCACTAACTGGCATCAGGGCTGACGCAACTCAGGGTTGAGCCGACACACACTGCAAGCCTGAGAAAGCGATCAAACTGCGATTGGCACCGTGAAGCGGAACTCGCTGCCCTCGCCCACCCGGCTTTGCGCAGCCAGTTCACCGCCGTGTGCCTTGATGATGCCTTGGGAGATGTATAAACCCAGACCGGTGCCGGTAGGGTTGCCTTCCTTGACGGTCCAGTAGCGTTCGAAGATGTGCGGCAATTGCTCGGGAGGGATGCCTTCGCCGGAATCACGCACGGTGAACACGATTTGAGTGCCGTTGGACATCGCCGCCACGCCGATCTTGCCCAGTTTCGGGGTGAACTTGATGGCGTTGCCGATCAGGTTAGACAGCACCTGAAACAGGCGCTCCGGGTCGGCCTGGACCTTGAGGTCGGGCTCGGCATTGAAGGAAATCTCGATGGATTTATCCAACGCCAGCGGAGCCAGCAAGGTGTAGGCCTCTTCGAAAATCTGGCTGACTTCCAGTGGCTGCGGTGTGATGGTGTAGCGGCCTGCTTCGATTTTCGACGTGTCGAGCAGGTCTTCGAGCAACACATTCATGCGGCTGGCTGCTTGCTGCATGGTGTCGATTGCCGTGGAAATACGCCGCGAGGTGTGTGGCCCATCGGAGCTGAACGACTTCTGCATCATTCCGCAGAGCATGGAAATGACCGTCATCGGGTTGCGCAGGTCATGGGAAACGACCGCTACCAGTTCGTCACGGGCACGAACGGCCTGTTGCTCCTTGCGCACCTGGCGGGCAAGGTCGTTTTCCAGCGCGGAGCGGCGCAGGTCGTTAGCTGCAAATACGTCGCCATGGCTCCACTTTGGCGCAATCCCGGTCATTTCGACCTTCCAGATTTCAAACGATGTGCGCGGCCGAAGGCGCATACCGCCTTCCGAGCTTTCCATGTTCAGCGGTTTGTTCGGATCACCGCTCCACTGGACGCTTTCCTTGACCTCGGAACGAAACCAGATCACGCCGTTATCCACAGGTTTGGGCAAGTTCATGGCCAATACACCACTGGCGACTGGCTGGTAAGCTTCCCCGGGCGCGTAGACGCTGGAAAGATGATGACTGGCATACACCGGCTCGCCGCCTGCAATCATCCATGTGTGCAGCGCACGTATATCCGAAACCTCCGGGCAGGCCCCGAAACAATGCGTTTGCCGGTCTTCGATGATGGCGACGCCGCTCGCGCCTACCAGATCCATCAATAACTGTGGTTGCTGCGCCAGACCGTCAAAGACGTTTTCTTCGGACTCGGCCATGGCCAGATTCAATTGCTCGAGCGCCCTGACTTTCGCCTCTCGCTGACGGCTTATTTCCAGCGCTTCCATCGCGCTGATCTGCAGCGACAACACCTGACCGATCGCCTGGCAGGCACTGCGCAGTTCGTGGGACACGTACAACGGGGTACGGTGCCCGCAACTGATCAGGCCCCACAACTTGCCGCCCTGAATCAGCGAAACACTCATGGACGACAGCACGCCCATGTTTTTCATGTACTGACAGTGGATCGGCGAAACACTTCGCAGCGTCGAAAAACTCAGATCGAGTTGCTGCTGAGTGTCGGGGCGCAATTGAGGCACCAATGGCACCGGGGTGTAATCGGCATCCGGAATAATGCGCAGCCAGTTGCGGCGGTACAGTTCGCGCGCCTGCTCGGGAATGTCCGACGCCGGAAAGAACAGGCCGTTGAAGAGTTCCATGCTGGGTGCAGACGCTTCAGCGATCACCTGACCATGGCCTTCTTCTTCGAAACGATAGATCAGTACCCGGTCGTAACCGGTCATACGCTGGATCTCGCGGACACTGACTTCATACAGCGTTTGCAGATCACTCGCAGCGTGCAACTGACGCAACATACGGCCCATGTTGCCAGTGCGCTCGGTATAACTGACCGCTTGCGCGTCCTTGTCCTGAATCTCGAGTTCCAGAACCAGTACCCCCTGATTGCGGTGCATCAAGGCTTCGAACTCGATGCCATTGACCGTCATCAGCAAGCGTTGCGCATCAACGAACAAATCATGAGCGCTGGCGCTTCTGATCACCTCGGCCCAGCCGGCCCCCAGAACATGCTCGAGGCCTTTACCGAGAACCTGTTCGGGTGCATGGCCCAGCACGCTCTGCACGTTCGCACTGACCTGCAGGATCGTCAGGTTTGGCTCTTCCAGAGTGAACAACAGACCGTGAGGCTGAATGGCTCCGGGAAACTGAATAGGCTCATCCGCACAATTGGCCAGGAGGACTTCAAAAGCGTCCTTGTCGAGTTGGCTCATAGCAGTACCTCTTGACTATCGAGCCATTGCTCGAAACATGCAAATGTGGACTGCGCCGCAAACGCTGCGGCGTCAATAAAAACAACTTCTCGCGGCACTGCATCCAGGTGGTTCAAAAACGCCCTCCAGCGTGGCCCGGTATCGGCACCGTAAACATCGAGAAAGGCCGCTCCACTCTGCTCATCCAGACCCAGTCGCCTGTTTATTTCGCGCCGTAACACCTGCCCGCCCAACGTTGCACCTTCAAAGACGTACATGACTCCCAGGCATGAACCGGGCGTATCCACTGCTGGCAATTGCTCGCAGCGAGGCAGTTGCCTGATGTCGTCATCAGACAGACCCAGAGCACGCAGGTCCTCGACCAGCACAGCGGTTTTGACCCGATCTTGCGGGATAAGCTCCGCAGGCATCAAGGCACTGTCGTGCAATGCAGCTTCAAGCGGTGCATAAAAGCCGTAATAAGCCTTAAGCAAGCGAAGGTAAAGAGCATGATCCAGCGCGGGTGAAAAAAACGGCATGCGTTTTTCGAGCTTAACGTGAAGCTGACTCGTTTCAGCACGCAGTGCATCAAGCAGTTTCGGTGGGGTAACACATGAAAAACTTGCCGGCATCCAGGAAGGCTCTTGAGTGTGCAATAGACAAAAAACGCATCCGAACGAAAACAGGCCGCCAAAATACAGATTCGAAGCAAAATCCGACAGTTTTTTCCGGTATTAGCGATGAAATACCATAATCCACCAGAAAAATAGCCAGTGTCTCGGTCAGCTATTTATACCGCCCGAAGAACTTGCTCTTGACTGGTGACGATAGTCGAAAACAGCGCCATGTACGTCTTTAATCCGTGCAGGGTTCACATTGGCAAGCACTTTAACATCATCAAATACAGATGCCATCATTACGCAAGCATACGGCCTTGACCATAGGCTTGCGCAATATCCTGCGCCTGGCGCGGTTCGGGTGATCAACGCACGTTCTGATACAGCATCATTCGCGAGGTTTCATGCAGACCGCGAGTGAGGTCACGCAGCCGCTCGAACTCTTGCGGGTTCTGCTCGGCGACGTTATCCAGCGGCGTGGGGAAGACAGATCGTGAAGCGTGGGCGAGCTGCCATCGTGCTCCATTTGCAGCAGGTAGTTACGGGTAACACCGCCAATCAGCGGGAACGCGCCTTCACGCAGTACCAACGGCACCACACGCTCGCCTTCGGGGGCGGGCTGCTGAATGTCACGGCCCATCGTGCCGCTGGTGAATGGCATACCGGTCATTCCCGCCAGTGTCGGCAGTAGATCCGCAAGGCCGACCGCGTCATCGACTACCCGGGTGCCCAGCAGGCCGGGCGCATGAATCAACAGCGGAACGTTATTGCTCTCCAGCCCCAGTTGTTCGAACGCCGGGGCCATGTGCGGGATCTGGCTAATGCGTGTGTTGTGATCACCAAACAGCACAAAGATGGTGTTTTCGTAATAACCGCCCGCCTTGGCCAGTTCCATCAACCGACCGATATTGAAGTCCAGCAGACGCACCGCATTGTATTGCTCCACGCTTCGCGAAGCGGCAGCCTGGACCTGCTGCAGTGTCTTGTCGCTGACCTGAAAACCATCGTTGTCTTTGGGGATGGTAAATGGCCGGTGATTGCCAGCGGTCTGTACGTAGGCGAAGAACGGTTTGTCAGCTGGCAACGCGCGCAGAATCCGGTCGCTCTCCTTGAACAGATCCAGGTCGGAAATCCCCCACACATCCACCTGCGGCGACTTCCAGTCGCGCTCGTCGTAAAGACGCACGTCATCGATACTGCGGCGGATCAACGCGTTCATGTTGGCCCAACCGGAATTGCCACCAATCATGTACAGCTTCTCGTAGCCCTTGAAGTCATTGATGATGGTGTTTTGACGGGTCAGCAGCGGATGACGCGTGGCCGTTTCCTGCCGGGTCACATCAGGCACCCCGGTGATGCTTGCCCAGACCGTTTTTGCGGTGCCGGTCACCGGCACATAGAAGTGCTTGAAGAACCAGCTTTGAGTCGCCAGGTGGTCCAGATTCGGCGTCGGGTTCAGCGGATTGCCGTAGGCACCGACAGCACTGGTGCCCAGTGATTCAAGCATGACGAACATGACATTCGGCGGCCGCTCGCTGCGCACTCGGTAAGGCTGCACAGGCTGGTGACGCTTGAAGTTCAAGGCCTGCGCATCTGGCTGCTGGACACCCAGATAGCGCGCGACCGACTCATAGTGCTCGCGCACCTGGGCTTCATCGAAGTGGGACTGGGAGACCTTGAGCGTGTCGTACAGGAACAGCGCCGGGTTGAGCCCCAGTGCCGCGACCTGGCTGTTGCCGGAGAAGAATGCATCGCTCCAGCGCAACGGTACGGGATTTTCCAGATTGAGATTCTCGACCCGGCCCAGCAAACCGAGAAAGGTCGCACAGACCACCAGTGCCGAACCCCAGACCACGGACCAGCGATTGAGCGGCCGGGCCTGGCGGTCCAGAGTGACACGTTCAAGCCTGAGCAGCGCCAAGCCAAGCGCTGCAACGGTCAGCAACCAGCCGGCAGTGATCCACAGCACCGGATAGGTCTGCCAGAGCATGTCCCGGGAAATCTGCGCATCCTCCAGATAGCGCATCACGCTGGCGTTGAGCCTGACCCCGAGATAGGCGTAATGACCAAAGTCGACGATATGAATCATCGTCAGAACAGCCAGCGCAACAATCAGATAGCCTCGCGCCAGCCAGCGCAAGACCGGCTGGCTGACCATGTTCCAGCGCGGCAACCAGAGCAACACTGCGACCGGCAGCAGTATCAGCAGCGCCAGACGCAGGTCGAAACGCACGCCGATACCCAGCGTCTGCGCAACCTCGCCATGGGTAAACAGGGCGCCCGGCTCGACGCCAGAAAATCCGAAGAAAAACACCCCCCTCAGTAACGCCGACAGCAGGAATACCAATATGACCGCGCTCAGCCAATAGTGCAGGCGTCGCGATTGCAACCAACTCATCGTCATTCCTCTAGACATTGCCAGCAGACAGAGTGGCCGAACGGCGCGACTCCGTTGCCCGGCGATAAACAAAACGGATGCCCAGGCTCAGCAAAGCCCCGCAGCAGTACAGGGCGAGAAGCGGGTCAATCAGGTAATCCCAATAATTTTCCGACGGTTTGATACGAAATGTGAATGCCAGCGTCGCAGCAGCCAGCATCACCACAGCCAGCGCATTACGCATCAAGACCAGCCCCAACGCGATAACGGCGACAATAATGATCATCGGTCGCGGATTGTAACCCCAGCGGTAGGGGTCGAAGTAAGTCAGACCCAGCGTGGCCGGATACAACGTCAGCGCCAGCACAGCGAACACCAGCAGCATCACCCATCGCCGGGACACTGCCATCGGTCTGAGCACACCCAATCGCTGCAAGGTCAGCCAGCCCAGCACCACCAAACTGCTGATTGCCAGATCGTCGGTCAGGCTGCGAGCGTACGACGCCATCGACAAACCGTCGAATGAAATAACGCTCAACAGCGAGGTCGCTGCCAGCAGGCCACAGCGCCACCATAACGATGCGGTCAGCGGAGCCAATAGCACAAACAGGGTCCAGGCAAACGCCAGATGAGCCAATCCCAAAGCGATCATAAAAGTTGCTCCGCCAGCCAGGCCTCGTTGAAGCTGACGTGTTTGATGAAGGTGTTATTCCACGAGTAGACCAGGTGATACAGGCCGTCCGGGCTGCGGATGAAGTACGGGTATTCGTATTCGAAATCACACCCCTGCGCGGAACAGACACGCTGGTCCAGATTGCTCAGAAACTCGGCTTCCATCGGTTGGCGACGTGCGCCGCTGGAAGCGCGAAAGCCTTCGCCGATGGCAGCCTTGTAGGCTTCCAGGGCAAACGGTGTACCCAGCGGATCGGGTGACTTGTCCAGATCCGGCAGCGGCCGCCAGACCTTCATCTGCTCGTCGGTGCTGTACAGGCTGAGCTTGAAGCGACCTTCGCGCAGATCATTCAACGCCACCAGCAAGCCCTTACCCGGTACGCCGACGGCGGCCAGCGACGAGTTGGGGTTGCTGGGTGTCAGCGGTTGCGGCTCGCTCCAGGTCTGACCGCCGTCTTCGGTACGGCTGGCCAGTACCCGGTGAAACGTCTCGCCGGCATAACGCAGCAAGGCTACGGCGCGTTGGCCGTCCAACGGTACGACGGTGGGCTGCAGGGAATTTTTACCGCGGCTGATGCGAAACTTGTCGATGACTTCGCCATCTGCGCTCAGATACAGGTATTCGGCAAACTTGCCGAGAAACTCGTGGTAGACCGGCAGGCCGATCGAGCCGTCGGTATGAAACACCGGCGCCACGTACCAGCGTGCTGATGTTCAAAAACGGCGATGTCACCAGCTGCCACGGCGGCGACCAACTGGCCCCCATATCGCTGGACACCATGGCATTGACGGTACTGCCCGCCCAGCCGCCGACCGAGACTGACACGTAGAACAGCCACAGGCGATTGTCCGGAGCCAGCGCGATCACCGGGTTGCCCAGTTTGCGGATGTATTTGCCAGTACCTGACTGAGTGGACGCCCGGGTCGCCAGGACCTGCTCGCCGCCCCATTCACCGTTGGACGCATCGAACCGCGAGGTACGTATTTCAACGTCTCCCGCGCCTTCGCGAGAACCGGCGAACCATAACGACATGAGGTCGCCGCCAGGCAATGCCGTCACGGCTGACGAATGCACGAAATCGTCCAGATCAGAAGACGCAAAACGCGAAATGTAGGATGCCTTGGGTGCCACACTTTCAGCATCGACCGGTGCGGTGCTCACGACAAAGGCAGATATCCGGTGCTGTGGATGGCTTAGCCATGCACTGAGAAAAATCACTACAACAATCAGGCCTGCGCTCCATGCAGTCAGGTTTTGGGAAATAACACGCATCAGGAGGCATCACTGTGATGAAGGGCAAGGAGGTGGTTTCAGCGATGGCGATCTTCAGGTAACGGACGTCGTTTGCCTGTCAGCATCGACAAGGGCAGGTTGTCACGCACTTGAAAGCTTTCGAAGATGGCCGCGGCCATGTGCAGCACTACCAGGGCACACAATATATTGGCGAGAATTTCATGAGCCTGCAAAGGCCAGTCAGCACCCCACAAGGCATCGACTTCCTCCATCAGGAAGCCGGTCAGGCCCATGCCGAAGATCAGCGCCATCATGAGTACCATGACCAGCGCACCGAGCGGAGAATGACCGAGCCTGTGTACCGGCTGCCGGTTGATCAGCGACCGGACATGCGCACGCAGGCGCGCCGGGCTCGGCCAGAAATCGCTCCAGCGCGCGCTGGCTGGTCCGATGAATCCCCACACCACTCGCACCGCCAGCCAGGCAACCGCGTAATAGCCCAGCCAGACGTGCCAGTCGTCACCCGCCTCATTGAAGAAGTAATTGGCAACGAAAACACCCGCGATCGAGATATGAAACAGTCTGACCAGCGGGTCCCACAGGCGCAGGGAAACCCGGTTCATTACTTGATCTCGGTCTTGACCGCTTTACCAGTGACCGGATCGTGATAGATCTCGACCTTGCGCTTGTCCTTGTCGAAGCCGTAAATCTCGTAGCAGTTGCCGTCAGTCACTTTGAACTTGCTGATCTCGTAACCCTGAGCCTTGAGCTGCTCCTGGAATTTGGCCTGATCCTGCCATTGGGACTTTTCAGCGGTGGTGCATTGCGGACCGGCAAGGGCCAGCGGGCTGGCCAGCAACAGGGAAACCAGCAGGACTTTACGCATGACAGATACTCACAGGCAGTTAAGGAGCCGCTACTGTGCGAAACCAGTCTTAGGAAAAGCTTAATACGCAACAGCTCGTAACATCTTCCCGGACACACGGCACTTCGCGACGCTGCCTGCTGACGGCATGATGGCGCCCTTCTCACCCTATTCATTGGTCACAACCCTATGCGCCTGCTTCTTGTCGAGGATGATCGTGCGATTGGCCAAGGCATCCGTGTGGCCCTGAACACCGAGGGCTACACGCTGGACTGGCTGGAAGACGGGCTGAGCGCGCTGCACGCCCTGCGCAGCGAACCCTTCGACCTGTTGCTGCTCGACCTCGGCCTGCCGCGCATGGATGGTTTCGATCTGCTGCGCCAGTTGCGCGCCGAAGAGCTTGCCCTGCCGGTGCTGATCCTGACCGCGCGCGACGGCACCGCCGACCGTATTGCCGGTCTGGACGCCGGTGCAGACGACTACCTGATCAAGCCGTTCGACGTCGATGAACTCAAAGCCCGGGTCCGAGCTTTGCTCAGGCGCAGCCAGGGACGTGCGCAGCCGTTGCTGGAACACGCCGGCATCAGCCTCGACCCGGCTTCGCAGCAGGTCAGTTTTCAGGGCAGCGAAGTGCCGATGACGCCAATGGAATATCAACTGCTGCACCAATTGATGATCCGCCCCGGCAAGGTGGTCACCCGCGAGCGCTTGTCCAATACCCTGTATGGCTGGCAGGACAAGGTCGAAAGCAACACTCTGGAAGTGTTGATTCACAACCTGCGCAAGAAACTGTCCACCGAACTGATCCGCACCGTGCGCGGCGTCGGCTACCTGCTGGAGCTCAAGGCATGACCTCGGTACGCGCGCGCATTCTGGTCCCGGTGCTGGTGCTGTTGCTGCTCGGCAACCTGGCGATAAGCCTGCTCGCGCTGCGCGACAGCCATCACGAAATCGAAGAAGTCTACGATGCGCAATTGGCCCAGAGCGCGCGCCTGTTGCAGGGTGTGCTGCGCCAGCGCGCTGCGGGTGAGCAGGATCTGGACAAGCTTTATCAGGCGTTCGATCAGGCCATGAGCCGGGTCGGCACCAGTGGCGTTGCCCATCCGTACGAAACCCGGCTGACGTTTCAGGTCTGGCGCACGTCGGGCGAGCTTTTGGTGCGTTCGGCCGAAGCGCCGCTGCTCAGTGCGCCTCCCGCAGAAGAAGGCTCGCATGATCTGGTCGAGAACGGGCATGAGTGGTGCGGCTTCCTCCTGGCCGACCCGCAGCAGGGTTTCCTGATCTGGGTCGGTGAGCGCGACGATGTGCGTCAGGACCTGATTCAGCGCATTGTCAGCCACACCTTGTGGCCGACGCTGATCGGCGTGCCGCTGCTGGTGGTCGCGATCTGGCTGGCGATCGGCTGGGGCCTGCGCCCGTTGCAGTCGATGGCCAGGGTCATTCGCCAACGCGATGCCGAAAGCCTTGAGCCGCTTGATATAACACCGCTGCCCAAAGAGCTCGAACCCATGCAACACGCGCTCAACCGTCTGCTGACCCAGATCGAAAGCGTGCTGGAGCGCGAGCGGCGGTTTATCGCCGACGCCGCCCACGAACTGCGTACACCGCTGACCATTCTGCGCATCCACGCACAGAACGCCCGCCAGGCTGAAACCCCGGAACAGCGTCTGGAGGCACTGAATTTTCTCGTGCACGGCGTCGACCGTGCTGCCCGTCTGGCCAGCCAGTTGCTGACGATGGCCCGACTTGAGCCGCGCCTTGAAGTCAGCCAGTTACAAACCTTTGAACTGAACACTTTGGTGCGCGAGGAAATGGCCGAGCTCACGCCGCTGGCACTGGAGAAGCGTGTCGATCTGGTGTTCGAGGCGGGCGATGACTGCGTGATCCACAGCGACCCATCAGCCATCACCATCGCACTGCAGAATCTGCTGACCAACGCGCTCAACTTCGCCCCGCCGGCCAGCGAGATTCGCGTGATGCTCAACCGCCAGGAAGACGGCAGCGCGTACTTGTCAGTCGAAGACGCAGGGCCGGGTATCGACGAGAAACAGAAAGCACGCCTTTTTGAACGCTTCTACAGTCAGGGCCACAGCAATGGCGCTGGGCTGGGGCTGGCGATCGTCGATATGATCGTGCGCAAACTGGAAAGCAGCCTGCACCTGCGTAATTCAGCGCAGGGCGGGCTGTGTGCGGAGCTGCGAATCAAAAGCAGAATGGCTTGAAAGCCAGTCGGCTCAGAGCACCACGCGTAAGCACTGGCCAGCGTGATACAGCGTGAAACCGGCGTCGTAAGCCAGCGTACGCAGGCCATTGGCCGAGACCTTTTTGCTGCTGGAAAAGCTCACCGGCAGCGCAGTTGCGTCGTTGCTCAGCAGGTAATCAGCAAAGCACTTGCCCACCAGCGTTCCGGTGGTTACGCCGCGGCCATTGAAACCGGTCGCGGCCAGCAAGCCGGGCGCAGGCTCGAACAGACGCAGCAAATGGTCGGGCGTGAAACCGATTCGGCCAGTCCAGGTGCTCTGCCACTCAACCCGACCCAACTGGGGAAAGTAGTGCTGCTGGATGCGATCAGCCCACTGACGAATAAACCACAGCGGATAATTGCCAGCGTTGCCAAGGCTGCCCAGCACCAGTCGCCCGTGGGCATCGCGACGAATACTGCTGAGCACCGTGCGCGTGTCCCAGGAGCCCTGCCCGCCACGCAGAATGCCCGCCTGCTCGCTGCCGCTGAGCGGCTGTGAAGCGACCTGATAGTAGTAGCCTGCGAAGATGTGATCCTTGACGTCGGTCCACTCACCTTCGGTGTAGGCGTTGGAGGCAATGATGACCTTCTCGGCGCGCACACTGCCCGCGGCGGTGGACACTTTCCAGCCATCGGCAGTGCGTTGCAGCCCGTTGACGGGAGACTCGCCAAACAACTGACCGCCCAGCGCCACAACATTGAGCGCCATGCCTGACACATACGCCATCGGGTTCACCGTACCGGCACGGTGATCGAGCAATGCCCCGCTGACCTTGTCGGTGCCACAGGCATCTTCACAGGGTTTTCCGGTCAGCAGTTCGACCCTGGCACCGCGCCGCTGCCACTGCTCGGCACGGCTGCGCAGATCAGCCAGTCCTTTTGCATTGTGGGCCATGTGCAGGTTGCCGGTGCGGGTGTCCTGACACTCGATGCGGTACTTGTCGATAGTCGAAAACACCAGCGCCGGAGCCGCGCCCAATGCACTATTGAGGCGGCTGGCCTCGACACTGCCCAATACCTTGTCCAGTTCATCGGGTGCCACCCAGGTGCCTGCACTCACCAGACCGACGTTGCGCCCGGAGCCGCCATGACCAACCTGATGAGCTTCCACCACGCACACCGATTTGCCGCCTTCCAGCAACCGCAACGCCGCCGACAAACCGGTGAAACCTGCGCCGATGATGCACACGTCGGCGCTTCGGTCCCCAATCAAGGCCGGACTGACCGGACGTTGCGGAGTCAATTGTTCCCACAGACAGCCTTCAGCAAACTGCACCATCGAAAAGCTCCAGCAATGTCGGCAATAAGCGCCCGGTTCACATCAGTCGAAAACGATGCCCTGAGCCAGCGGCAACTCGCGGGAGTAGTTGACGGTATTAGTCTGCCGGCGCATGTAGGCGCGCCACGAATCGGAGCCGGACTCGCGCCCCCCACCGGTTTCCTTCTCGCCACCAAATGCCCCGCCGATTTCCGCACCGCTGGTGCCGATATTGACGTTGGCAATACCGCAATCGCTGCCCGCGGCACTCTGGAAAGCCTCGGCCTCACGCAGGTCGGTAGTGAAAATGCACGACGACAGGCCCTGCGGCACTTCGTTGTTCAGGCGCAAGGCCTCTTCGAAGTCGTCGTAAGCCAGCACGTAGAGAATCGGCGCGAAGGTTTCGTGACGCACGACTTCGCTCTGGCCAGGCATTTCGGCAATGGCCGGCGTGACGTAGTAGCCGTTCGGGTATTTGTCCTGCAACTGACGCTCGCCACCGAACACCTGACCGCCCTCGTCGCGCGCCTTGGTCAGCGCATTCTGCATGGCCGAAAATGCTTGCTGGTCAATCAGCGGACCGATCAGATTACCTTCACGAGGATCACCGACACGCACCTTGGCGTAGGCCGCTTTAACCCGGGAAACCACTTCGTCCTTGATCGAGCGATGCACAATCAGACGACGCAGCGTGGTGCAGCGCTGACCGGCAGTGCCCACGGCGCTGAACAGAATGCCGCGCACGGCCAGGTCCAGATCCGCGCTGGGGGCCAGAATCATCGCGTTGTTGCCGCCCAGCTCCAGAATGCTGCGCCCGAAACGGGCAGCAACACGCGGACCGACTTCGCGGCCCATGCGGGTGCTGCCGGTGGCGCTGATCAGTGGCACGCGCGGGTCATCGACCAGCGCTTCACCGGCGTCACGATCACCGATCACCAACTGCGCGAGCGCTGCGGGTGCATCGCCGAAAATCTTCAGCGCCTTGTCGAACAGCGCCTGGCAGGCCAAGGCGGTCAGCGGAGTTTTTTCCGAAGGCTTCCAGATCACCGGGTTGCCGCAGACCAGCGCCAGCGTGGTGTTCCAGGCCCAGACTGCAACCGGGAAGTTGAACGCGCTGATCACACCGACCACGCCCAGCGGGTGCCAGGTTTCACGCATGTGGTGGCCGGGACGTTCGGAGGCGATGGTCAGGCCATATAGTTGGCGCGACAGGCCGACGGCGAAGTCGCAGATGTCGATCATTTCCTGGACTTCACCCAGGCCTTCCTGAGTGATCTTGCCTGCTTCGACCGACACCAGTTCGCCCAGGTCAGCCTTGTGCTCGCGCAGCACTTCACCAAAGATCCGCACCAGCTCGCCACGCCGCGGTGCCGGTACTGTGCGCCACTTCAGAAACGCGCTGCGGGCGCTGTCGATGCGCGCCACGACCTGCTCCTTGCCTTCAAGCGTGACCGAGGCAATCTGGCTGCCATCAATCGGGGTGTAAACCGGATAGTCTCCTTGTGTGTGGGCACTGTTCGCCACGCCCAGACGTGCTAATAACTCGGCAACCATGTTGATTCTCCTGTCATGGAAACGGTGGAAATCACTGATGAACCCAGTATTGATCCACTCGGGGCTGGCCCACAAACGACGTTTTTGAAAAACATGATTCCTTTTAGGAATGAACTGCCTGCCATTAACAGCAACGAAAGCGGCCACATCGGGAATTATTGGAATGACCCGGTGATTTTATTTCGTTTGCGAGCGTTGCCCGATGTTTGTTTGGATAAGGCCATCATGATCCCCCGGAGTCAGGTCCAGGCCGATGAGCGAACACATCAGCGAATCCATTTCGTTTGTCCACAGCATAACGTTGTCCCACGGCCGCAATGCCGAAGTATGGGGCACCACCGGCAAGCGCTATATCGACTTTGTCGGCGGCATCGGGGTGCTCAATCTGGGGCATTGCAACCCTCAGGTGGTCACGGCCATTCAGGATCAGGCGGCAAAGCTGACCCACTATTGCTTCAACGCTACGCCTCACGATCCGTATATCCGCTTCATGCGGCAACTGACGGAGTTCGTACCGGTGAGTTACCCGCTCAGCGGCATGCTCACCAACAGCGGTGCGGAAGCGGCGGAAAACGCCTTGAAGATCGTACGTGGCGCGACGGGCCGCACGGCTGTGATTGCCTTCGATGGCGGCTTTCACGGCCGAACACTGGCAACCCTGAACCTCAATGGCAAGGTGGCGCCCTATAAACAGAAAGTCGGCGTGCTGCCCGGCCCGGTGTTTCACATTCCGTTTCCCAGCAAGGACAACGGCGTGACCACCGAGCAGGCGCTAAAGGCACTGGAGCGACTGTTCAGCGTAGAGATCGATGTCAACGATGTCGCCTGCATCATCTTTGAACCGGTGCAGGGTGAAGGCGGCTTTCTGGCCATGGAGGCGGATTTTGCTCAGGCGCTGCGAGCGTTCTGCGATGAACATGGCATCGTGTTGATCGCCGACGAAATTCAGTCCGGTTTCGGCCGTACCGGGCAGCGCTTTGCGTTCAGCCGCCTGGGCATCGAGCCGGACCTTATTCTGCTGGGCAAGAGCATCGCAGGCGGCATTCCGCTGGGCGCCGTGGTCGGTCGCAAGCATTTGCTCGACAACCTGCCCAAGGGCGGGCTCGGCGGCACCTATTCCGGCAACCCGATTGGCTGCGCTGCGGGCCTGGCCTCGCTGGCACAAATGACTGATGCCAATTTGTCCACCTGGGGTGAGCAGCAGGAAAACGCCATTGTCTCGCGCTACAACGCTTGGCAGGCAGGCAAGCTGTCGCCGTACCTGGGCAGGCTGACCGGCGTAGGCTGCATGCGCGGTATCGAACTGATCACAGCGGATGGCGAGCCAGGGACCCGGCAGCTTGCCGACCTATTGGCCTCAGCGAGGGACGCTGGCCTGTTGTTGATGCCCAGCGGCAAGTCGCGGCACATCATCCGCCTGCTGATCCCGCTGACCATCGAGCCCGATGTTCTGCACGAAGGGCTGGATATTTTCGAGCGTTGCCTGTCAGCGCTGGCTTGAACACGTACGGAGAAACCATCCTGATGAGCACTGCACGCTTTGCCGACCCGGACCAGATCCGCGCGGGCTTTTCTCGCGCCATGTCGCAGATGTACCAGCACGAAGTGCCGCTGTACGGCACGCTGATGGGGCTGGTCAGCGAGGTCAATGCGCAGGTCATGAGCCGCGACAGCCAGGTGCTGAACAGCCTGCGCCAGACCGGCGAGATCCAGCGGCTGGACATGGAACGCCACGGCGCGATCCGCGTCGGTACGGCTGAGGAACTGGCCACCCTCGCCCGCCTGTTTGCGGTGATGGGCATGCAGCCGGTCGGTTATTACGACCTGACCGAAGCCGGTGTGCCGGTTCACTCCACAGCGTTTCGTGCCGTGCATGAACAGGCGTTGCAGGTCAGCCCGTTTCGGGTGTTTACCTCACTGCTGCGCCTGGAACTGATCGAGAGTGACAGCCTGCGCGAGTTTGCCAGTCAGGTGCTGGCCAAGCGCAGAATCTTCACGCCCGGTGCCCTGGCGTTGATCGACAAGCATGAGACAGACGGCGGGTTGAGCGAGCCCGACGCTGCCGAGTTCATTCAGCAGGCGCTGGAAACCTTTCGCTGGCATAACACGGCGACGGTCTCGCTTGACGAGTACCAGAAGCTCAACGTCCAGCATCGCCTGATCGCTGATGTGGTGGCGTTTCGTGGCCCGCACATCAACCACCTCACCCCGCGCACGCTTGACATCGATGCGGTGCAAAGCGGCATGCCCGGCAAAGGCATCACGCCCAAGGCCGTGGTTGAAGGGCCACCGCGTCGCCAGTGTCCGATTCTGTTGCGCCAGACCAGCTTCAAGGCGCTTGAAGAACCCATTACGTTCATTGGTCAGTCGGGCAGCCACTCGGCACGCTTCGGCGAGATCGAACAGCGTGGCGCTGCACTGACCCCCAAAGGTCGCGAGCTGTATGACCGGCTGCTGAACAAGGCCCGCGACGCGCTGGGTGAGTTCCCCAATGAGGCGAATGCCCTGCGCTATGCCGAACTGCTGGAAAACACGTTCGAGGCGTTTCCGGACAGCCACGCTGAAATGCGCAGGCAGGGCCTGGCCTACTTCCGCTATTTCCCGACCGAATCAGGTATTGCCGAGCATGCATCAGGCAGTCTGGAACAGCTTGTCGACGCAGGTCACGTGCGCTTCGAGCCACTGGTGTACGAAGACTTTTTGCCGGTCAGTGCGGCGGGCATTTTCCAGTCCAACCTGGGCGATAACGCACAGGCGCACTACGCGACGAATTCGAATCAGCAGGATTTCGAGCAGGCACTGGGACGCGGGACGCTCAACGAACTGGACCTGTATGCCGACACCCAGCGGCGCTCACTGAAGGAATGCGCCAGGGCGCTGGAACTGAGCAGTCCCGCCTACTAATTAGTGAGAGCGACAGGGCTGCACGATAGTTGAATTATCCGTAAACACCGACGCGGGACGTCAGCACGAAGTTGAGATTANTTCACGACGCTCTGCGTCGCCAAGAGGACGCGGAGCGTCCAGAACGGCATGACGACGCGGAGCGTCGCACGATAATCGGATTGTCCGTGCAGATCGACGCAGAGCTTCGGCACGGAGTTGAGACTATCGTTCCTCACGCTCTGGTATGACCCCCGAAGGTTGGACGCAACCTTTGGAGGCGTCATGGGTAAATATACAGTGCAGGCAAAACTCGCAGC
>NZ_LKBW01000019.1 GCF_002699855.1 Pseudomonas amygdali | reverse complement strand
TTCGGTAGTTTTTTCATCGCTCCATCCTCTCAAAGGTTGGAGTCTCCGAGAAACCCGGGGCGGTTCAGCCTGATTCATTTCGGTATCATTCCGCGCAATGCGACCGGGTTGCGCGGCATTGTGTTTGCGCCTTTTCTGCACGGTTCGATTCAGCACTTGCTCAGCAACCTGCTGCCGTTCATTGTGCTGAGCTGGCTGGTCGCCACCGAGGGTGTCAGGCGTTATGCGTGGGTCGCCGGGCTGGTCTGTCTGCTGGGCGGGCTGCTGGTCTGGAGCTTCGGTCGCAGCAATATCCATGTCGGTGCGAGCGGTCTGATTTTTGGTTTGTGGGCTTACCTGCTTGCGCAGGCATGGTATCAGCGCAGTATCGCCAGCGTGCTGGTCGCGCTGTTGGTACTGGCGGGCTACAGCGGACTGGTTTTCGGCTTTGTCCCGGTAGCTGGCATATCGTTTGAATCACATATTGCCGGCGCACTGGCGGGTATTTGTGTAGCGTGGCTGATGCATTCCAAGGCATTGCTGGCGCAGAAGTGAGCCAGTCTTTTGAACAGTGTGTTTATTCCGGTTAAAGACATGTCCATACCGGCTCCAGTCGACTTCAAGGGAACTGCACTATGAGTTGGTTCAAACGTGCCATGGGGCTGGAAGCACCCAAGGCATCAGGTCGTGATGGCGTGCAATCCGTCAGCACGGTCAGCCCGTTAGGGTTGGCGTCCGGTCGCATGTTATGTCTGGACAGCTCGTTGAAGCTGTTGCTCGACGGGCATTCGCAAGTGGTTGTCCCAGACGATGAAAAGGTCTGGGCCGTGGGGCGCGTAGATCTGGGCCAGTCGATAGCGTTGCATCGCTTCTACCTGGATAACGAGGACTACTTCCTGCAGGTGGTCAGCAACGGCCCCAATCCGGAAGACGTGCAGGACATTATTCTGTTCGGTTACTACAGCGCCGAGCCGATCACCAGCAAGGATGAGTTGCTGCGCCTGACCGGTCCGTCGTCGAAGATCGGCCTGCCCACCTATGAACACGATGGCGAGGTATTCGAACGGCAATGGGGCACGTCGCCCGGCCAGACCGAGCTGACGCCACTGGATGAGGACATTGTCAGCCCTGATGCTGCGTATCGCGTCAAACACCTGAGCATGCTGTATGCCCGCGAAACGGGGCTGATCAACCGCCGCGAGTTTCTGCTGTTTTCCGTCGAGGAAGACGAAGAGGGCAGCATTACCCTCACCACGGCCGTTGGCATAACGCTGCAATCCACTGATATCAACGTTCTTTGACAAGGAAATCTTCATGATCGACGCGCTGCGTATGTCGCTCAATGCCCCTGCCGTGATTGGCTTCGTCATGTACATTCTGGTTGCGGCCATTCTGTTCGCCCTGTTCCAGTTCATCTACAGCAGGATCACGCCGCACAAGGAATTTGCGCTGATCCGCGAGAACAACAGTGCTGCCGCGTTGGCGTTGGGCGGTTCGCTGATCGGTTTTGCACTGCCAGCCAGCAACATCATCAGTTACAGCATCAGCATTCTGGATGTGATCGTCTGGGTGGTGATTGCAGCCGTTGTGCAACTGCTGGCGTTCGGTGTTACCAGCCTGGTGCTCAAGGGCCTGTCGACACGTATTGCCAAGGGCGAAATGGCTGCCGCCATTTACTCGGCCAGCGTCGCAATCAGCGTCGGTCTTCTCAACGCAGCCTGCATGACCCCTTCGGTCTGACGGCAGCCTTGAACAAGGAGACTCACGATGAGACGCAGTTCAGTAAAGCTGGTACTTGCCAGCACGCTTCCGCTGGCCCTTGCCGGGTGTGGCCCGTCGCAAGACAAGGATACTTTCAACGCGCAGGCCAACTTCAGTTCGGTGCAGGAGTGCGTTGATGCCAAAGTGCCGGTAAATGTCTGTTCGGATGCCTACATGCAGGCGCTGTCCGACCATCGCCGCATCGCGCCGACCTATGATGACAAGGTGTCTTGCGACGCGGACTTTGTACCGGATTATTGCCAGGTCACTTCGGATGGCAAGTACATGCCGAAACTCGGCGGCTTTGAGCTGGGTTTTTCCGGGCGTGTGCCCAAAGAGGCGCTGGACCGGGCCAATCAGGAAGTCGCCCAGTCCGCTCCCGCAGGCATGAGCGGCACCACCGGGCTGTTGGCCGGTCTGCTGATCGGTAATCTGCTCAGCAATGGCTTCGGCAACAATCGCTATTACTCGCAACCTATCTACCAGACGCGCGATGACCGCGGCGGTTACTACAGCTCGTCCTTGCCAAGTCAGATTGATCGCGGCAAAACCTTTGGCCGTTCGACCCAGGCGCAATCCAGTCCGGATCGCAGCTATGGCAAGAGCACACTGGGGCGTAACCTGGGCAGTTCGGGCTCCGGCTCGTCCTCGGTGTCGTCGACTATCTCGCGCGGCGGCTTCGGCAGCCAGGCCTCGGCACGCAGTGGCTGGGGCGGCAAGAGCAGCGGTGGCAGCAGCAGTTTCGGAGGCTGACGGTCCGGGCCATGAAAAAGATCAGTATCGAGGAACGCCCGGACTGGCGCGCAACGGCGGAACGTGAAGGGTTCAACTTTCACACCATCGACGGCGAGCGCTATTGGGATGAGCGCGGGTATTATCTGTTCACCGAGCAGCAGATTACCCGCGACCTTGAAGTGCCTACCCAGGAACTTCACCAGATGTGTCTGGATGCAGTCGCGCGGGTGGTGGACAGCGAAGAGTTGTTGCACCGCCTGGCGATTCCGGAAGCGTTCTTTGATGTGATCCGCGCGTCATGGAAACAGGGGCATCCACACCTTTACGGGCGCTTCGACTTTGCCTACGACGGCACGGGCCCGGCAAAGATGTACGAAATCAATGCTGATACGCCCACCAGTCTGATGGAGGCAGGTGCGTTCCAGTTGCTCTGGCTGGACGAGCAGATGGCGCGCGGTGTTCTGCCCGCGCATGCCAGCCAGTTCAATTCGATTGCCGAGGATCTTGTTCGGGCGTTTGCCGAGTTTCCGGGGGCGAGCCCGTTCTACTTTTCGGCGATGTCCGGCTCTGTCGAGGACCGTGGTACTACCGACTTTCTGCGGCGCATGGCTGCGCACGTGGGCATTGATGCCCGGCATATCGATATCGAGGACATCGGGCTCAGTGTCGAGGGCCGCTTTGTCGACCTGGACGGACGCTGGATCGAGCGGCTGTTCAAGCTTCACGCCTGGGAACATATCTTTCACGAGGAGTTTGGCCAGCACGTTCCAGCCAGTGGCACTCAGTTCGTTGAACCTGCCTGGAAGTCGATTCTCAGCAACAAGGGAATTCTGCCGTTGTTGTGGCAGTTCAATGAGGGCCATCCGAACCTGCTGCCTTCGCGCGTCGATCAGGACCCGAGCAGACCGGTTCCCAAGGGCTGGGTACGCAAACCCTACTTTTCCCGTGAAGGTGCCAACATTGAAATGCGCACGCCTGGCGATCAGGTGATTTCAGTCGATGGGCCTTACACTGATGCGCCTTATATTTTGCAGGCGTACTCGCCGCTGCCGCGATTCGGTGACAGCTACACGCTGATCGGCTCCTGGGTCATCGGCGACCTTGCCTCCGGAATCGGCATTCGCGAAGACGACAGTCTGATCACCAAGGACACCAGCCGGTTCCTGCCCCACGTGGTCATCGACTGAACGCTGCTTATTCTCAATAAGTGTTACTTGTCCAATACACGTAACACCCTCGCTGTTACCGAACGTTTATCGAGTCCGCAATGACCGGCATCAACCGGTTACTATTTTGATGCTATGTCTGACAATCAAACAGGCTGTGCTCGTGTTTTTAATTCTGGCGATACAGAAGGTCCGTTAATGAACTGATCTGTACCGGCTCTCTATGTTGATCTGTATGTTGACGCTTATTGGCATTCGCGTTGCATTACTGCGGACAACTCTGGGTGCCTGCTGTGTCGGTCATCTTGTAAAGTATCGTAAGTTTAGGAAGTTTCCTACAGACTCTTGCCTGACCTCCACAGTGTTCGCGGGATCAATAATTACATTGACGGGTTCATCCGTTTAATAAGTCTTTATGAACGGACGGTAAGTTTATTCGTCTCTCACGACACCTCGTTTACATCGCAAATACTATCGGCCTGAGTTAGGACACTTGTCCCGGACAGGCCACGCAAGGAGAGCCCACATGCTCATGAAACAACTGCCGGGGTTCGCGCTGGCGATGCTGCTCGCGCTCAACACCAGTCTGGCAGCTGACGCTACGCTGCTCAGAAACCGCCTGACACCGCTGGGAGGCGAGGTGGCGGGTAACGCAGCAGGGACCATCCCGCCATGGCGCGGCGGAATCACTCGGCCTCCGCCTGGATACAAGGGCTCAGGTAAGCGGCATGTCGACCCGTATGCCGCAGACAAGCCCTTGTTCACTATTACGCACGCCAATATGCAGCACTATCGCAGCTACCTGACACCTGGGCAGGTGGCGATGTTCGAAACCTGGCCTGATAGTTATCAGATGCCGATATACACCACCCGACGTTCCGGGTCGGCACCGCAATGGGTGTACGATAATACACGGCATAATGCACAAAACGCCCGGTTGATCGGTGGCGGTAACGGTTTTATCGATGCCTATGGCGGCATTCCATTTCCTGTTCCGGAAAAGGGTATTCAGGCTGTGTGGAATCATATTGCCCGCTATCGCGGTCATTACGTGGTGCGAGGGACTTCGGAGGTCGCCATACAGCGTGACGGCAGTTTCAAATTAAACACCTCGCGTCAGAAAGTGCTGTTCCGCTTTTATGACCCCGCGGGCAGTTTTGCCAGTCTGGATAATGTGCTGTTTTATTACCTGTCGTTTATCCAGTGCCCGACCCGCATGGCCGGTTCCGCCGTGCTGGTCCATGAAACACTTGATCAGGTGCAGGAGCCTCGGCAAGCGTGGGCTTACAGTGCTGCGCAACGTCGGGTGAGACGGGCGCCGAGTCTGGCTTACGATATGCCGATCCCGGCCTCAAGGGGTTGCGTACCGCAGATGATACCGACATGTTCAATGGTTCGCCGGACCGTTACGAGTGGACGTTGCTGGGCAAACGCGAAATTTATATTCCTTACAATAACTACCGGATATCCAGCCCTGATATTACCTACCGACAGTTATTGCAGGTCGGCCACCTCAACCCGGCTTATACACGCCATGAGTTGCATCGTGTATGGGTGGTGGAGGGCAGGCTCAAACCTACCGCGCGGCACGTCTACTCCCGGCGCACGCTGTACCTGGATGAAGACAGCTGGCAGGCCGCAGTTGTCGATCAATATGACGGCAGAGGGCAATTGTGGCGGGTCTCCATGGCGTACCTGAAAAACTATTACGAGCTACCGACCACCTGGTCTGCACTGGACGTTTTCCATGACTTGCAGGCACGCCGTTACCACGTACAGAACCTGGACAATCAGGAGCCCGGCACCAGTGATTTCTCCCAGCCTGTGCCCAGCGTAAATGCCTTCAAACCCGCCGCATTGCGTCGCCGGGGTATTCACTGACAGGCGTCTGGGGAAGCTGCGCGATTAACCATCGTGATGATCCATCAATCACATTCGTGCGCTTAACAAAAGATAACGACATGTCGATTGTCAGGCATTTGCAAAGCTGCCTAGGATGAACGGTCTTCCACACAGGTAAAGCCGGACGGCTGTGGACGTCCGGGTCAATACGAGTCGGTTGATACCCGCAGTCGATAGCAGCCACCTGATAATAAGAGCGGAGAAGTTCATGCGTGCCCCTTTCCATCGACGCATCCGGTTATACGCGGGCCTGCCCCTGGCGATTTTTACTTCATGTTCTTTTGCCGTCCCTGCAACGGCCGGGTCCGACTCTGCATCGACATCAGCCGCTGCTGCAGACAAGGCTGTTTATGCTGTCGAATCGGCCAGAGCCTCACGCGGTTTGTTGCTGGACGTCGCCCATGCCGGCGCACGGCTGGTCGTGGTGGGTGATCATGGGCATATTCTGTTCTCCGATGATCAAGGCAAGACCTGGAGCCAGGCTCGCGTGCCGACCCGCCAGCTGTTGACGGCTGTGTTTTTCGTGGATGAACAGCATGGCTGGGCGGTGGGTCATGACGCACAGATACTGGCCAGTAACGATGGTGGCAAGAGCTGGAGCAAGCAGTTCGAGGACTTGAAGCGCGAGGCGCCACTGCTGGACGTCTGGTTCAAGGACCTCGACACCGGTTTTGCCGTGGGCGCTTACGGTGTGCTGTTGAGCACCGTTGATGGCGGTCAGCATTGGGAAGATGTCAGCGAGCGGCTGGACAACGAAGACCAGTATCACCTGAACAGCATTGCTCAGGTGAAAGACGCAGGCCTGTTCATTGTCGGCGAGGCGGGCAGCATGTTTCGTTCAAGTGACCATGGGCAGACCTGGGAGAAACTCGAAGGCCCCTATCAAGGTTCGCTATTTGGCGTGATTGGCACGGCCCAGCCTTCTACGCTGCTGGCTTATGGTTTGCGCGGCAATCTGTTTCGTTCCAGCGATTTTGGTGACAGCTGGCAGCCCATTGAACTGAAGGACGCACGCGGCCCGGTCGAGTTCGGTCTGGCCAGCGCCACATTGCTGGCCGATGGTTCGCTGGTGCTGGTCGGTAACGGCGGTAGCGTCATGCGCAGCAATGATGATGGCGAAACGTTCGAGGTGTTCAATCGGCCCGATCGCATCTCGCTGGCCGGGGTCACCGGCAACCTTCAAGGCAATCTGATTCTGGTAGGACAAGGCGGCGTGCGCGTCACCTCGCCGACGGGCGCCGATACGACCCAACAATAAGACCTTTCAGGGCGGGGACATTCCGGCATGAGCACTGTTCAACACACGCAACACTCGGACGAAAAGGCAACCTTCCTTGAACGCCTGATTTTCAATCATCGCCCTGCGGTGATTATCCTTTGTCTGCTGGCGAGTATTTTTCTGTTCTGGCAGGCCACGCAGGTTCGGCCCTCCACCAGTTTCGAAAAAATGATCCCGCTGTCTCATCCGTTCATTCAGAACATGATGAAGCACCGCAACGATCTGGCGAACCTGGGCAATACCGTGCGCATCTCTGTCGAGGCGGTGGATGGCGATATTTTCTCCAAAGAGTACATGGAGACCCTGCGCCAGATCAGTGACGAGGTGTTTTACATTCCCGGTGTGGACCGCTCCGGTCTCAAATCGCTCTGGAGCCCCAGCGTGCGCTGGACCGAAGTGACGGAAGAGGGGTTTGCAGGGGGCGAAGTCATACCGCAGAGTTACAACGGCTCGGACGCCAGTCTGGATCAGTTACGCAACAACGTGCTCAAGTCCGGGCAGGTCGGGCGACTGGTCGCCAACGATTTCAGGTCGAGCATCATTGAGGTTCCGCTGCAGGAGTCTTACCCGGACCCGGCCGATCAGGGCAAGTTGCTGGCGCTGGACTACCAGCAATTCTCTCATCAGCTTGAAGAGAAGATCCGCGACAAATACCAGGTACAAAACCCCCATATCAAGATTCATATCGTCGGTTTCGCCAAGAAAGTCGGCGACTTGATTGACGGTCTGTTCATGGTGGTGATGTTCTTTGGCATCGCGTTTCTGATCACTCTGGTATTGCTGATCTGGTTCACCCGTTGTATCCGCAGTACCGTGGCGGTTCTGAGCACCACGCTCATTGCGGTGATCTGGCAACTGGGGCTGATGCACGTCGTCGGCTTCGGTATTGACCCGTATTCGATGCTGGTGCCGTTTCTGATTTTTGCTATCGGCATCTCTCACGGCGTGCAGAAAATCAACGGTATCGCCCTGCAATCCAGCGAGGCCGAAAACGCTCTGACTGCTGCGCGTCGCACGTTTCGTCAGCTGTTTCTGCCGGGCATGATCGCCATTCTGGCTGATGCCGTCGGGTTCATTACTTTGCTGATCATCGACATCGGCGTGATCCGCGAACTGGCCATCGGCGCGTCCATAGGCGTTGCGGTGATCGTGTTCACCAACCTGATTCTGTTGCCCGTAGCCATTTCCTACGTGGGTATCAGCAAACGGGCGGTGAGCCGTAGCAAGCAGGATGCGGTCTGCGAGCATCCTTTCTGGCGACTGCTGTCGAACTTTGCCAGTGCCAAAGTCGCGCCGGTGTCGATTGTGTTGGCGTTGCTGGCCTTCGGTTGCGGGCTCTGGTACAGCCAGAACCTGAAGATCGGTGATCTGGACCAGGGCGCCCCTGAGCTGCGCCCCGACTCGCGCTATAACAAGGACAACGCGTTCATCATTAATCACTACTCGACCAGTTCCGATGTGCTGGTGGTCATGGTCAAGACAGCCCCCGAGGGCTGCTCGGCGTATTCGACTATGTCAGCGATCAACGAACTGGCCTGGAAGATGGAAAACACCCAAGGCGTGCAGTCAGCCATTTCGCTGGTGACCGTTTCCAAGCAGGTCATCAAGGGCATGAACGAGGGCAACCTGAAGTGGGAAAGCCTGTCGCGCAACAAAGACGTGCTGAACAACTCCATCGCCCGCGCTGATGGTTTGTACAACACCGACTGTTCCCTGGCCCCGCTGCTGGTATTCCTCAACGACCATAAAGCCGAAACCCTGGACCGTGCCGTACATGCCGTCCAGGACTTCGCCAAAGAGAACGACACGCCGGACCTGCAGTTCCTGCTGGCTGCAGGCAATGCCGGGATCGAGGCCGCGACCAACGAGGTCATCAAGCAGTCCGAGCTGGTCATTCTGGTGCTGGTCTACCTCTGCGTGGCAGCCATGTGCATGATCACTTTCCGCTCATGGGCCGCGACCCTGTGCATCGTCCTGCCGCTGGTGCTGACCTCGGTGCTGGGTAACGCGCTGATGGCGTTCATGGGCATCGGCGTCAAGGTCGCGACCCTGCCGGTTGTGGCGTTGGGAGTGGGGATTGGTGTCGATTACGGCATCTACATCTACAGCCGCCTGGAAAGCTTCCTGCGCGCCGGTCTGCCGCTGCAGCAAGCCTATTACGAAACCCTGAAGTCCACCGGTAAGGCCGTGCTGTTTACTGGCCTTTGCCTGGCCATTGGTGTGTGCACCTGGATCTTCTCGGCAATCAAGTTTCAGGCCGACATGGGCCTGATGCTGACCTTCATGCTGCTGTGGAACATGTTCGGCGCACTGTGGCTGCTGCCCGCGCTGGCACGGTTTCTGATCAAGCCGGAGAAGATGGCGGGGAAGGTGGGCAATTCGTTGTTTTCGCATTAAGGCCGTGGCGGCCTGTAACTCCGGGTCCTTTTAACTATCGTGCCAATGCTCCGGCGTTGGCATGCAGTTCGTGACGCTCTGCGTCATTAATTCGTATCGCGCCGCTTACTTGGGACAGAATGCAGAGCTTCCAGAACGGCATTCCCACGCGGCACGTTGGAATGATGACTTACGCTTCAATATGACTTGCGTCTCTAATAAACACGGCGAATACACAGGCTCAACGAGTTATCGACTCAGTCGAGCCAATCAACCGCCACCCAGCACCACACTCAGCGCATTGCGCGCATCGTCCAGTTGCACCAGCGAAGCATGGCGTGCGCCCAGCGCGTCGCGGTTCTGGATGGCGGTGAGGATTGCCTTGTGGCGGGGCATGGCCAGTTCGTGCAGGTTGGGGCGTTTGTTGGAGTATTTGAGCGCTTCACGCAACGCCAGCGACAGCATGTTGCACAAGTGCGCCAGCAGGTCGTTATGGGTGGCATCGGCGATGCGGCTGTGGAAGTCGAGATCGGGTTGCAGCAGGTCTTCCGGGGTCGGTGCGGCCTCCATGCGCAGGTAGGCTTCGTGAATCGACTCGATTTCTGCGTCCGTGGCATGTTGCGCAGCCAGTGCTGCAACAGCCGGTTCGATGACTGCGCGCACACTGGTCAGCAGGTTGAAGAATTCATTCTGTGGCGAACTTTGCATCAACCAGTGCAGCACATCCGGGTCCAGCAGGTGCCATTCGCGTCGGGCCTTGACCACCGTGCCGACACGCGGCCGCGAGTACACCAGCCCCTTGGCGACCAGAACCCGTGTGGCTTCGCGCAGTACCGGGCGGCTGACGGCGTACTCCTCACAGAGCAGCGCTTCGGCAGGCAGCTTTTCGTCGGGCTTGAAACGGCCGGATACGATTTGCATGCCCAGTTCCTGGACAATGCGCGCGTGCATGCTTTTTCGGTCGGAAGGCTTTCGATAATCCATGAGAGCGCAATTGGGTCCTGGCAGTGATTGCTGGGCATCATACCATCGCACAACAGTGACGGCGGTCGCCAGAACAAGGGACCGCCGCTTCTTTTAGTGCGAGTGGCGAGGCACTTCTGAACCTCTGCAACCGACCAGAAAGTCGAAGTCACAGCCTTGATCCGCCTGCATCACACGGTCCACGTACAGTTGGCGATAGCCACCGAGTAACAGCTGCTGCGGTGCCTGCCAATCGGCGAGGCGTGCCGCCAGTTCGGCTTCCGGGATGTCCAGATGCAGACGTCCGCCAGCGCAGTCCAGCTCGATCCAGTCGCCTTCCTTGACCACCGCCAGCGGACCGCCGGCTGCGGCTTCCGGTGCCACATGCAAAACCACTGTGCCGTAGGCCGTGCCGCTCATACGTGCATCGGAAATACGCACCATGTCAGTCACGCCCTGCGCCAGCAGCTTGGCTGGCAAGCCCATGTTGCCGACCTCGGCCATGCCGGGATAACCCTTGGGGCCAGAGTTCTTGAGGACCATGACCGACGTGGCGTCGATGTCCAGATCCGGATCGTTGATCCGCGCCTTGTACATTTCAAAGTTCTCGAACACCACCGCCCGGCCCCGATGCTGCATCAGTGCTGGCGTGGCGGCAGACGGTTTGAGCACTGCGCCGAGGGGGGCGAGGTTGCCGCGCAATACGCAGATACCGCCATCGGCGCGAATCGGATTGTCCAGCGCACGGATTACCTGGTCCTCGCCATAGATCGGTGAATTGCAGGTGTTTTCGCCAATGCTTTTACCATTGACCGTAAGTGCGTCCGGATTGGGCAGCAAATTGGCTTCGTTCATGCGCCGCAGCACGGCAGGCAGGCCACCGGCGTAGTAAAACTCTTCCATCAGGAAGCGCCCTGAGGGTTGCAGGTCGACGATGGTCGGCATACCGCGGCCCATGCGCGACCAGTCGTCCAGGTCCAGGTCGACGCCGATGCGCCCGGCAATCGCCTTCAGGTGAATAACGGCGTTGGTCGAACCGCCAATGGCCGCATTGACCCGGATGGCGTTTTCGAATGCGGCCTTGGTGAGAATCTTTGACAGGCGCAGGTCTTCACGAACCATGTCCACCGCACGCATGCCGGACATGTGGGCCAGCACGTAACGTCGCGAATCCACCGCAGGAATGGCGGCGTTGTGTGGCAATGAAGTGCCCAGCGCTTCGGCCATGCAGGCCATGGTCGAGGCTGTGCCCATTGTGTTGCAGGTGCCTGCCGAGCGAGACATGCCGGCTTCGGCGGACAGGAATTCATCCAGGCTGATGGTGCCGGCCTTGTAGGACTCATGCATCTGCCAGACGATGGTGCCGGCGCCGATGTCCTTGCCCTGATGCTTGCCGTTGAGCATCGGTCCGCCAGTCACGACGATGGCAGGGATGTCGCAACTGGCGGCACCCATCAGCAGGGCAGGCGTGGTTTTGTCACAGCCAGTCAGCAGCACGACGCCATCGATGGGGTTGCCGCGAATCGCTTCTTCAACGTCCATGCTCGCCAGGTTGCGAGTGAACATTGCGGTAGGGCGCAGGTTGGATTCACCGTTGGAAAACACCGGAAACTCGACCGGCCAGCCGCCTGCTTCGATCACGCCACGTTTGACGTGTTCGGCGATCTGCCGGAAATGCGCGTTGCAGGGGGTCAACTCCGACCAGGTATTGCAAATGCCGATGATCGGTTTGCCCTGGAACTGATGGTCGGCAATACCCTGATTCTTCATCCAGCTACGGTACATGAAGCCATTCTTGTCAGCGGTGCCAAACCACTGGGCAGAACGGAGGGTCGGTTTTTTATCGGAGTCAGACATGATCGGCTCTCTTATTGTAAGACTTAATGGCGATGCTGCTGGCTAAGGTAAGCCTAAAAAACGCGTATTGGAAGAGTTGTCAGTTCAAATAGTATTACTATATAGTCAATCGTAGACGAGGGATCATCCTGGCATATGTGCAGCTTCATTCGGCACCCAGTCACAGAGGTGATCCCCGCAGGTTCCATAACAAAAACAATGGGAGACCGCCTACATGAGCCAGGAACTGCGGCTTATACGCCGCATTACGTTCAAACTGATTCCATTTCTTATCCTGCTTTACCTGATCGCTTATGTGGACCGCTCTGCCGTGGGCTTTGCCAAGCTGCACATGGGCGCCGACATCGGTATCGGCGACGCGGCCTACGGGCTGGGTGCCGGGCTGTTTTTCATCTTCTACTTCCTGTTTGAAATCCCCAGCAACCTGATGCTCGAGCGTTTTGGCGCACGCCGCTGGTTCGCACGAATCATGATCACCTGGGGCGCGATCACCATCGGCATGGCCTTCGTCCAAGGGCCGCACAGCTTCTATGTGATGCGTTTTCTGCTCGGTGCTGCCGAGGCGGGCTTCTTTCCCGGTGTGCTGTACTACATCACCCAGTGGTTTCCGGTGCGCCATCGCGGCAAGATCCTTGGCCTTTTCATCCTCTCGCAACCCATCGCCATGATGATCACCGGGCCGGTGTCCGGTGGTTTGCTGGGCATGGACGGCATACTCGGCCTGCATGGCTGGCAATGGCTGTTCATCGTCATCGGCACGCCAGCGATTCTGTTGACCTGGCCGGTGCTGCGCTGGTTGCCGGACGGTCCGCAACAGGTCAAATGGATGGACCAGACCGAGAAAGACTGGCTGACCGGTGAGCTGAAAAAGGACCTGGAAGAATACGGCCAGACTCGCCACGGCAATCCCTTGCATGCCTTGAAAGACAAGCGTGTGCTGCTGCTGGCGCTGTTCTACCTGCCGGTGACGTTGAGTATCTACGGTCTGGGCCTGTGGCTGCCGACGCTGATCAAACAGTTCGGTGGCAGTGACCTGACCACCGGCTTTGTGTCTTCGGTGCCTTACATTTTCGGCATCATTGGCCTGCTGATCGTGCCGCGCAGTTCCGACCGCCTCAACGACCGTTACGGGCATCTGGCCGTGCTGTATGTGCTGGGTGCCATCGGCCTGTTCTGCAGCGCCTGGCTGACCCTGCCGGTGGCGCAGCTGGCTGCATTGTGTGTCGTGGCGTTTGCGCTGTTCTCCTGCACGGCGGTGTTCTGGACATTGCCAGGGCGGTTCTTTGCCGGTGCCAGTGCCGCAGCCGGTATCGCGCTGATCAATTCGGTCGGCAACCTGGGCGGCTACATCGGGCCGTTCGTGATCGGTGCGTTGAAGGAAATCACCGGCAGCCTGGCATCGGGCCTCTATTTTCTGTCGGGCGTCATGGTCTTCGGGCTGCTGCTGACCGGCATCGTCTATCACGTGCTGGAGCGCAAGCATGTGCTGCCAGTGTCCGACTTCGCGGCGAGTGCCAAGGCGAGATAGGTTTTCAGCGGCCCATTATCTGGAAGGAGAATTTCATGCGGTTAGTACAGTTTGAACTGAGCGACGGTCAGCGCCGGGTCGGTCTGGTCGACGGTGATCAGGTACGTGAGGTCCAGGGTGTCGAAAGTGTTCGCGAGCTGGCGCTGGCGGCAATCGAGGCGGGTTCGGCTCTGGCGCACCAGGTCGAGCAGCGTGGCGTTGGCGAGACGCACGACTATTCGCAGTTGCTTGAGGCGTTGCGGATCCTGCCGCCGCTCGACCATCCTGATCCGGCGCACCTGCTGGTCAGCGGCACCGGGCTGACCCATCTGGGCAGTGCGTCGGCACGCGACAAGATGCACCAGCAGTCCGGCGACGAAGCTTCGATGACCGACACCATGCGTATCTTCAAATGGGGCGTCGAAGGCGGTAAGCCGGCTGCGGGGCAGGCCGGTGTTCAGCCAGAGTGGTTCTACAAGGGTGATGGCAGCATTGTCGTGCGCCCCGGCCGTTCGTTTTCACTGCCGCCCTTTGCCGAAGATGGCGGGGAAGAGCCCGAGCTGAGCGGCCTGTATGTGATCGGTCATGACCGCAAGCCTTATCGTCTGGGCTTCGCCATTGGTAATGAATACTCCGACCACGTCATGGAACGTCGCAACTACCTGTATCTGGCGCATTCGAAACTGCGCGCCTGTTCGTTCGGTCCGGAGTTGCGCGTGGGCGACTTGCCGCAAAGCCTGTCGGGCACCAGTCGGGTCTGGCGCGACGGCAAGGTGCTGTGGGAAAAAGAGTTCCTCAGTGGCGAAGCGAACATGTGCCACAGCCTGGAAAACCTTGAATACCATCACTTCAAGTACGCACAGTTCCTCAGGCCCGGTGACGTGCATGTGCATTTCTTCGGCACCGCGACACTGTCGTTTGCCGATGGCGTGCGCACCCAGCCGGGCGATCGTTTCGAGATCAGTCAGGCCGAGTTCGGCAAGCCGCTGGTCAACGGTTTGGCACCGAGCGAGCCGGTGTTTCAGCCGGGCGGCATCGGCAAGCTGTAAGCGCAGTCCCTGTTTGATTGCTCACCGTGCCAGCGCTCGGCGCTGGTACGGCTCTACTTACGCTCCGACTGTATCTACGCCTGTCTTTTGCCCTATCATTCGCGCTTTTGCTGGCCGGATGAATTTCATGACTACCACACCCACCACACTGCTTGCTGCCCTTGAAGCCACTACCATGCTGGAAATCGACGGTCTGCACGCTTGGGATTTCTCTCTGGGCGATGAACTGAACGTCGAATGCATGGACGGCCGCGAGCGCAAGGTATGGCGCTTCAGCAAAGCCCAAGTCGACGCCGCGACCTTTGATGAATCCCTGCAAAGCTGGGTGATCAATGACGGCAACGCCGATCACCGGATCATCTGCCTGGATGCCTTTATCCCCTCCGATGAAGATGATTCTGCGCAGGATTGAGTAAATGCGGGCTGGCGCTGTCATAGACCCGACAGTGCCGTAACAGGCATCAATAATTTCGACAAAAAGGGATGCCCCCATGCCCCATAAATTTCTGCCGTGGCTGGCGATTGCCAGTGCCATGAGCGCGTTTACCCTGCAGGCCCAAGCCATGCCCGATACTGAATTGCTGATAGGTTCCTACACACAAGGCAAGAGTGAAGGGATCTATCGTTTTGCCTTCAACAGCGAAACCGGGATGATCGATGCCAAGCCGCTGCAAGTGGTCAAAACCGAAAACCCCTCGTGGCTGACAGTGTCCAGAGACCAGCGTTATCTGTTCGCGGTCAATGAAAACGGCCCAGGGCAAAAAGATGTGGTCGGTAAGGTCAGCAGCTTTGCAATCGACCCGAAAACCCGTCAGATCACGCCGATCAATCAGGTTCAAAGCCGCGGTGAAGAACCGACGCACTCCAGCCTGAGTTATGACGGCCGCTACCTGTTCGTTGCCAACTACGCAGTAAACCCTGAACCGGGCGGCGCGCTGACAGTGGTGCCAGTGGGCAAGGACGGTAGGTTGAGCGAGGCCGTTCAGGTCTTGCCGCTGGGGCCCGGAAGCAAGGTCAACAGTGAGCGGCAGATGTCGTCCCATGTGCATCTGGCCGTGCCGACCCCGGATGACAAGTACGTAGTGAGCGCTGACTTGGGCGCTGACAAGCTGTTTGTGTATCGCTACGACGCGAGCCAGGCCAAGCCACTGCAGCCAGCCAAGGAGCCGACCGTGCAATTGCCGGGTGGCTCCGGACCACGTCACACCCTGTTCAGTGCTGATGGCAAGCATGCCTGGCTGGTGCTGGAAATGACGGCGCAGGTCGCGGTGTTTGACTACCATGACGGCGTCTTCAAGCAGACCCAACTGGTTGATATGAAGAACAAAGGCGTGCAGGAGAAAAACGGTGGCGGTGCCTTGCACACCTCACCGGACGGCAAGTTTCTCTATGTGACCAATCGTGGTGACGCGAATCAGGTCGTGGTATTCCGGATCGATCAGGCCAGCGGCAAGCTGGAAGAAATTCAGCGCTGTTCCCTGGAAGGCAAGGAGCCACGCGAGTTCGCCTTTGACCCGACTGGCAAGTACATGCTGTTCGCCAATCAGAAGAGCAACCAGATCGTGACCGTGCGCCGTGATCCGCAGAGCGGGAAGATCGGTGAAACTGTGCAGAAATTTGATGCAGATTCACCTTCTTATCTGCGTTTTCTGACTGACAAGTAAGCCTTTCCAGCTCCAGCCCTCTAGATACAAGGGCTGGAGCCGTCATCATTCTTGATGATATGGGTTAGTGCTACAAAAGATTTCTGCTGAACCACCCTCGGGCGTAAGTTTGAGTCACGGCCAAGACGGCTAACACTTCAAGCAAACGCTAACCGGATAACGAGGGGTGACCGACATGAATTTCAATCTTTTCTCCATCATTGCTGCATCGGCTGTTTCCGCAAGCGTTGCGCTTCCTGCCAGTGCCAGTGTCGATGTAACTGACAAAAAAGCCCACGCTGCTCAGACCTATACTCAGACCTATACTCAGACCTACACCTCGAAATATCTGCAACAGAGCGCTAATTTCTACGCAGCGCTGGATCACAAATCCGCTCAATGATTCATCAGCCGTCACGCTTTCGCGAGCATGTTCGCCAACACAGGTCCCTGCGACTTACTGCCCACTGCGCGGCAGACCATGCACGGAATGTCAGGCGAGCCTGTTCGCGAAAGCGTGACGGCGATGGCGTATTCAAGACCGGACGCAGAGCGTCCAGAACGGCATGCGACGCGGAGCGCCGCACGATAGTTGAAAGCGTCCAGAACACGATAGTTGAGATTATCGTTCCGCACGTTCTGGTATGACCCCCGAAGGTTGGACGCAACCTTTGGAGGCGTCATGGGTAAATATACAGTGCAGGCAAAACTCGCAGCCGTGAAAGAATATTG
>NZ_LKBW01000018.1 GCF_002699855.1 Pseudomonas amygdali | reverse complement strand
CACAATATTCTTTCACGGCTGCGAGTTTTGCCTGCACTGTATATTTACCCATGACGCCTCCAAAGGTTGCGTCCAACCTTCGGGGGTCATACCATCGGTGAAGTCGGCGATGGTTTTGACGTTGGGATTATTGCTCACCAGGAAATAGGGGAAGTTGCCCAGCGATGCGACCGCCTTGACGTTCTGCCTGTCCTTGGTGCGGTCCCAGATGGTCAGCAACGGGCCAACCCCGGCACCGGCAACATCGATGGAGCCCGACAGCAGCGCATCGTTGACCGCCGAACCTCCGGACAGTTGGGTCCAGTCCACCTTGATCTCCAGGCCGTCTTCCTTGCCGTGTTTCTCGATCAATTGTTGATCGCGCACCACGTTGAGCAGCAGGTAGACGATGCCGAACTGCTCGGCGATGCGAATTTCGCCTTCAGCCTGTGCGCTGGCGGGCGCAATCAGCGTTCCGGTCAGTAGCGCGGCACAAAGCCCGATGGCCGCTGCCAGACGGCTGAAACAGGGTAGAAAGGGGGCAGGTTTTGACATGCATGGCTCCAAAACGGAAACGGAATTTTATGGAGCATATCGCTATATAAAAATTTATTTAAATAACCTAACGAATATGAATAGACCGCCTGATACGCTTGGGAAGCCTGTACACCAGTCGTTCTTAATATTCTTATTTTTTATAATTAGCTTAGAAGTAAATGTGATTTTTAATTGATTTGTAATGCGCCTAGTCTGGCTGGCCAGTCAGCAGTCACCAAGGAGCAACATTATGAGCAACGTCAGCGCTTTGCCACTCCAGCCAGGTACTACGCCGTCGGGTGGCGGCAGTGTGCGTGACAGGGTTTCGCCGCAGGAATGGGAAGTCCGGGTCAAGTTGGCGGCGGCCTATCGGCTGGCCGCGCTCAAGCGCTGGACCGACCATATCTATACACACTTCTCGGCGCGGGTACCGGGGCCGGACGAGCACTTTCTGATCAACGCGTTTGGCCTGTTGTTCGATGAAATCACCGCATCCAATCTGGTCAAGGTCGACATCGACGGCACGATTGTCGATGACCCGACAGGGCTGGGTATCAACTACGCCGGTTACGTGATTCACAGTGCCATTCACGCTGCGCGCCATGACCTGCAAGCGGTGCTGCACACCCACACCCGTGACGGTATCGCAGTGTCGGCGCAAAAGGACGGGCTGCTGCCGATTTCCCAGCACTCCATTGCCTTCTCCGGGCGCGTGGCCTATCACGGTTACGAAGGCATTGCGCTGGACCTGAGCGAGCGTGAACGACTGGTCGCGGACCTGGGTGACAAGAGCGTGATGATCCTGCGCAATCACGGCTTGCTCACCGGCGGGGTGAGTGTAGAGCACGCATTCCAGCAGCTGCATGCCCTCGAGTACGCCTGCAATATCCAGATTGCAGCGCAGTCTGCCGGCAACGCAGAGCTGGTGTTTCCGCCCCGGGAGGTCATCGCCAAAGTGGAAGAGCAGGCCAAGGCCATCAAGGACGGTAATGGTCCGGGTGTCGCCCGACACTGGAATGCGCTGATCCGCGAGCTGGAGCGTAGCGGCACCGATTACCGGGACTGAGCCTGCAACACAGTGATGCGAGGTGCCTGGGGTTGGTGTAGTGTGCGCAGCCAAAACAAGGGGCGCACACATGCAAGACCTGCTGAACGAAATCCTCGATGAAGTAAGACCCTTGCTTGGTCAGGGCAAGGTGGCCGATTACATTCCGGCACTGGGCGGGGTGCGGCCTGATCAACTGGGCATTGCGGTGTACGGCAACGACGGCCAGGTGTTCAGCGCCGGTGATGCCGAAACGCAGTTTTCGATACAGAGTATTTCCAAGGTGTTCAGCCTGGTGCAGGCCATCGGGCACTCCGGTGAGGACATCTGGCAGCGCCTGGGGCACGAGCCCTCCGGCCAGCCGTTCAACTCGCTGGTGCAGCTGGAATTCGAACGGGGCAGGCCGCGCAACCCCTTCATCAACGCCGGCGCGCTGGTGATCTGCGACATCAATCAGGCACGGTTTGCGGCGCCGTCGCTGTCAATGCGTGACTTCGTTCGACGCCTGTGCGGCAACCGGGCGATCACCTCCGATTCCAAAGTTGCGGAATCCGAATACCAGCACCGTTCGCGCAACGCCGCAGCGGCCTATCTGATGAAGTCATTCGACAATTTTCATGGCGATGTGGAAGACGTGCTGCGCAGCTATTTCCACCATTGTGCGCTGAGCATGAATTGCATTGATCTGGCCAAGGCGTTCGGTTTTCTGGCCAATCAGGGCTTCTGCACTCACAGTGGCGAGCAGATACTCACCGCACGCCAGGCCACTCAGGTCAATTCGATCATGGCCACCAGCGGGCTTTACGACGAAGCCGGTAACTTTGCCTATCGCGTTGGCCTGCCAGGCAAGAGCGGAGTAGGGGGTGGTATCGTTGCGATTGTGCCGGAGCGCGCTTCGGTCTGTGTGTGGTCTCCGGAGTTGAACGCGGCGGGCAATTCCCTTGTCGGTATGGCTGCGTTGGAAAAACTCAGCGCGAGGATCGACTGGTCGGTGTTTTAAAGCCTTCTGAAGTGAACCGTGCGGTAAAGCGCGAAAGTGGCAGGAGTCATGGATTGAATCGAAGGCTAAGCAAATCGCTCATGCTGAGCGTCGGGCTGCTGGTGCTGGCAGGTTGTGGCACCCAGCGTGTGCAGGAACCTGAACTGAGCCCGGAACAGGCGCGTGCGCAGATCGTGCGCCTGATGCCTGCCACTGTTACGGATCGGCAGGCGTGGGCAACGGATATCCATGCCGCATTTGCCGCGCAGAAAATTCCGATGACCACCGAAAACCTGTGCTCGGTATTGGCTGTGACCGAACAGGAGTCAACCTTTCAGGTCGATCCTGCGGTGCCGGACATGGGCCGCATTGCCCGTGCCGAAATAAACCGCCGCGCGGCGCGCTTGCATATCCCCAATGCGTTGATAGCCACTGCATTGCGCGTACGTTCACCAGACGGCAAGACCTATGGCAAGCGGCTCGATTCAGCCCGCACAGAGAAAGACCTCAGCGCGATCTTTGATGATTTCATCGGCATGGTACCGCTGGGCCAGACACTGTTCGGCAATTTCAACCCGGTCAAGACCGGCGGCCCGATGCAGGTCAGCATCGCCTTTGCCGAGAAGCATGCGGAAGATTATCCCTACACGGTGGATGGCTCGATCCGACGCGAAGTCTTTACTCGCCGTGGCGGCATGTATTTCGGCATCGCTCATCTACTGGGTTACCCGGTGAACTACACCCAGTCCCTGTACCGCTTTGCCGATTTCAATGCCGGTTGGTACGCCAGTCGCAATGCCGCGTTTCAGAACGCGGTGAGTCGTGCGACCGGCATCGAGCTGGCGCTTGATGGCGATCTGATTCGTTTCGACTCCACCTCGCCAGGCTCCACCGAGCTGGCAGTGCGAACCCTGGCTGACCGGCTGGGCATGAACAAGTCACAGATATGGAACCAGCTCAAGCAGGGCGATACCCTGGAGTTCGAAGAGACCGATCTGTACAGCAAGGTGTTTGCACTGGCGGACAAGGCAGCAGGCAAGCCCTTGCCAAGAGCCATCCTGCCCGGCATCACCCTGAAAAGCCCGAAAATCACCCGCAACCTGACCACCGCCTGGTTCGCCGAACGCGTCGACGACCGCCGCGAACGATGCGTACAGCGCGCACCGAAGTGAGGGTAAGTCCGGAATAAGCGATCACACATCGATTATCGTTACCACGCTCCGCGTGGTAATGCAGTTCGTGACGCTCCGCGTCACACATTAGAGCCTCGACACCTGATTCAGGCCTTACGAGATGCTGGCCTGAGCTCCGGTTACGCCTGCTGTTTCACCAGACTGAAGATGTGTGACGCAGAGCGTCACGAACTGCATGCCAACGCGGAGCATTGGCACGATAGTCATCTCAAGGCTTTGTGTATAACGATGAGCGCTCCAGTGAACTGCCCCCTATATGTAAGGCTCTTCAGGATTTGTTAACGTATGCCGGTTTTCAAACGCTTCACGTCCTTCATGCAGCAGGCCTTACGGGCCATGCATCTGGTCTGGACCACGTCCCGAGCGCTCTCCGTTGGTTTGATCGTTGCCACGCTGGTGGCAGGCTTGCTGCCCGCGCTGGCCGCCTGGTTGGGGCAGCGGATTGTCGATGCGGTGGTCAGTGCCATGCAACTGCATGCCAGCACTGGCGAGGCGCCTCTATGGCCGGTGTTGCGTTATGTGTTGCTGGAGGCCGGTGTACTGGCGCTGCTGGCCGGTGCGCAACGCGGTCTGTCGGTGCAGCAGGCGTTGTTGCGGGTGTTGCTGGGGCAGAAGGTCAATACGTTGATTCTGGAGAAGGCCCAGACCCTGTCACTGTCGCAGTTCGAGGATTCGGAGTTCTACGACAAGCTGGTACGAGTCCGGCGTGAAGCCTCGACCCGGCCTCTGGCGCTGGTGACCAAATCCCTGGGATTGCTGCAAAACCTCATTTCGCTGATCAGCTTTGCCGTACTGCTGGTGCATTTCTCGCCCTGGGCGTTGCTGATTCTGGTGCTCGGCGCATTGCCGGTGTTTTTTGCCGAGGCGCATTTTTCCGGCGACGCGTTCCGCCTGTTTACCCGGCGTGCTCCGGAAACCCGTCGGCAGAACTACATCGAAACACTGCTCTCCCACGAGGGCTACATCAAAGAGGTCAAGCTGTTCGGCTTCGCGCCGCTGCTGCTCAAACGATATCGCGACACCTTTGAACGTTTGTATGCCGAAGACCGCCGCTTGACCGTGCGCCGTGATGGCTGGGGCTTTCTGCTCGGCTTGCTGGGCACTGCTTCGTTCTATCTGGCGTACGCCTGGGTGGTGGTCGATGCGGTGCATGGGCGTATTACCCTGGGGCAGATGACCATGTACCTGGTGCTGTTCAAGCAAGGGCAGGCCTCTGTGAGCAGCAGCCTGAGTGCGATCAGTGGTTTGTACGAGGACGGGCTGTACCTGGCCGACCTGTACATTTACCTCGGTCAGCCGGTCATGCCGTCTGCTGGCAGCCTGACCCAGGGTGCGCTGCCCGGCGATGGCATGCGTTTCGAGAATGTCAGCTTCACTTACCCTGGCACCAGCCGCGCAGCATTGGAAAACATCGATCTGCATCTTGCACCGGGTCGTAGCGTGGCGCTGGTGGGCGAGAACGGCTCGGGGAAGACCACCCTGATCAAGTTGCTGACGCGCCTTTATCAGCCCGACCAAGGCCGCATTCTGCTGGATGGCAGCGATCTGCAGGACTGGGACGAAGACGCCCTGCGGTCGCGCATCGGCGTGATTTTTCAGGACTTCATCCGCTATCAGTTTCTGGTCGGTGAAAACCTCGGGGTCGGCGATACCCACGCCTTTCACGACGAAACCCGCTGGCGCGAAGCCGCTGCGCAAGGCATGGCAGCGCAGTTTATCGAACAGCTCGACAAGGGTTACGCCACACAATTGGGGCGTTGGTTCGCAGGCGGTCAGGAGCTGTCCGGCGGGCAGTGGCAGAAAATCGCGCTGTCACGCGCCTATATGCGCCGCGATGCCGATATTCTGATTCTCGATGAGCCCACTGCCGCGTTGGATGCCGGGGCAGAAGCTGCGGTATTCGAGCACTTTCGCGAGTACGCCAAGGGACGCATGACGCTGCTGATTTCCCACCGTTTTTCCAGTGTGCGCAACGCCGAACATATCGTGGTGCTGGAGCATGGGCGGGTGCTGGAGCGCGGTGATCACGACAGCCTGATCGCCGCCGCAGGGCGCTACGCCGCGCTGTTTGATCTGCAGGCGCAAGGCTATCGTTAGATAAAAAGTGTTGCAGTGAATGACCAGTCGGCGTTTTATGGGAGCCCTGTTTCAAGCTGTATCTTTTTGAATCAAACGGAGACATCGATGCAATTTCGTAAATTGGGCAAAACCGATCTGTCGATCAGCGCGATCTGTCTGGGCACCATGACCTGGGGCGAGCAGAACACCCAGGATGAAGCATTCGAACAGATTCGTATGGCCAAGGATGCCAAGGTCAACTTCCTCGACACGGCAGAAATGTACCCGGTGCCGCCGCGTGGCGAGACTTACACCAAGACCGAAAGCATCATCGGCGAGTACTTCAAGAAGTACGGTGACCGCAACGACTGGGTACTGGCCAGCAAGGTCGCCGGTCCAGGTCGCATGGATCATATCCGCGATGGCAATCCGCGGCTTGACCGCAAGAACATCACTGCGGCGCTGGAAGCCAGCCTCAAGCGCCTTAATACTGATTACCTGGACCTGTACCAGTTGCACTGGCCGGATCGCAAGACCAACTTCTTCGGCGTGCTGGGTTACACCCACGACCCGGATGATCAGGCTGTCGAAATCGAAGAAACCCTGTCGGTACTGGGCGATCTGGTCAACGCGGGCAAGATTCGCCACTTCGGCCTCTCCAACGAAACGCCATGGGGCACTCAGCGTTTTCTGCACCTTGCCGAAACCCTCGATCTGCCACGTGCTGTCTCGATCCAGAACCCCTATAACCTGCTTAACCGCACCTTCGAAGTGGGTCTGGCAGAAATCGCTATTCGCGAACAGATCGGCTTGCTGGCCTATTCGCCACTGGCGTTCGGTGTGTTGGCCGGCAAGTACCTGGACGGTGCACGTCCGGCTGATGGCCGCCTGACCCTGTTCGAGCGTTTCCAGCGCTACAACAAACCGCAGGCCGTCACTGCCACGGCCAAGTATGTCGCGCTGGCTCGCGAGCATGGTCTGGATCCATCGCAGATGGCGCTGGCCTATGTCACCAGCCGTCCGTTCGTGACCAGCAACATCATTGGTGCCACGAAACTGGATCAACTGAAGATCAACCTGGAGAGCATCGCCGTCACGCTGTCCGACGAGGTCATCGCCGGCATCGAAGCCATTCATACCTCTCAGCCCAACCCGGCACCCTAAGCCGAACTGAACTTACTTTCAGCCTCGTCAGTCAGCACTAGTACGCTTACTCCGAGGCTGAAATTCGATGCATATCTCACTCAAGCAACAAGTCGCTATCGTCACCGGAGCCAGTTCCGGTCTCGGCGCGGGTGCCGCGCGAGCGCTGGCGGACGCCGGGGCGGCGGTGGTGATCAATTACAACTCCAAGGCTGAACCTGCCGAGAAGCTGGCTGAAGAGATTCGCGCAGCGGGCGGTCGCGCCCTTGCTGTCGGGGCCGACGTGTCGAAAGAAGCAGACGTCGAGCGCCTGTTTGCGCAGACCATCGAGCACTTTGGCGCATTGGACATTCTGGTCGCCAACTCGGGCCTGCAAAAAGACGCAGCCATCGTCGACATGAGCCTGGAAGACTGGAACACGGTCATCAATGTCAACCTGACCGGGCAATTTCTCTGTGCCCGTGCGGCGTTGCGCCAGTTCATCAAGCAAGGCATGCGCCCTGATTTGTCACGGGCGATGGGCAAGATCATTCACATGAGTTCGGTGCATCAGTTGATTCCATGGGCCGGGCACGTCAATTACGCAGCGTCCAAGGGCGGCGTCGACCTGTTGATGCGCAGCATCGCTCAGGAAGTCGGCGAGCTGAAAATTCGCGTCAACAGCGTCGCGCCGGGTGCTATTCGCACGCCGATCAATGCCGACGCGCGCAAGGGCGACGCCGAGAAGGAAATGCTCAAGCTGATCCCTTATGGCCGTATCGGTGAGCCTGAAGACGTCGCCAATGCCGTGCTCTGGCTGGCCTCCGATGCCTCGGATTATGTGCACGGCACAACCCTGTACATCGACGGCGGGATGACCCTTTATCCGGAGTTCCGTGGCAATGGCTGACTTTCCCCAAGAAGCGCAAAACCGTATCGAAGACCACGGCATCATCGGCGATATGCGCAGCGCCGCGTTGATCGCCAACACCGGCAGCATCGATTTCTGCTGCTGGCCGGATTTCGACAGCCCGTCGATTTTCACCGCGCTGCTGGATACGCCCGATGCCGGTATCTTTCAGCTGGCGCCCGATTTGCCTGACGCCAGGCGGCTGCAGATCTACCTGCCGGACACCAATGTCCTGCAAACCCGCTGGATTTCCGAGGACGCGGTGGTGGAAGTCACCGACCTGATGCCGATTGGTGAAGATCAGGACGATCTGCCGCGCATCGTGCGCAGGGTTCAAGTGCGTTTTGGCGAGGCCACCATTCGCATGCGCTGCCGGGTACGCATGGACTACAGCCGTGCTGAAACCACCGCTCGCGTCGATGGCCAGGACATCTGTTTCGAGGCCGAAGGGCAGCCAGGCATGCGCTTGTCGGCTGCTACGCCGCTACAGCTGGAGCAGCAGGACGCTGTAGCCAAGTTTCACATGCATAAAGGCCAGACCGTCGAGTTCATTCTTGGCGGTATCGACGACCCGAACGTGGCCGCAGGCAAATGCTCGCGCTATTTCGACGACACACTGAAATTCTGGCGGCGCTGGGCCGGGCAATCGCAATACAAGGGCCGCTGGCGTGAAATGGTCACTCGCTCGGCGCTGGCGCTCAAGCTGCTGACCTCGCGCAAGCATGGCGGCATTGTCGCAGCCGCGACGTTCGGTCTGCCGGAAACCGAGGGCGGCGAGCGCAACTGGGACTACCGTTACACCTGGATACGTGACGCATCATTCACCGTGTATGCGTTCATGCGCCTGGGGTACACCGATGAAGCCAATGCCTTCATGAGCTGGGTGCGCGGGCGACTGGATGACTGCTGTGAACAGACCGAGAAACTCGGCATTCTATATGCCCTCGATGGCCACGCAGAATTGCCGGAAGACAATCTCGATCATTTGTCCGGCTACGGCGGTGCTCAGCCGGTAAGCATCGGCAATGAGGCCTACAAGCAGGTTCAGCTGGATATCTATGGCGAACTGATGGACGCCGTCTACCTGGCCAACAAGTATGGAGACGCTATTTCCCATGATGGCTGGCAGCATGTCGTTCGCCAGGTCGACTACGTGTGCGAACACTGGAGCGACCGCGATGTGGGCATCTGGGAAATGCGCGGTGGCGATCAGCATTTTCTGCATTCGCGGCTGATGTGCTGGGTTGCACTGGACCGGGCACTGCGCCTGGCGTTCAAGCGCTCGCTGTCGGGGCCCTTCGAGCGCTGGACCAGGGTACGTGAAGAGATCCACAACGACATCTGGGAGAATTTCTGGAACGAAGACCTGGGCCACTTCGTGCAGCACAAGGGCAGCCGCAATCTGGATGCCTCGATGCTGCTGATGCCGCTGGTACGCTTTGTCGGTGCCAATGACCCGAAGTGGCTGGCGACGCTGGACGCCATCGAAGCAGCACTGGTGCGTGACGGGATGGTATTCCGCTATCGCAACGATGATGATCACGATGACGGACTGGCAGGCGAAGAGGGCGCATTCGTTGCCTGTTCGTTCTGGTACATCGAGTGTCTGGCCCGTGCCGGTCGGGTCGAGCAGGCGCATCTGGAGTTCGAACAATTGCTGCGTTACGCCAACCCGCTGGGCTTGTACGCCGAAGAATTCGACGCGCATGCTCATCATCTCGGTAATACACCGCAGGCCCTGAGCCATCTGGCGTTGATCAGCGCGGCCAGTTTTCTGGACCGCAAACTGGGCGGCGGGCAGGCGCTCTGGCAGCCTTGAGAGTGTGCGCGAACGTGTCATGAATGTGAGTCAGAGGTTCATTCATGATCAGTTCGCCTGCAATGAATATCCTGCCGGCTGTTCTTCCAGCCGGTAGTTCTGTGTAAGCGTCCCGCAATAGCTCAACCGTGGCAGATAGACGCCGTTGCTGTTCAAGGCCGCTCGAATGGCAACGTTGTCGTCGCACATGGCCAGCCTGCGACCGCCAAGCAGCCCGATGGCTTGCCCGGAGCGCATGGCACCCATCGGTGTCCAGTCGGCGATGATCAACGCACCGTTGGGCACGACCTGTTCATAGGCGCGCACGAACTGCTCGGCAGAGCGGTCGCGCAGGTAAGGCACCATGAAATAACGGATATCGTCGCGATAGGGCAGCTTCTCCTTATGCTCAGGAAAATGTATGACCCCGTTTGCGTAAAGTGAATACGCCAACAGAACCACTGTCGGCGAGGACAATACCGAGAGATTGAGCAAGGTGCTGCGTGTCACATTGTGTGGCAAAAACCGCCGCAGCTGAATCATGCCGATGATGCTCAGCATCGCCACGCCGGGTAGAAAAAAGGTGAAACGGTCGGTCACGTTATAGGAAATGGCAAAAACCAGATTCAACAGCGCCGCACTCCACAACAACCGCAGCCGACTCTCCTTGGGAAACAGCAGCAGCCCCGCCAACTGCGGCCCTATCAGTGACAGCAGCACCAGTATGGCTGCGTTCCTTTCTTCCAGGAGTTCGTCGAAACGCAACAGGCTGCCTTGCCACTCAGGCCCCGCAATGGTCGCGGACGCACCGGTCAGGTAACGTCGAGCAATATCCAGCAGGCCCAATCCGGTGTTCAGGTCATTGAATACCGCGACAGCCGCCGACGCGAAGCCGAGCATGAAGCCGGGCAGGGTGATCAAAACGCGCGCTTTATACAGGTACAGCAGATGCAGGTACAGCGGCAGCAGGACCACGAAGGTCAGTTGATGAGTCGAGGCCGCCATTCCAGTCAGCACGCCAATCATGAACAGCTTTTTCAGCGGCGTCAGACGGTTACTGTCATTGAACTGCAGCGTATAAGCCAGCAGTACGAACAGCGTGTGCAGCAGATAAACCTCGGCTTTGGTCGACACCCAGAACACTCCGTGCGCCAATACCGTCGCTGCGCCAGCGAGTACGGCCTGACGTGGCCCGGCGCCGAGGCTTTGCGCCAGTCGATAGACGATCCATGCCAACGGCACGAGGAGTAACGAATTCAGCAGGCTGAGCGCGCGTGGGCCGAACAGTGTGAAGAATACCGAGTTGAGCAGTTGATAAAGCGGATGCTCCAGCGGTCCGAGCGACTCACTGAAATAATGGCCTTCGCGGGCGTTGGCCAGAAACATGCCATTGTCCATCCATTGCACCGGCCCGCTGGAGGCCAGAAAACTTGCGGCGATGGCGGCACCCAGCAGAAACAGGGGCATGGCAATCGAGGTGCGCGAATCGGGTAGCATTGAACAGCTCCTCCGTGAGGTGAACAAAAGGTGTCGGGTGCCTGCTTTACTGCCTCAAGACTGACGTCCCGGTGGTGCAGCGTTGAATCGGGAAAGCATCACGGCACCGATCGCCACTGCGAACCACAGGGTCGCCAGACGTATCAGCAGCGTGGCGGCAATCGCGTCGGCCCCAGGCATGCCCTTGAACATCAGCAGCCCGACCATCACTGCTTCGGCACTGCCCAGGCCACCCGGCATGAAGCTCAACGCTCCGGCGAGCATTGCCAGTGCATAGGTAAACACGGCAAACGTCAGTGGGATCTGCGCGCCCATCCAGCCAAGCATCCAGTAAAACGCTAGTGCCTCGGCGCTCCAGGCAAGCAGCCTGAGCAGGCTGGCGGTCAGCAACACTCTCCCGTGCAGGCATTGACGGGCGGCGAGCAGGATGTCGAACAGCTGCCGCCGCAGCCTGTGCAGTCGTGTGCTCTTCTCCGTGCGCAGCGCACCTCGCATGCGCTTCAGCAAATGACCCTGAGACAGCACCAGCAGCCCCGCCAGAACCAGCGCCAGGCCGATAAAAATCATGGGTTGCGCCTGCGGGTACCACGACAGACCGAACAGCGTCAGCAGCACGATGGCCAGCAGATCGGACAGGCGTTCGCTGAAAAATGCAGCAAAACTTTGTGGGTACGGTACGCCCAGCGGCCTGAGCAATACGCCACGCAATGCTTCGCCGGCCTTGCCGGGCGTGGTTGTCAGGGCGAAGCCGGCCAGGTAGATCCGCAGGCTTTGCCGCCAGGCAAGCGGATGCCCCAGCACCTCAAGGTAAAGCTGCCAGCGTCCGAAGCGCAGCGCGTAGTTGATTGCCGACATCAGCAAGACCAAGCCAATGCCCTGCACCCCGACCTTGCCGGTTGCTGCGCTGACTGCCTGCCAGCCGCCCCACAGGGAAAATCCCAGATAGCCCAGTGCCGAGAAGACGACCGACAGCAGCACCGCCCGATAGCGCCAGCCTGACAGCAGCGGCATGTCGCTCAAAGGTCGAGCCTTTTGAATAATGGCTGTGGAATCGCGCGAATCACCCACATGATCCGTGCCCAGAAGCCCGGCGCATAAAGGCTTGTAGACCCGCGCGCGATGCCCTTGACGATGCGCTCCGCAACAGCTGCCGGTTGCGCAACCAGCAAGGCAGGCAACGGCAGGCCGTGGGTCATGGGCGTGTCGACAAAACCCGGCTTGATGGTCACTACGTGTACGCCGAGTTTGAACATCCGCGCCTGCAACCCATCGCAGAACGTCGAGACGGCAGCCTTGGCCGAGCCGTACAGGTAATTGGAAGGGCGTCCTCGATCACCAGCGACGGAGGAAAGCACTGCCAGTGTGCCGCAGCGCTGCACTTCGAAATGCCTGGCCAGCAGGGTCAGCAAGGCAATAACCGATGCACCGTTGGTGATGAATTCCTGTATGGCCAGGCCTGCGTATTGCTCGCAGGCCTTCTGGTCGGGCAGGGTGCCGTGAGCCAACAGGACGATATCGATCTGCCCCAATGCAGCCAGACAGTCGGCCAGCATCGCCGGGTGCTCTGAAAAGTGCGTAACGTCCAGTCGGTGTGTGTCGATACGCCCGGCACCGCGCGCCTTGAGATCGGCTGCATTGCTGTCGAGCTTCTCAATGTCGCGCGCCACCAGAAAAAAATCACAGCCCTGCGCGGCCCAGAGTCGGGCACAGGCGTGGGCGATGGCTGATGTCGCGCCGATGATCAGAATTTTTTTCATGGCATCACTCGTTTCCAGAAGCGGGACATCAAGGACGGGTCACGCAGGGCTTCAAGTTGCTCCCAGGCTGGATAGGCCTGGCGGAAATCGCTCCCGGTCATGTGTGCATCTTTTGCCGGATATAGACGTCCACCCGCTTCACGGACAATGGCATCCAGGCGTGGGAACAGTGTTTCGGCCAGCTCGCGCGTCTGCGAAAAATCCAGTGCCAGCGAAGTACCCGGCATCGGGAAGGACAGCAGCCCCGGCGAAGCGATATCGCCGCAGCGCTTGAGTACCGCAAGGAATGAACCCCGGCCCGATGCAGCAATCGCATCGAGCAGCAGTTGCATGGCCTTGGGCGCGCAATGCCCGGGGATCACGCACTGGTATTGCTGAAACCCTTTGCGACCATAAAGACGATTCCAGTGCTGGATGCGATCCAGCGGGTAGAAGAACGCTTCGCACGCGCTGCGGCGGGCCTTGGCCTGTTGTGGATGGGCGTGCCAGTAGATCGAATTGAATGCACGCAAGGACAGATGGTTGACCAGTGAAAGCGGGGCAATGAACGGTATGCTCAGACGCTTGGGCGCATCGACCGTTAGCGACCCGTAACGAGCGTGGTCGCCGACGATGTACACGCCACGGCCGCTATTACTGCCTCGCGCCAGGCAATCAATCCAGGCCACGCTGTATTCGTGCTGCGCGTCCAGCTCGTGCGACAGGGTAAAAAATTCTGCCAGATTGGCGAAGCGCACCACCGTGCTGTTGATCTGACTGGTACGGATCGGCATCAATTGCAGCTCGACCCGACTGATAACGCCGGTCAAGCCCAGGCCGCCGATGCTGGCAGCGAAAAAAAAAGGGTTTTCCACGGCCGAACAAACCATCGGCGGCTCGCCATGACGGATCAATTCGAAACGCATGACATGACAGCCGAAGGTGCCGCGTAGATGATGATTCTTGCCGTGCACGTCGTTGGCAAGTGCGCCGCCTATCGTCACAAACTGCGTGCCCGGTGTGACCGGTAGAAACCAGCCACGCGGGATTGCTGCCGCCAGCAGTTGTGACAGGGTCATGCCTGCTTCCAGTTGCACCACGCCGTTCTGCCAGTCTGCGGCGATGAAGCGATCCAGCTTGCGCATGTCCAGTACGTGACCACTGCTGGCCAGACAGCTGTCGCCGTAGCTACGGCCGTTGCCGAACGGCAGGCTGGTGTGATGGTGCGCAAGTGTTTCCGAGATGTGCGCCGGCAAGCGATTTACCGCCTCACAGTCATGACCTTGCTGGGCAACCTGCGGGTAGCGCCCCCAGGAGTAGAGAGGCGCGCTCATGCGGCGATCCAGAACACCAGCAGGAACAGAAAACCGATCCCCTGGCTGATCCGGTCGCGGATTGCGAAAACTACCGGGTCCTCGTTCATCTGGCCGCGATGGGTGAGCATCCAGATCCGGGTGATCCAGAACAACAGCAACGGGCAGGCCAGCCAGATCACATGCGGATGCTGATACAGGGCAACCGTCGCGCCCTCATGGATGTAAAGCGCCAGGACCATTACCGCCAGATTGCCCGACGATGCACCCAGGGAGGCGATCATGTCCAGATCGCCCGGGTAGTAGCCGCGGCCGCGTGTCTTGACGGTCACATCGCACAGCCTAGCGTCGCGCAGTTCGGCATAGCGCTTGACCAGCGCGAGGCTGAGAAACAGAAACATTGAAAATGCCAGAATCCAGAACGTCAGCGGCAACTGAAACGCCGCTGCACCGGCCAGGATGCGCGTGGTGTAGAGCATCGCCAGAACAATGACGTCCACTGCCATGTGGCGCTTGAGGTAAAGCGAGTAGACCAGCGTCAGCAAGTAATAGGCAGCCAGCACCGCCGCAAATTGCCATGGCAACATGATTGCCGCGCCGGCGAAGGCTGCTGCGAGCAACAGCGGGATCACCAGTAAGCCGGATTCGATCGACAACTGACCGCTGGCGAACGGGCGCTCGCGTTTGCTTCGATGGTGGCGGTCATCTGCCAGATCAAGCAGGTCATTGAGCAGGTAAACGCTTGATGCGCAGAGCCCGAAACACAAAAATGCCAGCAATCCGTCGAGCAGCAATTGCGTGCTCTGGACTTGGTGAGCAGCGAGCAGGGGCACAAAAATCAGTGTGTTTTTCAGCCATTGGTGGAGGCGCAACGCCTTGTACCACGCACTGCGTCGGGACGATGTGGATTTGATCACCTGTTCGACTTTTCCTTGTGCCCGCGCCGCGCGCTCCACACCTGCGAGCGGGCTGGCGACGATGGCCTTGCGTGAGACTTTCCAGATGCACAGGTCGTCCCGGGAATTACCGATGTAATCAAAGCCGCCCTCACCATAATGGCTGACCAGCAAATCGCGTTTGCGATGGGCAGAAAGATTGGTTTTACCGTCCGAGGCCCAGACCTGATCAAACATTTGCAGGTGTGCTGCAATCTGGTTGGCAAGGGTTTCGTGAGAGGCCGTTGCCAAAACCACCCTGCGCCCGTGCTGCCGACTGGTCTGGATATAAGCGATGACCGCAGCATCGTAGGGCAGTAACGCAATGTCGATGTCGGTGCCCAGAGCCAGCCCTTGCTTGAGGGACGCCTTGCCTTGTAACAGCCAGGTAAAAAGCTTGAATACCTGTAGTGGTCGGCCTCGGATAAAAGCTACTGCGGTTTCAAACAGCAAATCTGAACGCAGCAGCGTTCCATCGAGGTCGACAACCAGAGGTGTATCAACCTCAAGAACTCCTCCGTGAGTGCCGGGCATGAACAGTTGCTCCTGTAAAAGTGAGCGCACTATGGAACAAGACCGGACAATCGCCACATCAATAAAATTAAACGATATCCATCATTCAGCCGTGCCTGTGGCGTCAGAAAAATTAAGGGTCGGGCAACTGTAATTGCATGAACGCTATTGATTCATTGATTGATCAAATAACGGAATCTGGTACGGAAACTGTAAAGTTAATGAGTCATTTCAGAGGGCTGATTAACGGCGGTAGCTCTGATTCGCTCGTTGATACAACGTGTTCGACATACGGTGCCAGAACGGGCGAGCCTGGATAAACATCGCGGTGACCACTTATTCAGCCTGGCGAGTCATAATGACGCCTTTGTTGGCCGTCTGCTGGAGTCGTAATGACCCACCCCCTGTTGCGTGAGCTGATACCGTTGGTGTCCGACCTGTCCAGAGAACTGCCGGACGAAGAGCGTTATCGGCGTCTGCTGTGCTCGCTGCGCCACTGGCTGCCTTGCGACGCTACTGCACTGCTCAGGCTTGAGGGTGATGTGCTGATTCCACTGGCGGTCGACGGACTCAGCCCGGACGCGCTCGGTCGTCGCTTCCTGGTCAGCGAGCATCCTCGCTTCGAGGCGTTGCTTGCGAGTGACGGGCCGCTGCGCTTTGCTGCCGATTGCGATTTACCGGACCCTTATGACGGGCTGGTCGACGGTCATGGCGCGTTGGAAGTGCATGATTGCCTGGGCTGCGTGCTGTCTGTTCAGGGGCGGCCCTGGGGGCTTATTACCCTGGATTCGCTGGACCCCTCCAGCTTTGGCAGCGTCGATCTGGATAACCTGCAGGCCTTCGCCAGCCTCGCCGCGGCAACGGTCATGGCGGGCGAGCGCATCAACCAGTTGGCGCGGGGTTTTGAAGATCAGCGCCAGTTGGCCGAGGTCTACAAGCGCGCTGCCGGAGGGCGAGCGCCTCGCGAGCTGATTGGTCAGAGCGCGGTTCACCAGCGTATGCAGCAGGAGATTGAACTGGTCGGCAACAGCCCGCTGACGGTACTGGTCATGGGTGAAACCGGTGTCGGCAAGGAGTTGGTGGCCGAGTCCATCCATCTGCACTCGCCGCGGGCACACAAGCCGCTGATCAGCCTCAACTGCGCCGCGCTGCCTGAAATGCTGGTCGAAAGCGAATTGTTCGGGCATGTCAAAGGCGCTTTTTCCGGGGCGGTCAATGGGCGTAGCGGCAGGTTCGAGCTGGCGGATGGCGGTACGTTGTTCCTTGACGAGGTGGGTGAGCTGCCATTGTCGGTGCAATCCAAGCTGTTGCGTGTGCTGCAAAGTGGTCAGTTGCAACGGGTGAACCGCCCCGGGTTTCTCGGAGACTCCAACCTTTGAGAGGATGGAGCGATGAAAAAACTACCGAA
>NZ_LKBW01000017.1 GCF_002699855.1 Pseudomonas amygdali | reverse complement strand
GGGGAATCGAGGGCAACTCCCTCGCTGTTGCATTGGCGGACTTCTTTTTGGTCGGCATACATGCACCTCTAGCTACATGTTATGCCCGAACACAAAATTTCTGACAGTCTCCTTGTTCCCCTTCGCTACATCGTCTTTGAAACGTCTTCAGTCAGGTTTCGCCTGCTGCAGAATCAGCGCGTCCTCAAGCTCGATCATCGCCAGCTCGACAACCTGCTGACAGGTATGGAACTGTTCATCCGGCGTGTCCGCTTCGCAGGCCTGCTCAAGTGCATCGCAGGCATCGACCACCCTTGAAGCGCTGATGATCCGTGCGGCACCTTTGATCCTGTGGCCAGGTCGCGGGTTTTCCTGCGATTGTTTTCCGGTATCAGTCTGGCCAGCAACAGCCGGTCCTCGTGATTGCTTTGCAGTAGCTGCGCAAGCAGGCGTTCAACCATTTTCGGACGGTTACCGGTCAGGTTGCTGAGGCTGTCGAGGCTGAACGGCAGAGGTGTGCGCGCCAGCGGCGAAACGGCTGTCAGCCGTTCGCTGAGCATCGAAAGGCTGATGGGTTTGAAGAGGCAGTCGTCCATGCCTGCTGCGCGGCAGCGCTCGATCTCGTCAGGCTGCGCATTGGCCGTGAAGCCCCAGACCGGACAGCGTGGCTGGCCGTCTGCGTCTTCAATCGCGCGGATTGCAGTGGTCATGTCATAGCCGTTCATGACCGGCATGTTGCAGACGACAACCACCAGATCAAAGGTATCGGTCTTCCAGTGCTCAAGCCCCTGCGCGCCGTTTTCGGCCATTTCGCAGTGGTGACCTAGAAAACCGAGTTGCTGGCAGAGCAGCAGCCGGTTGGCAGGATGGTCGTCGACGATCAGGATCCGTAGCGTCTGGTGAGCGACGGCTAGCGGTGGCGTAGTAACGGGCTGGCCTGTGAGTGGTTCAAGCGTGGTAAGCACCAGGTTCATACTGATCCGGGTGCCTTGGCCTGGTACGCTATCAAGCGAGAGGTTGCCGCCCATCATCATGCAAAGGCTGCGGCAAATCACCAGGCCCAGCCCGGCACCGGTGCGCGCCATCTGCCCGGTGTTATCGGCCTGGGCAAAGGGCTCGAACAAACGCTGCTGGTCTTCGGCGCTGATGCCTATACCGCTGTCCTGAACGGTAATGTGCAGGTGCAGCAGTTGCGGGTCCGGGCTCTCGGCTGCCTGCAGCACGATCTTGATCCGTCCCATAGGGGTGAACTTGATGGCGTTGCTTACGAGGTTGGACAGTATCTGTTTGAAGCGCAGAGGGTCGATCAGCACATCGGCGTTGATCCGGCTGTCCAGTTCCAGCACCAGGTCGAGGTCCTTCTGGCGAGCCAGACCGTCGAATACCCGCAGTACCGACTCTACCAGTCGACGCAGGTTCGCCCGCTCTGGATTCAGTGACAGCCGGCCGGATTCAATGCGCGCAATGTCGAGAATGTCACCGATCAGGTCCAGTAAGTCGTTGGCCGAGCTGTAGGCGACTTCGATGGCTGAGCGGTCCAGTTCGCCATGATCGGCACGTTTGAGCGCCAGCTCCAGCATTCCGATCACTGCATTCATGGGCGTACGGATTTCATGGCTCATGGTGGCAAGAAAGGTGCTCTTGGCACGGCTGGCAGCGTCAGCCTGTTCCTTGGCGGCCTGCAAGTCTTCAATAAGCTGGCGACGCTCGCTGATATCGATCCAGCCGCCAATGATGCCCTGCACCTCGCCCAGAGAGTCGCGAAAGGGGAGGATCCAGTGGTAGATGGTCATCTGCCGGTCGCCAATGCGCAGGGGCCGGTCGAGGATCAATGCAGTGTTACTGGCCATGACCCGTTGATAGTCGGCAGCGTATTCCCGCGCTTCGAAGGCATTGCCCAGCACTCCTTCGGTAGCGCTCTTGCCGATGATGTCTTCACGTTGCGCTGAGAAGACCCTCAGGTAGCTGTCATTGCACATACGCAGCATGCCTTCGCGATCCCGCACGTAGATCGGATGGGGCGTGCCTTCAACCAGTGCGCGCATGAATTCGAACTGGTCGCCCAGCGCCCGCTCTGCCGCTTCACGCTGACGTATCTGCCGCCGCATCCAGGCATTCCAGGCCAGCAGGCCCAGCAGCAACAGGCCTGCACTGATCAGAATCTGATAGATAAGGCGTTCGTAGTCATGCCAGCTGGCGCTTGAAGGGGCATAGGCGCGCCATCGATTGTTGATCGCCGCCAGATCCTGCGGCGCGATGCTTGCCAGCGCCTTGTCGAGAATCGAACTCAGCTCGGTGGCATTGCGTGAGGTAGCCATGGAAATCAGCGCCGGGTCCTCGCCGATGGTGGCGGTCATCTGCAGGCGTTCCTCGAAGATGCCTGAAGACAGAAAGTAGTCTGCGCTGAGCAGCGAAATGACCGCGCCTTCCGTTCTGCCCAGTGACAACATGTCCAGCGCCTGGAACGGGTTGTCGATTTCCAGCGGTACGACTCTGGGGTATTTGCGTCGCAGCCAGTCCAGCATCGGGCTGCCTTGGGTTATTGCCAGGCGTTTGCCGTCCATCTGTTCCAGATAGCTGGGCGAACCCTGGTCCTTGCGGGTGACCAGTACAAATGAGTTGTCGATATACGGCCGGCTGAAGCTCAGGTGGTCTTCTCGTTCATCGCTGGACACCAGTGCGCCGATCAGGTCCGCCTGGCCCTCGCTGACCTGGTTCAGCATATCGGTCAGGCTGGGCGAGCGCTTGACGTCGAACCTGAGGCCGGTGCGCAGGCGGACCAGTTCAAGCAGGTCGGCGGTGATGCCGCGAAAGTTGCCCTTGGCGTCAAAGAAGGTCAGCGGTGCGTACGCTTCGTTGACCACCACGCGCACGGTCGGGTGCTGAGCGATCCAGCGTTCCTCGCGTTGCGTCAGTTGCAGCTTCTGGTCGGGGAGCATCAGGTCGCTGCCGGTGCTCCAGCGCCTGGAAATGTTGATGCGCTCATCGACTGGAATCGCTTTCAGTGTCTGGTTGATGACACCCAGCAATTGTGTGTTTTCATTGCTGACGGCGAAGCTGAAGCCATTGGGCTCGTGCTTGCCGAAATTCGACATTTGCACATTGTTCAGATAGCCCTTGTTGATGATGTACTGGGTGGAAATCGTATCGCCCAGAAAGACATCGGCCTGGTTGAAGGCTACGGCGTTGATGGCGTTCTGAAACGAGGGGTAGGTCTTCAGTGTTGCACCCGGGTACGTCGCCTCGACCTCTGCGGGTGGTAAATAGTGATAGACCATGCTCAGCCGCATGCCTTTCAGGCCATCGTTGAGGGGGCGCGTGTCTCCGATCCGGGTGACCAGCACGGGCTGATCCACCGAGTAGGGCTGTGACAGTCTGATGTTGCGATCAACTGCTTCAAAGCCGTTGGCAGTGCCCAGCAGGTCGACCTGGCCTGTGATCAGTGCCTTGATCGCTGCATCGCGGGTTTCGAAGCGCTGCACCCTGACCGGCAGGGCCAGCGCATCCGAAATGATGCCCGCGTAATCGGCAGTGATGCCTTCATAGTCGTTGCCTGACATTGTGATATCGAAGGGCGGGTAATCAGGGTTCGAGATGCCGAGAGTCAGTTCACGTTGACCGCGCACCCATTGCCATTGGTTGCTGTCCAGCTTCACGTCCATGTGTGCCGGGCTTGAGCGACCAAGCAGTGTGTAATGTTCGGCCGCATAAAGGCTGGCCTGAGCACTCCAGCCCATGCACAGGCCTGTGGCCAGTATTAATAATTGTCTAAAGCGTGTGGGCATCCGGTTTCTCACACTAGCGCGTTGCGTTTTGCCATCTCGATAAGTTCTACCAAGGTTCTGGTTTTCAGCTTTTGCATAAGTCGCGTTTTGTAAGTGCTGACGGTCTTGTTACTGAGAAACATGCCCTTGGCTATTTCCTTGTTGGAGCGGCCTTGAGCAAACAATTGCAACACCATCAGTTCGCGATCATTGACCAACTTGAACAATTCCAGCTCGTTCGTCTGCCCGTCTTCGCGAACGGCACACGCCAATGCCTGACTGGGAAAGTAATTGTAGCCGGATAATACCGCTTTCACCGAACTGAGCAGTTCGCTCAGGTCTTCCTGCTTGCATACATAACCGGAAGCGCCCGATTGCATGCAACGAATGGCAAACAGGTTGGGGGTTTGCGATGTCAGCACCAGTATCTTGGAGGGCAGCCCCATCGTATTGAAGCGCGCCAGTACCTCAAGGCCGTCGAGCTTGGGAATGCTGATGTCGAGAATGATCAGGTCAGGCATGCATTCGCGAACCATTTGCATCGCGTCGACGCCGTTATCGGTTTCGCCCACCACTTCGTAATTTTCGTTTTCCAGAAGCATTCTGACTGCCATCCGGATAACCGGATGGTCGTCGATGATAAAAACTGAGTTCATATTCCATTCCATAACAAGCAGTGAAGAAAGCGCGCACCTTAGCTCAGATGTTCGGGCAGGCACATAAAGAGACTTGCTCGGCAGGCATATATAGGAAAAGTCCTACAATAATTAGCGTATCGGAGTACGTAAAAGCCTACGTTGAACACAAGTGTGTTTAAACGTTAATGCTTATTTCGGTGTGTATTTGGTTATTGATGCACGGGGTTTTTATTACTTTATGGAATCATCATTCATGTGGGTTGATGATTTCCTACGAGACTGAACGTGAATTCACAAGCAGCGCGGTTTTGCATCAGTTGCCGTTTACATAGTTGCGAGGCATTTCCGAAGTCGCTTGAAACAGGAATGCAGATGTCACTCAGGGCCGTGCCCCAGCAAGCGGCTGAGGTCAGGTCCATGCAGGGGTTTGCTCAGGCAGCCGAGCAGGGGCAGGTCGCGCTGCGTGGCAAGCTGCTGCAGGTTTTCAAGCTGTACATCAGGCAGGCCGCTGAGAAGAATGGCCTGATGCAGCAAGCCTTGACGGGCTGCCTCGTCGATCAGGTCAAGGCCTGACATATCCGGCAGGCACTGATCGCACAGTAACAGCCCATAGGGCTCCGGGCTGCGTTGCATGGCAGCCATGGCCTCTGCGGCGGTGAGTGCGGGAGTCAGTAGAAAATAGCCCTGATTGTTGAGCAGCACCTGAGTGGCGATCAGTTGAAACGGGTGATCTTCCACCAGGAGGATGCGCAGGCTGTGTGTGGACATGAGTTTTCCGGAAAGGCCCTGGCGAGACGTTCAGGCCTCGCAGACGGCGTGCGGACCGTTAGTATCGCAGGCGGATGGATGACGAGCCGGAGTGGCATTCGAAGTGGCTGTAATTATTGAGGGATGCAAGAAAAGCTGCGATAGGACTCGTCTGACATGCATGTAGGGCCTGTCTGAGTTTTGCGAGGCAATCAGGTCTGACCAGCGTTGTATCTGCATGCGCGCAGGTACTCGGTTGGTCTTATCAAGGCTAAATCTGTCCGGAGCGGCCAGTCATTTCCCGGGCCATCTCACTGGCATAGCTGTCGGTCATGCCGGCGATGAAGTCGATCATGCGCAGGAACGATGCATGCAGCGGTGCCTTGGGATCCGGCGCGCTGTTGCCCAGCAGGTCGAGGATACGTCGGTGCTTGAAGGAGGGCGTCCTGCCGCCAAACTGTTCGACCGCTGCACCGCAAAAGGCGTTTAAGAGGATTTCCAGTGTGGTGTAGGCACCTATTTCATGCAGCGTCTTGCGCTTGTCCTGAAAGATTTTCTTGCGCGCCATGTCCTTGGCGTTCAGTACGCAGCGTTTGGCCGGGCCGTGCATGTGTTCCACGAGATCCCCGGGCAGCGTGCCCGCAAGCAGGGCGTCCTGTTGCTCGACGAATGCTCTGGCCGCTGCGTTGGTCAGGTGCTCGATGGCCTTGCCGCGCAGGATGGCCAGCTTGCGCCGCCGTGAGTCGCCAGGGCCCAGTTGCCGATAGGTTTCCGGAAGATCATCGCCGACCAGTCCAAGCAGAAGTGACTCCACTTCCGCGTAGTCCAGCAGGTCCATCTCCAGGCCGTCCTCCAGATCGATCAGTGCATAACAGATGTCATCGGCGGCTTCCATCAGGTAAACCAGTGGATGGCGCGCCCAGCGTTGTTCCTCAAGCTGCGGCAAACCCAGCTTGCCAGCGATCTGCTCAAGGATTGGCAGTTCACTCTGATAGCAGCCGAACTTGTGCTTCTTGTAGCCCAGCGAGTCTGCGTGGCGAGCGGTCCACGGGTATTTGAGGTAAGTGCCCAGTGTTGCGTAGGTCAGACGGGTACCGCCGTCGAACTGGTGGTACTCCAACTGCGTCAGCACCCGAAAGCCCTGGGCATTGCCCTCGAAATTGAGAAAGTCATTGCGCTCTGTCTCGCTCATCGCGTCGAGCCAGCCACGTCCGGCAGCCTGATTGAACCAGTTGCGAATTGCGTCTTCGCCAGAATGGCCGAACGGTGGGTTGCCAATGTCGTGTGCCAGGCAGGCGGATTGTACAACCATGCCCAGGTCGCTTGGGTCGCACCAGTCGGGCAGCGCAGTGCGCAGGGTTTCGCCAACGCGCATGCCCAGTGAGCGGCCGACGCAGCTGACTTCCAGCGAGTGAGTCAGGCGGGTATGAATATGGTCGTTGCTGGACACCGGATGGACTTGCGTCTTACGTCCCAGACGGCGAAACGCACCGGAAAAGATGATCCGGTCATGGTCCTTGTGAAACGGACTGCGCCCTAATTCTTCGGGGCTGTGCAGTGTCTTGCCAAGTCGTTCGCGGTTAAGCAGGGTTTGCCAATCCAAGGCGTTCACTCCGTCAGTAATGTTGGCCGTAGCTTCCCGGTTCGGCATGCCTGCCGCAAGGCCTGAAGCGCGGACAGACAGAAACAGGGTGTGTTGAAAAGCAAATGCCCGCCCCGGAGCACCGGAGCAGGCATTTGTCACAAGGCTCGAATCACGCAAAAGGTCTGGCGTAATCAGAGCCTGCGGTTGCGGTTCTGGATGGCGCGACTCTGCATGGCGACCTTGATCAGTGGCGTCAGCGTGATGCCGAGCTTCAACAGGCGACCCAGCAGGCTGGTGCGTCCGGTCTTGGCACGTTTGCCGCTCAGAAACCCCAGCAGGGCGACCGAGCCCACTCCCCAGAGTGGCGCGTGGCGAAAGCCGAGCGCGCTTTTCCAGTCATGGCGGATCCCGCGAAAGCGTTGCAACGGCTGCAGCAGTTGCGTCGACTCATGACGAATTTCCTGACGGTGCATCTCCATGCGCAGGCGGATCAACGCCTTGCGCAGTTCTCGACGGGTATTACTCTGGTGCGACTTGGGTTCACTCATGGCATCAATCGCTCGCGGTCGTTGGCCAGCTCTTCAAGGGTTGCGTGGAATGGCGACGACTCATCGAAAATCGCTGCCTTGAGGCGCAGCCCGCAGAAGATGGCGGCCAGCAGGTAGAACGTGCAAAGGCCGACGATACCGGCCAGGCGATAGCTGTCCCACAGAACGATCAGCAACAAGGCCGAGAGCCCAGTGAGCAGCAACAGGCCGAAAACCAGCGCCAGTCCCGCGAACAGCAGCAGGCTGACGGTACGTGCCTTCTGCTCCTGCAATTCGATGCCGAACAGCTCGACGTGCGTGTGCAGCAGGCCAAGGAATGCAGTGCCAAGACGCCGCGGTGAAGAGCCCGAAGTTCCCTCGGGCGGTGCTGATTCCGTTCCCAGAGTCATGATGTTAGCGCCTTGTAGCCAGCAGACCGATCAGAAAGCCGACGCCTGCGGCGATACCGACTGACTGCCAGGGGTTGTTCTGAACGTAATCTTCGGTAGCGATCACTGCAGCCTCACCGCGCTCACGAAGCGAATCTTCAGTGGTCTTCAGTGTTTCCTTGGCACGCAGCAGGCTCTCACGAATCTGGGCACGCAGTTCATCGGCCTGATCACCGGCCAGTGATGCGGTATGCGCCAGCAATTTCTCAGTGTCGGCGACCAGTACCTGGAAGTCGGCTCTCAGGATTTCCTGAGCATTCTGTGCAGTTTGGCGGGCCATGATGTTCTCCGTTTGGTGGGCGTATGAATGTTTCGAGTACAGGTGATTCCTGAAGGTTCACTTCGATTGCCGTCTGGTGTTCGATCAGGCTGCGTGCTGCCGCTGCACCTTACTCCAAAAGTATCTGTCAGGAAAAACCGCGACGTGTTGAAGATTGGGGTTCCGTATTTCTGGCCATTGGCTATGCTCCACACGCGTGATCACGTACATGGCGCGCGATATGAGAGCTGAATGGAGAGAGGCATGGAGCGGCTGTATTCCCTGCAGGGGCTCAGGGGCATGGCTGTCCTGGGTGTGGTGTTGTTTCACATGATGTCGGTAGAGAGCAAGTTTTCCGGTGGCGATATCCTTCTGCCGCCAATGCTCGATTTTTTTCAGTTGGGTGTCGATCTGTTCTTTGTCATCAGCGGTTTCGTGATGGTGATCGTCAGTCGTGGCCGTTTCCAGAGTGGGGTCGAGGCCCGGCGCTTTCTGTTCAACAGGGTGTCGCGGATCTACCCCACGTACTGGCTGTACTTTTTCATTACGCTGGCGGTGTACCTGGTGCAGCCGGGCATGGTCAACAGCGGGCATGGGGCTTCCAACTTGATTATGTCGTTCCTGCTGCTGCCCAACGATAAAGTGCTGCTGGTGATGGTGGCCTGGTCGCTGCTGTTCGAACTGTGGTTCTACGTCGTGTACTCCGGCTTTCTGTTGTTTCGTGAACGCAGCGTGCCGCTTCGGCTCGGCGGCTGGGCGCTGATCATTATCGTGTTCAACGTGCTGGCCGACTGGCAGGACTATTCGCCCGCATTGAAGATCATCCTGCATCCCTACGCCCTTGAATTCATTCTCGGCGCAGCGCTGGCGTTGTTCTTTTATGGTCGGCACAGCGCGCGCGTGCCGACCGCTGCCGTCCTTGCCTCGCTGGGAGGTGCGCTGCTGCTGGGCGTGCCCCTGATCGGTTACTTCCGGTTATACGACAGTCAGGGCTTGCTGCGCATGCTCATGGTCGGCGGTACTTTCGGCCTGTTGGTACTGACCCTTGTCCTGCTCGAACGACGTCGACAACTGGCTGTGCCAGGGTTTTTGGTCGCTGTGGGCGACATGTCCTACACGATCTATCTGTCTCATCTGCTGGTGTTGGGGGTGATCGGGCGGGTGTGGAGCCTGGTCGGTGCCTGGCCCGAAAGCTATCTGGACAACCTGTTTTTCGCGCTGCTGATGATGGCGGCAACGGTGTGTTACGGCTGGGTCGGTTACCGTTGTTTCGAGAAACCGGTACTGGACCGCGCCAACGCGTTCAGCAAGACGCATTTCCGGGTGTCGACGTGATCGCGGGGTGCGCCTAGAATAATTTTCGGTTGTAGAGGATTTGCCGAGGATCAATTCATGCCGCCCGAATGCCAGCTGTTCAGTACCCTGGGCTGCCCGCTGTGCGAGGTTGCCGAAGCGGTTTTACTGCCGTTCGCCATCGAGCACGGCCTGCTGGTTGGGCTGGTCGACATCTGCGAGGATGAACAACTGTTCGAGCGTTACGAGTTGCGCGTCCCTGTGTTGCGTCGAGTCGACACCGGGGATGAGCTGGACTGGCCATTTGACGCGCCTCAGGTAGCTTCGTTTTTGAGTCGTTGAGCGGCATTGTCGTAGAGCTGCATTCTTCTTTATCCCCCGGACCCGACGCGCATTGAATATTGATACCCGCATCAAATTTCGCCATCTGGTGTGCTTTCTCGAGGTGGCTCGGCAGGGCAGTCTGGCGCGTGCCTCCGATGTACTGGCAATCAGTCAGCCCGCGCTGTCGAAAAGTCTCAAGGAGCTGGAAACACTGCTGGCCACCACCTTGTTTGTGCGCAGCAAGAGCGGTGCGGCGCTGACCGAGGCGGGGGTGGCATTCATGCGTTTCGCCGGGCCGAGCGTCCAGGCCCTGCGTGAAGGTGTCAGTAGCCTGCGCTCGGGTGAACATGAAACTGTTACCGCACGGTTGGGCGTGCTGTCCACGGCTGAAAGCCTGTTGGTTCCGGAGGTGGTCCATCGTCTGCACGAGCGCCACCCCGCGTTGATCGTCAGCGTGATGACCGGCCCCAGTGCCTACCTGCTGTCGCAACTGAGGGTAGGGGAGCTGGACCTCGTGGTCGGGCGCATGACTGACAGCCCGCAGATTCAGGGGCTGACGTTCGAGCATCTGTACAACGAGTCGATGACGCTGGTGGTGCGCAACGATCACCCGTTACTGACGGCACCGCTCAAGCCTGAAAGTCTGGAGCAGTTCCCGCTGGTGTTGCCGCTGGCGGGCACCAGCATCCGCAAGTTTGCCGACAGTCTTTTCGTACAATGCGGTATCCGCATGCCGCGTCAGCGCCTTGAAACCCTGTCACTCACCCTGAGCCGCCGCTATGTGCAGTGCAGCGATGCGGTGTGGATCGCGCCACTGGATGCGGTGTCGCTGGAGTTGAAAGGCGGCACGCTGGTGGAGCTGGACATGGGTATTCGCGAGCCGGGCGGATCGGTCGGCCTGTGCAGCAACCCGGCCCTGCCGCTGACACGCGCGGCGCAATGGTGTGTGGATGAGCTGCGAGGCGTCGGAGAGACCTACCGCAAAGCGCAGTATGCATAACCATTTGGTTATGGATAACCGGTTTTATTTCAATTTTCTATAAGCATGGATCACGCGACACTTAGCCGCAGCCTGTAGCGCAAGTGATCGACGCCTGCGCCCATAAGAAAAACAAGGAGAACGCCATGTCTGCCGCGGACAATAGCCGCTTCGTCATTCGTGACCGAAACTGGCACCCCAAAGCCCTGACACCTGATTACAAGACCTCGATCCTGCGCTCGCCGCGTCAGGCGCTGGTCAGTATCCCGCAATCCATTTCCGAAACCACGGGCCCGGATTTCTCGCATTTGAAGTTTGGTCAGCACGACAACGATCTGCTGCTCAACTTCAACAACGGCGGGCTGCCCATCGGTGAGCGCATCCTGCTGGCCGGCCGGGTCTGTGATCAGTACGGCAAGCCGATTCCGCATACCTTGGTGGAGATCTGGCAAGCCAATGCCGGCGGGCGTTATCGCCACAAACGCGATGCCTATCTGGCACCCATCGACCCCAACTTTGGCGGTGTAGGGCGAGCGCTGACCGACAGCGAAGGCAATTACAGCTTCCGCACCGTCAAGCCAGGCCCTTACCCGTGGCGCAACGGCCCTAACGACTGGCGTCCGGCGCATATTCATGTGTCGATCAGCGGCCCGTCGATTGCCACCCGCCTGGTCACCCAGCTGTATTTCGAAGGCGATCCGTTGATTCCTATCTGCCCGATTGTCAAGGCCATCGCCAACCCGGACGCCGTGCAGAGCCTTATTGCCAGGCTCGATCTGGGGATGGGTAATCCAATGGATTGCCTGGCGTACCGCTTTGACATCGTGTTGCGCGGCCAGCGCAAGACACACTTCGAAAATTGCTGAGGAGGCCCGACATGCCCGTTCAATTACTGCAGGAAACCCCTTCGCAAACCGCTGGCCCGTACGTGCACATCGGTCTGGCACCGCAAGTGGCCGGCAATCCGACCCGCGAGCTGGAAATCTGGAACGAGATGGCCAGGCCCGACGCGCCGGGTGAGCACATCGTGCTGCTGGGCAACGTCTTCGACGGCAACGGTCATCTGATCCGCGATGCGTATCTGGAATTCTGGCAGGCCGACCATCAAGGTGCGTATCACAGCGAATTCGATCCGGAGCGGCCGTTCAACGGCTTCGGCCGCACGGCGACCACTGACGACGGCCAATGGATTCTGAAGACCATCAAGCCAGGCTCGGCACATAATGCGGCCGGGGTGCCGATGGCTGCGCACATCAACGTTTCGCTGTTTGCCCGTGGTATCAATATTCATCTGCAGACGCGGCTGTATTTCGACGACGAAGCGCAGGCCAATGCTCAGGACCCGGTGCTCAATCTGATCGAGCAGCCGCCGCGTCGCGAAACGCTGGTCGCGCGCCGCTGCACGCATGATGGGCAAACGGCCTATCGTTTTGATATCCGCGTGCAGGGTGAGGGCGAAACAGTGTTTTTCGATTTCTGAATCGGTTGTCGATTTGCGTATCAATGTGCGTGCGTTCCCGGCGCCTGCATCGGCAGGCGACCTTATAAAAATAAAAGGACATCTCCATGACGCTTTCCGCCAGCCGGCCTGTGCCGTGTACGCTCGACGTTCAGGCCTTCATCAATGCGCAACCGCTGTCCGGGTATCAGTGGCGGGTGGTTGCGCTGTGTTTTCTGATCGTGTTTCTCGATGGCCTCGATACCGCCGCAATGGGCTTCATTGCACCAGCGCTCAGCCAGGACTGGGGCATCGACCGGGCCAGCCTGGGCCCGGTGATGAGCGCTGCGCTGATCGGCATGGTGTTCGGCGCGCTGGGTTCCGGCCCGCTGGCCGACCGGTTCGGGCGCAAGGTCGTGCTGGTGTTCGCGGTGTTCCTGTTCGGTCTGTTCAGCCTGGCGTCTGCCTACAGCAGCAACATTGATCAACTGCTGGTATTACGCCTTCTGACCGGGCTGGGGCTCGGTGCAGCGATGCCCAATGCCACCACGTTGTTGTCGGAATACACGCCCGAGCGGCTCAAGTCGCTGCTGGTGACCAGCATGTTCTGTGGTTTCAATCTGGGCATGGCCTGTGGTGGGTTTGTGTCGGCCAAACTGATCCCGAGCATGGGCTGGCACAGCCTGCTGATGCTGGGCGGTATTCTGCCGTTGATACTGGCGATGGTACTGATGGTCTGGCTGCCGGAATCAGCGCGGTTTCTGGTGGTGCGCAATCGCGGTGCGGAGCGTATTCGCAAAGTGCTGGCACCGATTGCGCCGAAGGCGTTGGCTGGCATCACCGATTTCAGCGTTCCCGAGCAGAAAACGGTCAGTAGCCGCAACGTGCTGAAAGTGATTTTCTCCGGTACATACAGCGCTGGCACGCTGTTGCTGTGGCTGACGTATTTCATGGGTCTGGTTATCGTCTACCTGTTGACCAGCTGGCTGCCGACGTTGATGCGCGACAGTGGCGCTAGCATGGAACAGTCGGCCTTCATCGGCGCGCTGTTTCAGTTCGGCGGGGTGCTGAGTGCAGTGGGGGTCGGCTGGGCAATGGATCGTTACAATCCGCATAAGGTCATTGGTCTGGCCTATGCGCTGGCGGGTGTGTTCGCCTGACTGGTCGGGCAGAGTCTGGGCAATGTCGCCTTGTTGGCCACGCTGGTGCTGCTGGCCGGTATGTGCATCAACGGCGCACAGTCGGCAATGCCTTCACTGGCAGCGCGTTTCTACCCCACTCAGGGGCGTGCCACTGGCGTGTCGTGGATGCTCGGAATCGGCCGCTTCGGCGCGATTCTCGGCGCCTGGGCCGGTGCCACACTGCTGGGCCTGGGCTGGAGCTTCGAACAGGTGCTGACGGCGCTGGCAGTCCCGGCTGCCCTGGCCGCGATAGCGGTGCTGATCAAGGGCTGGGTCAGTCATTCGGACGCTACCTGAAACCTTTCAATCTGGAGTGGTGATGTGAACAGAGTGAGCAATCAACTTTTCGATGCCTACTTCATGCAACCCGAAATGCGCGAGATCTTTTCGGATGAAGGCCGGGTACAGGGCATGCTCGATTTCGAGGCTGCGCTGGCTCGGGCACAGGCACGCGTCGGCCTGATCCCGCCCGAGGTGGTCGCCGACATCGAACTGAGCTGCGACACACGGCTGTTCGATTTCGACGCGCTGGCAATTGCCATCGGCAGTGCCGGCAATTCGGCGATTCCGCTGGTCAAGGCGCTGGGCAAACAGATAGCCGCGAGCAGTGCTGAGGCCGAGCGCTATGTGCATATGGGCGCAACCAGCCAAGATGTGATGGACAGCGGGCTGATTCTGCAACTGCGTCGAGCGATCGTGCTGCTTGAGCGTGATCTCACCCGACTGGCCGATGCGATGGCTGAGCAGGCACAGCGTCATGCTGGCACGCCACTGGCTGGACGCACCTGGCTGCAGCAGGCTACGCCGGTCACCCTGGGGATGAAAATCGCTGGCTGGCTGGGCGCGATCAGTCGTCATCGACAGCGCTTGAACGAGATCAAACCGCGCCTGTTGTGTCTGCAATTCGGCGGTGCTTCCGGCAGCCTCGCGGCGCTGGGCGATCAGGCCTTTTCGGTGGCCGAAGCACTGGCGGGCGAGCTGCAACTGGAGTTGCCCGAGCAGCCCTGGCACACCCAGCGCGACCGACTGGTGGAGTTTGCCGGTCTGCTGGGCCTGATCGCTGGCAGCCTCGGCAAACTGGGGCGCGACGTGAGCCTGCTGATGCAGACCGAAGTGGGCGAGGTCTTCGAGCCTTCGGCGCCGGGCAAGGGCGGATCTTCGACCATGCCACACAAGCGCAACCCGGTTGGCGCTGCGGTCATGATCAGTACAGCCACCCGCGCCCCGGGGCTGGTCGCCACCATGTTTGCGGCCATGCCGCAGGAGCATGAACGCAGTCTGGGCCTGTGGCATGCCGAGTGGGAGACTTTGCCGGAGCTGTGCTGCCTGGTTTCCGGTTCGCTGCAGCAGGCGTTGCAGGTGCTACCCGGCCTGCAGGTCGATGCCGAGCGCATGGCGATCAATCTGCAGTCCACCAAAGGGCTGGTGCTCGCCGAGGCAGTGAGCATTGCGCTGGCTCAGCGCATCGGGCGCGACGCTGCCCACCATCTGGTTGAACAGTGCTGCCGGAGTGCGGTGGAGCAGGGCGCGCATTTGCGTCAGGTACTTGGCGAAACCCCGCAAGTCAGTGAGCAGTTTTCTTCCGACGAGCTGGATCGTCTGCTTGATCCGGCCCATTACCTTGGCCAGGCCCGACAATGGGTCGAGCGTGCCGTGGCTGAACACACAAGGATTTCCCGATGACCGAAGACGAACGTTACGAAGCTGGCATGCAGGTGCGCCGCGCAGTGCTGGGCGATGCGCATGTCGACAACAGCCTGAGCAAACTGACGCCGTTCAATGAAGAATTCCAGGAGATGATTACCCGTCACGCCTGGGGTGATATCTGGACACGTCCAGGGTTGCCGCGCCACACGCGCAGCCTGATCACCATTGCGATGCTGATCGGCATGAATCGCGAGGGCGAATTGCGCCTGCACCTGAAGGCCGCAAAAAACAATGGCGTGACCCGTGAGGAAATCAAGGAAGTGCTGATGCAGAGCGCGATCTACTGCGGCATTCCGGCGGCCAATGCGACGTTCCACCTCGCCGAAGCGGTATGGGATGAAATGGGTGTGGAGTCGTTGAAGGAGGATTGAAAAGTCGCATAACAAGGAGTGCTGCAGCGAAATGTCATGCCTTACCCGCGTTCACTGCCCATAAATGAAAGCGCTGTTTTATCACGAAGTCGGGCCTCAATCTCACTGACTCGCAGAACCAGCGCGTGGCGCGTNCGCAGAGCGTCCAGAACTGCATGCCGACGCGGAGCGTCGGCACGATAGTCAGTTAGATTTCTGTATAACGATGAGTGATCAACCGTGGCGGCGTTTTTGTTTTTAGAGCAGCGACAGCGGGTAGCTGACGATCAGGCGGTTTTCGTCGAACTGGTTGGTGTTGTAGTCACGCCGCATGGTGGAGTTGCGCCATTTGAGCGACAGACTTTTGAACGCGCCACTCTGGAACACGTACGCCAGCTCGGTTTCCCGTGCCCACTCTTCGCCATCGGTGATAGCGCCGGTGTGTACATTGTCACCGCTGATGTAGCGGTTCATCAGGGTCAGGCCGGGTGCGCCCAGGGCTGCGAAGTCGTAGTCGTGACGCAGCTGCCAGGATTTCTCCCTGGCGTTGTCGAAGCTGGAGTTGTAACTGTCGTTGGCCAACGTCCCGCCACTGGTACCGTTGACGCGCATCCAGGCGCTGTCGCCGCTGACCTTCTGCAAACCCAGGTAAAAGGTGTTACCGCCGTGCCGTGCCGAGAGCATCGCTGACCAGGTCTTGTTGTCCAGATCACCGGCCAGCGACTGGCCGTCGTCTTTGCCCTGGAAGTAGCCAAGGTTGGCACCCAGCGTCCAGCTGCCCAGCGGCTGGCTGTGCAGCAGGTTGAAATATTGCTGGTGGTAGATGTCTTCAAGCTCGGCGTACCACACGCCGACCTGGGTGCGCTTTTCGTTGAACACGTACTCGCCGCCGCCGAAGTTGAAACGGTCTGAGGTGAACGCTGAGCGGCCGTTCAAGGACATGTCTTCCATGCTGGCGTCGTTGCGCGGACTGTTGCCGCGGAACTGGCCGCCGTACAGGGTCAGCCCGTCGATCTCTTTGGAAGTGATTTGCCCGCCCTGAAAGGTTTGCGGCAGCGAGCGCCCATCATCTGAACGCAGGATCGGCAACACGGGCATCCACTCGCCGACCTTCAATTCGGTCTTCGAGAAGCGCGCCTTGCCCGCCACGGCCAGTCGCCCGAAGTCGTCGGCCGGGCGTCCATCGCTGTGGATCGGCAGCAATTGCGTGCCGCCTGTTCCCTTGCCGCCGTCTAGCTTGAGCGAGTAAAGGCCCAGCGCATCCACACCAAAGCCAACGGTGCCTTGGGTGAAGCCGGAGCGGGCATCGAGGATGAAGTTCTGCGTCCACTCCTCGGCGTAGTTCTGCGCATTGGCCGGGTCGACGAAGTTGCGGTTGATATAGAAGTTGCGTAGGTTCAGATTGACCTTGGCGTCTTCGACGAACCCGGCAGCATTGCCGCTGATGGGTGTCAGGTTTGCAGCAATGGCCGCAGACAGACCGCAAAGGAGTTTGCAGGAGGAATTAGCGCGCATGGAACAGACCTTTTTTGTAGTTATTGAGTCGTGTAGCTGGCTACGATAGTGAAAGGCCGGAAGGTGCCGTGCAATTGTGAAATAACTGTTTCGGGCGATAATCGAACGTTAATGAACCGGTTCGAACATTTTGTGGAGGGCGTTGCAAACGTGTGTGCGATGCTCACTGGTCTGTAGATACGGGTCTGTAAACATAGGCGGCGTGCTCTGGCGTTTTCGGCCACGGCGTCGAGACTGTCAGAAATTTTGTGTTCGGGCATAACATGTAGCTAGAGGTGCATGTATGCCGACCAAA
>NZ_LKBW01000016.1 GCF_002699855.1 Pseudomonas amygdali | reverse complement strand
CAGGATGCAGGCCGCCAAGGCAGCGTAAGTGGATAATTGTCCAACCTTCGGGGGGCATACCACAGAGCATGGGAACGATGAAAATCCCGAGATCACTATCGTGCCAATGCGGGAACGATAGTCGGGGGGTTGGGCTTAAAGCTTCTGCCAGACCTTCGGTTTGAAGAACAGTGTCTCGCCCTTGGCCAGGCCTACCAGGCTGTCGTGGTCTTTTACCACTTCGGCCTCGATCAGTTCGCTCTGCCCTTCCACTTTCAGCGTGACCCGTGTTGTCGCGCCCAGCGGGCGGATGTCGCGGACTTCGGCGGCGTGGTGGTCTTCGATTTCCTGGCGGGACAGCGACACTTCATGCGGACGGAACAACAGATGACCTTCCTCGCCCAGGCTCAGGCGGTTGGAGTCACCCAGGAAGTGGTAGACGAAGTCGTTGGACGGGTTCTCGTAGACCTCGCCCGGCGAGCCGATCTGCTCGATCACACCCTTGTTCATCACCACGATGCGATCGGCCACTTCCATGGCCTCTTCCTGATCGTGGGTCACAAACACCGAGGTCAGGTTGATGTCTTCGTGCAGGCGCGCCAGCCAGCGACGCAGTTCCTTGCGCACCTTGGCGTCCAGTGCGCCGAATGGCTCGTCCAGCAGCAGCACTTTTGGCTCGACCGCCAGGGCGCGGGCCAGGGCGATGCGCTGGCGCTGTCCACCCGACAGTTGCTCCGGATAACGGTCGGCCAGCCAGTCCAGTTGCACCATGTTCAGCAGTTCGTGGACCTTTTCCGCGATGCGCGTTTCGTTCGGACGCTCACGCTTGGGCTTCATGCGCAGGCCGAACGCGACGTTGTCGAACACCGTCATGTGGCGGAACAGCGCGTAATGCTGGAACACAAAGCCGACGTTGCGATCACGCACGTCATGGCCGGACACATCTTCGCCATGGAACACGATACTGCCGTCATCCGGGGTTTCCAGGCCGGCAATAATGCGCAACAGGGTGGTCTTGCCGCAGCCTGACGGGCCGAGCAAAGCCACCAGCTCGCCACTCTGGATGTCCAGACTGATGTTGTTCAGGGCCTTGAAGGCGTTGAAATTCTTGCTGACGTTACGGACTTCGATCGACATGATTATTCCTCCGCCGCGTTATGGCGCAGACGGTTAATGCGGGATTCGCTCCACTGCTTGAGCAGCAGGATGAACAGCGCCAGGATCAGCAACAGGCTCGCCACGGCAAAGGCTGCAACGTGGTTGTACTCGTTGTAGAGAATTTCGACGTGCAGCGGCAGGGTATTGGTGACGCCGCGAATGTGCCCGGAAACCACCGACACCGCGCCAAACTCACCCATCGCCCGCGCAGTACACAGCACTACGCCGTATATCAGGCCCCATTTGATGTTCGGCACCGTGACGTGCCAGAACATCTGCCAGCCGTTGGCACCCAGCAGCCGCGCCGCCTCTTCTTCCTGAGTACCCTGCTCCTGCATCAGCGGGATCAGTTCGCGCGCAACGAACGGCACAGTGACGAAAATGGTCGCCAGCACGATGCCCGGCAGGGCAAAGACGATCTGGATATCGTGGTCCTGTAACCACGGCCCGAACAGGCCCTGCGCACCGAACATCAATACGTAGACAAGACCGGCAATGACCGGCGATACCGAGAACGGCAAATCGATCAGCGTGACCAGAATGCTCTTGCCGCGGAACGAATATTTGCTCACACACCATGCGGCGCTGACGCCGAATACCAGATTGAGCGGCACCGAGATCAGGACCGCAATGACCGTCAGCTTCAGCGCTGACAAGGCATCCGGTTCAAGGATTGCGGTAAAGAACGCGCCCAGACCGTTTTTCAGTCCCTGAGACACCACGATGAACAGCGGCAGGCCCAGAAACAGAAAGAACACCAGCCAGCACAGGCCGATCAGAATACGTCGCGACACCGCGCTGCCACGACGGGCGGCGTTGGCAGACGCGGCGGCTGAAACAGATGAATAAGACATGTTCTGCGCCTCCTCAGGATGGGGTTTCAATGCGCCGCTGCAGCAGGTTGATCAGCAGCAGCAGAATGAAGGAAACCACCAGCATCATCACGCCGATAGCGGTCGCGCCGGTGTAGTCGTACTGGTCGAGCTTGACCATGATTAGCAGCGGCAGGATCTCGGTTTTCATCGGCATGTTGCCGGCGATGAAAATCACCGAACCGTACTCGCCCACGCCACGGGCAAACGCCAGAGCGAAGCCGGTCAGCCAGGCAGGCAACAAGGCCGGAACGAGGATGTGGCGAAACACCTGCAGCGGACGCGCGCCCAGGCAGGCAGCGGCTTCTTCGACTTCCTTGGGGATGTCGGCCAGCACAGGCTGCACGGTGCGCACCACGAATGGCAGGGTGACGAACGTCAGCGCCAGGGTAATACCCAACGGCGTATAGGCGATCTTGAAGCCCAGGTCGGAGGCGAACTGCCCGACCCAGCCATTGGGCGCGCACAGCGCCGTCAGGGCGATACCGGCCAAAGCAGTCGGCAGGGCGAACGGCAGATCGATCATTGCATCGATGATCTTGCGACCGGGGAAGGTGTAACGCACCAGCACCCAGGCCAGCAGCGTGCCGATCACGCCATTGATGAGGGCCGCGTAGAACGCGGTGCCGAAACTCAGCTTGAGTGCCGCGATCACGCGTGGTGCCGTGATGATGGTCCAGAACTGATCCCAGGTCAGCTGCGCGGCATGCACGAACATGGCGGCCAGCGGTATTAGCACAATCAGACTGAGGTACACCAAGGTGTAGCCCAGCGTCAGCCCGAAGCCGGGTATGACGGGGGAGATACGACGCGACATAAAAGTCCCTGGTTTCACTTGCACGAAGCCCGGAGGTTAATCCGGGCTGTTTGGCCAAGCCTGCGATGCCGCTCGGGCGGCATCCTCATTTCGGCTTATTGCGCCTGATAAATCTGGTCGAAAACGCCGCCGTCATTGAAAAACTTCGGCTGTGCAGTTTTCCAGCCGCCAAAGTCTTTGTCGATAGTCACCAGATCAAGTTTCGGGAATTGCTTCTCGTACTTGGCGGCTACTTCGGCATCACGTGGACGATAGAAGTTTTTCGCAGCAATTTCCTGACCTTCCTTGCTGTACAGGTGCTTCAGGTATTCAGTCGCGATTTCAGTGTTGCCTTTCTTCTCGGCGTTCTTGTCGACTACGGCTACCGGAGGTTCGGCGAGAATCGACAGCGACGGCACGACGATGTCGAACTTGTCTTTGCCACCGTCTTCTTTCAGCGCCAGGAATGCTTCGTTTTCCCACGCCAGCAGCACGTCACCCTGACCGTTGTTGACGAAGGTGATGGTCGAACCACGCGCACCGGTGTCCAGAATCGGCACGTGCTTGAACAGCGTCTGCACATATTCCTTGGCCTTGGCTTCGTCACCGCCGCCCGCCTTCAAGCCGTAGGCCCAGGCCGCCAGGAAGTTCCAGCGTGCACCACCTGAGGTTTTCGGGTTCGGCGTGATCACCGAGACGTCTTTCTTGATCAGGTCGCCCCAGTCCTTGATGCCTTTGGGGTTGCCCTTGCGCACCAGAAACACGATGGTCGAGGTGTAAGGCGTGCTCGCATCCGGCAGACGGGTCTGCCAGTTTTCGGGCAGGGTCTTGCCCAGCTTGGCGATTTCGTCGATGTCACCGGCCAGTGCCAGGGTCACCACGTCTGCACGCAGACCGTCGATCACGCCACGGGCCTGCTTGCCCGAACCACCGTGGGACTGCTTGATCTCGACCTTGTCGTCTGGATGGGATTTTTTCCAGAAGTTGACGAATTCTGCGTTGTAATCCTGATACAGCTCGCGGGTCGGATCGTAAGACACGTTGAGCAGTTCGTAATCCTTGGCAACAGCCGAACCTGCGAAAACAGCACTGGCGAGAGCGGCCAGAGCAAAGCGGCGAATGGACATAGATGAAGCTCCTGGAAATGCGGTGTGTTGGCTTTTTTAATTTCTTCTTGGCACGTCAGAACGGCATCCGCACGGGCGCGCTGCTTTTTTCGGGGGAGGTATCAGGAGTCAGGATGAAGCCCTCCGGTTGACCAGTCGGGTAATGCCGCTTCAGCTCTGCTTGGCGGCGGGGTTCTGCAAACGAAACTTTTCCTTGCGCTCGATCTGCACCACTTGCGCGTTATGCACAGTGATTTCGACGGCGCCAAAACGCAGGTCACGCAACGCACTCTGAATCTCACGCAGAATTGCTGCTTCGTCCTGACCGTCAACACTACGTAGAGATGCGCTCATTGTCTTATTCCTTGAAAGATGAGAAGCCGGCCGTCGCGACTGGGGGCGATGGCGTATGGCGGTGAGGCAATAATAGTGAGGTGCGGATATTCTTAAAAAGACTATTTAAGAATGCAGATATAACCAAAAGAAATTTAGCGGTTATAGATTTCGCCAGGATGCGTTGCACACCCTGGCAAGCCTTGCTCTGGCGGCTTCAGCCGGGCTGCTCGAAGACCGGTGCATGCGTCCAGTCGATCGCCTGCGCGACCATTGGCCGGGCAAACCAGTAGCCCTGGCCCAACTGGCAACCGTTGCCCAGCAGGAACGCAGCCTGATTCGCATGCTCGATGCCTTCAGCCAGCACCCGCATGCCCAGGCTTCCCGCCAGCGCGATGACCGCTCTGACAATCGCGATGTCGTCATCGTCGCCCGGCAGTCCGGCCACAAAACCCTGGTCGATCTTCAGCTTCTGAACCGGCATGCGCTTGAGCCGCAGCAGCGAAGAATAACCCGTACCGAAGTCATCGATGGCCAGGCTCAGGCCCAGTTCGCGCAGGCGATGCAATTGTTCGATGGCCTGTTCGGGGTCTTCCATGACTGCGCTTTCAGTCACTTCCAGCTCCAGAAAGGCAGGCTCAAGCCCGGTCTCATGCAGTGCCTGTGCTACCCGACGGTCGAGGTCGCCATGATTGAACAGGCGGCTGGAGACGTTTACCGCGACGAACTCGACCGGCACGCCTTCCGCCAGCCAGGCCTTCATCTGCAGACAGGCGGTTTTCAAGACCCAGGCATCAATATCAGCGATCAGCCCGCTTTGCTCGGCAATCGGAATGAATTCCCCCGGCGAAACCATCCCGCGCTCGGGGTGCTGCCAGCGCACCAGCGCCTCGACACCGCGAATACGGCGGGTGACAAGGTCATGAACCGGCTGATAGAAGACCCGCAGTTGTTCCAGTTCGACGGCCTGACGCAGCTCATAGGCCAGTTGCACGCGCTGTTGGGCGTGGGCAGTCAATTCCTCGGTGTACAGCGCATAACACTCACGACCGTCGCCCTTGGCCTTGAACAGCGCCGAGTCTGCATTGCGCAACAGTTGCTCGGCGGTCAGCGCATCGCCGGGGAACAGGCTGATGCCAATGCTGGCAGTGACAAACAGCTGATGCGCGGCAATCGCGAACGGTGCCTTGAGCGCATCGATCACCTGCTGTGCCAGCGCGGCAGCCTGAACCAGCTGCGAGCAATTCTTGATCAACAGGGCGAACTCGTCGCCGCCCGGACGCGCCAGAGTCATTTCATTGCCGGACACGCTTTTGAGCCGCTCGGCGACGGCCCTGAGCACATCGTCGCCCACGTTGTGGCCAAGGCTGTCATTGATGTTCTTGAAGTGGTCCAGGTCGATCAGCAACAGTGCGCAGCCGCGTTTGCTGGCGCGCGCCGAAGTCAGCGCCTGGCTGATGCGATCAGTCAGCAGCAGGCGATTGGGCAAATCGGTCAGCCCATCGAAGTGGATCAACTGGGCCAGCTCCTGCTCGGAGCGTTTGATAGCTGTAATGTCGGAAAACACTGCTACAAAGTGCCTGGGTTGGCCGTCATCACCCATAACGCTGCGAATGGTCTGCCATTGCGGGTAGATCTCGCCGCTTTTACGCCGATTCCAGATCTCGCCGCTCCACTGGCCCTCGCTGATGATCGAGTGATACATCTGTTTGTAGAACTCCGGGCCGTGTCGGCCGGACTTAAACTTGCTGGGGTTGAGGCCCAGTACTTCTTCGGCCTGATAACCAGTGATATCGACGAAAGCGCGGTTGACGTGAACGATGTGGCCCTGCGCATCGCTGACCAGCACCCCTTCGCGAGTGCTGTCGAACACCGCTTCGGCCAGCCGCAGCCGGTCGTAATCGGCTTGCTGGCGCTGAAAAAGCGCATCGCCGCCGATCAGGCTTCTCAATCTGTCACGTGCGATGAAGATCATGACCGCGCTGAGCAACACCCAGCTGTAACCGGCCATCAGTTGCCAGAACGCCAATCGAGCAGGTTCTTTTATGAAAAAGGGCAGCAACAGGTCGCACGTCACAAACCACAAAATGGACAGCAGCCCATACAGGACGGCCGTTCGCAGCGCGCCAAGGGAGTAATCTGACATCGGAAACGAAGAACCTCAGATAAAGCCGGAATTATAAAGCAAGAAACATCCTGCGACTCTTATCTGAAAGGGTGACTGGTTTTCTGTGGGATGTCAGTGATAATGCACGCGTAACTTTTTTCTTCATGAGTATCTTTACGAGGGCCAAACAGCCTATGTGGTACAACGGTTTGCTCGACCTTTCCGTCTGGCAGGTAATAGCAGTCACGCTGGCGATGACCCATGTGACTATTGTCGGCGTCACGGTCTATCTGCACCGCTACTCAGCCCACCGCTCGCTTGAGCTCAATGCGGGGCTGAAACACTTCTTCCGTTTCTGGCTGTGGCTGACCACTGCCCAGAACACCCGCGAGTGGACAGCCATCCACCGCAAACACCACGCAAAATGCGAAACCGTCGACGACCCGCACAGCCCGGTCGTCAAAGGCCTGTCCACCGTGCTGCGCAAAGGCGCCGAGCTGTACCGCGAAGAAGCTCAGAACCAGGACACCCTGCGTATCTACGGCAAGAACTGCCCGGAAGACTGGATCGAGCGCAACCTGTATTCGCGCTACAAGCTGCTGGGTATCGCTCTGATGGCAGTCATCGACGTGGCACTGTTCGGTGCCCTCGGTATCACCGTGTGGGCCGTCCAGATGATGTGGATTCCCTTCTGGGCTGCTGGCGTGGTCAACGGTCTGGGCCATGCCGTCGGCTATCGCAACTTCGAATGCCGTGACGCGGCCACCAATCTGGTGCCGTGGGGCATCGTGATCGGCGGTGAAGAGCTGCACAACAACCACCACACCTATCCCAACTCGGCCAAGCTGTCGGTCAAGCCCTGGGAATTCGACATGGGCTGGGCGTGGATCAAACTGTTCAGTTTCCTGGGGCTGGCCAAAGTCCAGCGGGTCGCACCCATCGCCCATCGGGTCGAAGGCAAGGGCCACATGGACATGGACACCGCCATGGCGATCCTCAACAACCGTTTCCAGATCATGGCGCAGTATCGCAAGCTGGTCATCGCGCCGCTGGTTGCCCAGGAGGCCAAGGCCGACGAATCGGTGCGTCATCAGTTCAGTCGCGCCAAACGGCTGCTGTCACGTGAGACCAGTCTGCTCGATGACAAGCATCATTTGCGCATCCAGACCATGCTGGAACACGGCCATGCGCTGAAAGTGATCTACGAAAAGCGTCTGGCGTTGCAGCAGATCTGGGTCAAGACCAGCAGCAATGGCCATGACATGCTTTCAGCCATAAAAGAGTGGATTCACGAGGCCGAAGCCAGTGGTATTCACTCGCTGCGTGAGTTCGCCGACCAGCTGAAAACCTACTCGCTACGCCCCGCCCACGCCTGATACCGTTGATCGGCGCGCCTCCCGCAGGTGCGCCGGTCCCGGAACTTATCCCCTGCCAATCTATCTCATCAACTTTCCCGCCAAACGGGATAGGGCACGGCACTGGCCGTAACGCTTGAGATGGATCTTATGGAAAAGCAGTCTCCCACCTCCCTACCCGGCACGCCGATCACTGATATGCCCGCAGCCGCAGAAACCCTGTTAGCCCTGATGCACGCCCAGGCAGAAGTTGCCCGCCTGAGCGAGCGCGAACAACTGTTCAGCTCATTGCTGGTGAGTGTGAACGCTGTTCTGTGGGCGTTTGACTGGGAAACCCAGCACATGATTTACGTCAGCCCGGCGTACGAGCGTATCTTCGGCCGCTCGGCGGGCTTGCTGCTGGCCGATTACAGCGAGTGGCGCGACAGTATCTACCCGGATGACCTGAACTACGCCGAGCGCAGCCTCAGCGAGGTGATCGAGAAAGGCTCGATCGAGGACCGCGAGTACCGAATCATCCGTGCGGACGGTGAAGTACGCTGGCTCAGCGACAAATGCTTCGTCAGCCATCGCGCCGACGCCAGCCAGCGTCTGATCGTGGTGGGCATCGCCGAAGACATCACCGACAAGAAACACCTCGAGGATGAGCTGCAACGCCTGGCAACCACCGACGTGCTGACCCAGAGCAGCAACCGTCGACACTTTTTCGAATGCGCCCAGCGCGAGTTCGAACTGGCTCGCCTCAACGGCACGCCGCTGGCCTTTCTGCTGCTGGATATCGATGATTTCAAGCTGGTCAACGACACCTACGGCCATCAGGAAGGCGATACCGTGCTGCAACGCATCGCTGAAAGTGGCCGCTCGGCACTGAGACGTGGTGATTTGTTCGGGCGTATCGGTGGCGAAGAGTTCGCCGCAGTATTCCCAGGCTGCGCGCCGGATATGGCCATGCAGATCGCCGAGCGCCTGCAACGCGAGATTCAGCGCCAGAACTTCCAGTCAGGCGGCACCACCTTCAGCATCACCGCCAGCCAGGGCCTGACTAATCTGGGCCCGGAAGACTCAAGCCTGGAAACCCTCTACGGCCGCGCCGACGCTGCCATGTATCAGGCCAAGCGCCAGGGCAAGAATCAGATCGTACTGGTCTGAAATGCCTTCTCGACTGTAGAAAGCACGACTGGCCCTTCGCGGCAAAGCGGATCGCCGCCCGGTCGCTTTTACAGGAGTTTGCGGTGCTTTGTAGGAGCGAGCTTGCTCGCGAAGAGGGCGGTGCTGTCGCTGGATTTTCTGCGTCAGGAATATAGCCTTCGCGAGCAAGCTCGCTCCCACGAGTGTGCACTCGGCATGACGCCCTGAGGGAGCGACTGGGCGGCGATCCGTCTTGCTCGCGAAGGCCTCAGTCAGGTTCTACTTATCGAGCGGGCCCTGAATGGCGCTGGCCGGGTCCTCGATTACAGCAGCCTCTTCGGCAGGTGGTTCAGGTGTCAGGTCCAGCAAATCAGGCTCTTCCTCCCCCTCAACCGTCTCGGCAGTCACCTCAGGTTCGGTCGGCAAGGGTTTCAACAGGCTTGGGTCAGTCACGCCGGTCAGTTTCTTGCGCAAACGCTGCAAGTCACCGACGCTCAGCTTCAACAGTTTGGCCGACTTGGTCTTGATCAGCGTGTTGACACTCTCTTCCTCGCCCAGACGTGCCATCTGCCCCGCCAGGTTCATTGCCAACACTTCGCGAGTAAAGATGCCGGTGTTGTACTGATACACCGCAGCGATCAGCTCACGCAGTTCCAGCGGCAAACGCCAGCGGGTGCGCAGAGCGGAACCGAAGGCAGCGGAATACTGCTCCAGCGATTGCTTGATCACGTCTTCATTCAACTCGCCGCCAGCCAGCAGCCATTCCTGCAAACAACCCAGCACAGCAAGATCGCCCAGCGACTGCAGCAGACCGGCGCAGAAGCAACGCTCTACATCCAGCTCCAACATGCCGCCCAGAATGCGCGCGTAATCAGCCGTGCGTTGCGACATGGTCCAAAGCTCACTGGCCTGGGCCAGCAACGCGTCGCTGGTCAGCACGGCCATACGTTTCTTGGCCAGGCCTGACGCGATATTTGCACCCTGCACCGGCCCGAGAATGGCCAGCGCCCCGCCCATGGTCTGCACTGGCTTGCCCAAATGTTGCGCGGCACTGTTGGCGGCGGCGATCAACACGGCAGTGATGTGCGGATCGTTGCGCAGTTCCTGCTCCAGCAAGGCAGCGTCGATGCCGTTGGCGGTCTGGCTGAGTTTTATCGCCGTCGCGACATCTACGAACAGTGGCGCGCCGTCAGCCACGTCACGGCGCTTGTCGAGAAACTTGGTCAGCGTCAAACCCGGCGACAGCGCGGGCACTGCGCCCGCAACCGGGGCCTGACGTTCCAGCAGCAGGCTTTCCAGGCGCTGGCGTAGCCCTTCGGTATTCAGGGGTTTGGTCAGATAGGCAGTCGGCGCCAGTGGCAAGACCTCACGCACGCTGGCGCTGTCGTTGCGATTGCTGATCAGGATGAACGGGATGGCTGGCTGACGACGCAGGTTGCGTACGCCACGCAACAGGCTCAACCCGTCTATCCCCGGCAGCTCGCGTGCGGCGATGATCAGGTCAGGCAGTTGTTTCTTCATCCACTCGACGGCCTGCTTGCCATCGGTACACATTTCCAGGTCGACGTCCGCTCGCACACCCAACACCAGATCGCTGAGTGTTTCGCGAACCCACGGATCAGACTCAGCAATCAATACGCGAGGTACCGCGGGCAAATCTACAGCAGTCATCATGACTCTCCGACATCGATGCGTTCACCTTAGCCAAAGCCTTCGTCCGGATATAGCAAAAAGAGCGAAATACCCTCCTCCAGACCAAAAAAACCCGTCGAAACGGGCTTTTTTTGTCTGTTTGGTCATAAATTAATCAATTTACGACTTCACACTTTTTACGCGATTTCAGCGAAGCATTCTTCCAGAATGGCCAGCCCGCGGGTCAGCAATTCGTCTTCGGCGGTCAACGGTACCAGTACGCGCAACACGTTGCCGTAAGTACCGCACGACAGCAGGATCAGACCCTTGTGACGCGCCTTGGCAACCACCTGCGCCACTGCTGCGGCGTTAGGCTTGTGCGAATCGCCATCTTCGAAGAGCTCGACGGCAATCATCGCGCCCAGCGCACGCACTTGGCCGATGACCGGGTACTTGGCCTGAATGCCCTTGATCGCAGTCACCAGACGCTCGCCGACTGCCTTGCAACGGTCCAGCAGGTGCTCTTCTTCGAAGATATCCAGCACCGCCAGCGCCGCAGCGCAAGCAACCGGGCTACCGGCATAAGTGCCGCCCAGACCGCCCGGTGCGATGGCATCCATGTATTCAGCCTTGCCGCACACGCCCGCTAGCGGGAAGCCACCGGCGATGGACTTGGCGAAGGTGGTCAGGTCGGCTGCAACGCCCATCTGTTCCATCGCGAAGAACGTGCCGGTACGGCCAGCGCCAGTCTGCACTTCGTCTGCGATCAGCAGAATGCCGTGCTTGTCGCACAGCTCGCGCAGACGCAGCATGAACGCCTTCGGTGCCACGTAGAAACCACCTTCGCCCTGAACGGGTTCGATGATGATCGCAGCGATGTCCTTGGGCTCGGCGTCGTTCTTGAAGATGCGCTCGATGCTGGCGATGGAATCGTCAACGCTCACACCATGCAGTTCGCAAGGGTACAGCGCGCGGAAGATACCGCCCGGCATCAGGCCCATGCCCGCCGAGTAAGGTACAACCTTGCCGGTCAGGCCCAGGGTCATCATGGTGCGACCGTGGTAAGCGCCGGTGAAGGCGATCACGCCCGCACGGCCAGTGGCAGCACGCGCGATCTTCACGGCGTTTTCAACCGCTTCGGAACCGGTGGTGACCAGCAGGGTTTTCTTGTCGAAATCACCCGGCACTTTGGCGTTGATTTTCTCGCACAGCTCGACGTAAGGCTCGTAGGCCAGCACCTGGAAGCAGGTATGGCTCAGCTTGGTCAGCTGCTCTTGCACCGCAGCAATAATCTTCGGGTGCAGGTGACCGGTATTCAGAACGGCAATGCCGCCCGCGAAGTCGATGAATTCACGACCTTCCACGTCGGTAACGGTCGCGTTCTTCGCCGAAGCTGCGAAGATCGGGTGGATCTGACCAACGCCACGCGGGACGGCAGCATGGCGGCGTTGCATCAGGGATTCGTTAGTCTTGCTCATGTATTCCTCATTCGCCGCTCATCGGTCGGCGTGGGTCAAGGATCAAGCGGACCGGATCAACTGCGGCAGCATACGATGATCGACTGCTGCAGCCTTCAGGCCACCAGGAAACTACGGTGCAACAAAAGCCGATGACACGTCGCTCTCGCGCGCCATCGGCTGCAATACCTAAACGTCAGTCAGACCGAGTCAGTCAAACCGACAGGCAGAGGTATTTGATTTCCAGATAATCTTCGATGCCGTACTTGGAGCCTTCACGGCCCAGGCCGGACGACTTGATACCACCAAACGGTGCCAGTTCGTTGGAGATCAGACCGGTGTTGATACCCACCATGCCATATTCCAGCGCTTCGGCAACACGGAACACGCGGCTCATGTTCTGCGCATAGAAGTACGACGCCAGACCGAACTCGGTGTCGTTGGCCATCGCAATCACTTCAGCCTCGTCCTTGAAGCGGAACAGCGGGGCCAGCGGACCAAAGGTTTCTTCCCTGGCCACGGCTGCATCTTTCGATACGTTGACCAGAATAGTCGGCTCGAAGAACGAGCCTCCCAGGCTGTTGCCGCCAGTCAGCACGGTTGCGCCTTTGCTGACCGCGTCAGCGATGTGTTCCTTGACCTTGGCCACCGCCTTGTCGTCGATCAACGGGCCGTTGGTGACGCCGTCTTCCAGACCGTTACCGATCTTCAGCTTGCCGACCGCCGCCTTGAGCTTCTCGGCGAACGCGTCATACACCGCGTCCTGCACATAGATACGGTTGGCGCAGACGCAGGTCTGACCATTGTTGCGGTACTTGGAAATCATCGCGCCTTCGACCGCCTTGTCGAGGTCGGCATCGTCGAAGACGATGAAAGGCGCGTTACCGCCCAGTTCCAGGGAAACCTTCTTGATGTCCTTGGCGCACTCGGCCATCAGCTGGCGACCAATGTCGGTCGAGCCGGTGAAGGACAGTTTGCGCACGATCGGGTTGCCGGTCAGCTCGGCACCGATATCGCCCGCGCTACCGGTCACCACGCTGAACACACCAGCCGGGATACCCGCACGCTCGGCCAGTTCAGCCAGGGCCAGTGCCGAGAACGGCGTTTGCGACGCAGGCTTGAGCACCATGGTGCAGCCCGCCGCCAGTGCCGGACCGGCCTTACGGGTGATCATTGCCGCCGGGAAGTTCCACGGGGTGATCGCCGCCGTCACACCAATCGGTTGCTTGAGCACGATCAGACGCTTGTCTGGCTGGTGACCGGGGATCACATCGCCATAGACGCGCTTGGCTTCTTCAGCGAACCACTCGATAAACGACGCGGCGTAGGTGATCTCGCCCTTGGCCTCGGCCAGCGGTTTGCCCTGCTCCAGCGTCATCAACAGGCCCAGGTCGTCCTGGTTCTCGATCATCAGCTCGAACCAGCGACGCAGCTTGTTGCCGCGCTCTTTGGCGGTCAGTGCACGCCAGGCCGGCAGCGCCTTGTCAGCCGCCTCAATCGCCCGGCGCGTCTCGGCTGCGCCCATTTTGGGCACAGTGCCGAAGATTTCGTTATTGGCAGGGTTGTTGACCTTGATCGACTGACCACCGTCCGCATCCAGCCACTGGCCGTTGATGTAGGCTTGCTGGCGGAACAGTGTGGAATCTTTGAGCTGCATGTCGGCCTCCTAAACAGCATCGCCCGAGAGGCGATGCGAACAATTGATATCGATGCACCCCATTTGGAAGCCATCGCCAGGAAAACATTCCATCGGGTTCCAGCGCTGCGCAACGCATGAAAGCAGGAAGACCGAACAAGAGCGTTTGAAATCTCAAACGAATCCTAGGCATTGCGGGGGGAAAGGACAATAGCCCGTTCGAAAAAAAGAACGGGCGTATGGAGGTGTGTAGTTTTCTGATCAGCGACGAACCTGAACGCAAGGCAGCCGCAGTGTGATCATGCGGCGCATAAAAGCCGTGAGCGACCACGGAGCAACCGGCGAAGGTCACGATCAACCTCAAGGCATTGCCGAACAACCCGATCATCGTCCTGGCCGGGCCGTGGCTGATCGAGTTCGACAGCGCCATGACCACCGCAGGGCCCGGCGCAGCTTTTAACGCACGCCTGTAGCGCTATCGATAATCCGGAAGCGTGAAGGACTGAATCGCCGGGGTCAGCGCCTTGGCAGCACGCTTGCTGATGAAGGGTGTTGCGACCAAACGCTGCACGGCGCGAAGGACCTTCACCCCCGTGCGACTGCGAGGATGAACCAGACGCGGCACAAGCTTCGGCACATTCTGCGACTTTTTCACCACAGGCCGCAGCACATATTCGTACGCAGCAAGGGCCCCTGCAATCGTGTCGGTTCTGGTGAGTTCGCCCGCCAGCACATACGCACCGATCAGCGCCAGCAAAGCACCGACCCCACCCAGTGGCGTGACACACCAGGCCGCATCGCCCAGCAGTACCACCGGGCCATTCGACCAGCGATCCATCTTCACTTGGCGCAGATCATCAAACCAGAAGTCCTCCGCCGCCTCCATCCCCTCCAGCAGACGAGGCACCTCCCATCCCGCGCCTGCAAACGACGCGCGAAGAAACGCCTTCTGCTCGGCAACACTGTTACCGACCGTCAGGTGGCTACGGCCGTGCACATTAAAGAACGCACGCGTCGTACCGCGATTGTCCGGACGAACCCCCGCACTGCGACCGCCCACCGCGTTATACCAGCGCGCGGTCTGGCTATCAGTCGGCGCGCGGGGCACAGTGAAGAACGCGCTGGCCAAATCCATCCGGCGCGGCTGATTCTCGCCGGGGAACACCAGCTCCCGCGTACGCGAACCGACACCTTCGGCAATGATCAGCAGATCAAAACGTTCCTCGCCACCGCTCTCGAACGTGACCGACACGCCCTCATCATCATGCTCGACCGAGACGATACGATCACCAAAGCGATAGAACGCATCAGTAGACGACGCCTCATACAGCAGGCGCGCAAGATCCCCGCGCAACACCTCAAGCTCAGCCGTCGGACCATCGACCTCCAGACCGGACAGATCAATTTGCGCCGCCGTGCGGTTGTCCTCATCGACCCACGCAAGCCCGGTCTCGCCGGTATTGAGCTACTTTACCGCCTGCTCAAGCCCCATCAGGCGCAAGACCTCACGAGCCGCGCCCCGCACATCCACATTCTGCCCGCCATCGCGAAAGGCAGGCGCCTGCTCGACAACCGTGACATCACAGTCACGCTGCGCCAGCCACCAGGCCGCGGCACACCCCGCGATACTGGCCCCGGTAATAAGAACGCGGCACGGGCTGCGCTCGATGCTTTTGAACTGGTTGATAAGATGCCCTCGGTGAGAACGAACTGGCTGAGTGGTATGGGGAGCATCATGCACCAGCTGGTTGTTGTGCCGGTAGCGGTGGACTGTTCCTTTATGGGTGGCAGTGGGGTTGGGGTGATGAAAGGCTGTTGCGGGGTGCGCTGGGTGATTTGTGTCGCACACCGCCCGTAACTGGACGCCCCGTACCCATGTGAGTATCATGGCGCCCGCGTCGCACCAGTAGCTCAGCTGGATAGAGTACTGCCCTCCGAAGGCAGGGGTCGTGGGTTCGAATCCCGCCTGGTGCACCATCTTCTTTTCCCTTGTGTTCACGAGGGTTGTCGCTACTGCCAGATACCAGTCCTAGTCCTGAAAGTCGTTTTTGCTGCAATTTCATGTTCTCAAGTGCGGTGGGGATGGTTGAAATGGCAACACGCATCGTTGCCATCCTCACTTCTTCAGATTTTGCTCGCTACCGTGACGAGCGCCTTAAGATCCGCTAGGGCAATACGGTGAAGCGTGAGCTGGCTTTGTTTCAATGCGTGATTCAGGTCGCTCGCAGCGAATGGGGCATTCATCTTGACGAAAACCCCGGTCAGGATGTTAAGCCGCCCTAGCTACAACGACGAACGCTAGCGGCGGCTCGACCCGATTGAAGAGCAATACATGCTCGGTGCCCTAGAACTACGTGAGCGCCGTGCGGATGGGACCTACGCCGATGCATCACACAATCCATGGACAGGGCCCATCATCCAATTGGCGATTGAAACAGCCCCGCGTCGTGGCGAGATCTTTGAGCTGCGCTGGGAGCATGTGGACCTGGATCGTAGAACCGCGCACCTCCCCGCAACCAAGAACTGCCTGCCCAGAACCGTCCCGCTTTCGCCGAAGGCTATTCAACTGCTCAAGGATTTGCCGCGCTAACTGTGCGGGCGAGTCTTCCCCATCACGGCTGGTGCGCTCAAGAAGGCCTTTGTGCGAGGTCTGGAGCGTGCAAGGCTGAAATACTTGGGAGATTGCGAAGTGGCGCAAGTAACGCCTCAGGAAGACTTCCTGATCAATCTGCGCTTTTACGACCTGCGGCATGAAGCGACCTGTCGGCTTGCGACCAAGCTGCCGAATTTGATTGAGCTGGCAAGCGTGACGGGGGCATCGGGAGGTGAACATGCTGAAGCGGTACTACAACATTACTGCGGAAGAGTTGGCAGCGAAGCTGGCTTGATCGAACTACACCCGTCGGTGGGAAATTGCAGAGACGGAGCATCATTTACGCACGGCCGGGCCAGTCGTGTGCGTCGGATGAGGCCAGCACACAGGATGTCTTTAACCGGCAGAAGTCGGCCAAAAGCAGCGGTTGAGAGAAGTCCATTTCCCACACGACGCAGCAGGTCAAGAGGGCCTCGAAACTGAGTTAGATTCCACAGCAGTGTTCAGCCCCAAGCGTGCCAGAGTCGCTGCATGCTTGGATGTGGGTCGAAGTCGGTGGTAGATTGCAAGGCAATTTGCCACTAAGTATAGGGGCGAGTGTTTATGTATTTTGATCCAAAAGAAAGAATAGGTGTGCATGAGTTAGCGCTAGTAGTCGCTCGCGAATTTAAATGGATTCTCAGGGAGCAGCCTATTTCGGATGTAGGTATCGATGGTCACATTGAGCTCGTCACTCATGAGAAGGCACTGGGCAAATTGATAGCTGCTCAAGTTAAAACGGGAGATAGTTACCTCCAGAAGACATCGGAAGGCCTGGTTTTCTACGGAGATAATAAGCACCTTGATTACTGGATGAATCATTCACTGCCGGTGTTAGTGGTTGTCTACTCTGTTGAAGAAAAAACTCTCAGATGGGTCGATATTCGCGCAGATAATACCGAGAGAACTAGGGAAATCCTGAAAAAGACTTCCTGATTTGGCAAAATCTCCGGGCACCAATCGCCGAGCTTTTCGATGATGAATCAAATGACCTTCGCCGA
>NZ_LKBW01000015.1 GCF_002699855.1 Pseudomonas amygdali | reverse complement strand
AAAGTGGCAATGAATCAATTTGCGATCCTGTACGGAGACCGATTTACCAGACCGAGCTGGTAAAACAAGGGCCTGCCTGACGGCAGGCCCGGGCTTTTTGGCCGATACATCTGTATCAAAAATGGCAGTCAGCCATGGACAGCAAGTGCAATGCAGAGAACGCCCACGCATTACGAGCTGCTGAGTGTTGCTCGCGATGCCTCTCCTGAGCAGATCAAGAAGGCTTATCGCAAGCTGGCGCAGAAGCTGCACCCGGACAGGAATTCCGACCCTTATGCCTCGGACATGATGGGCGTGGTCAACGCGTCTCATGATGTGCTGGCGGACCCTTCGCGGCGTGCGGCTTATGATGCGCAGCTTGCTGCCGATGAGCACAAGGCTCGTATGGACGCGTTGCGGCGCAAGCAGGCGCGTGCGGGGGGTGGGCAGGCGGTGCATGTGTACGCCGCAAACTCTGCAACTGCCACTGCAACGCCCTCTCGGGCCGCTCGGACGGGCCCGGCGCCCAAGGCTTCTCCTTCCTCTTCATCGCCTTCCAGTGACAAGCGGCGCCGCAGTGCGTGGCGTTGGGCGCTGGTGTTTGTGGTGTTTTGCGCAGCCGGGGCGTGGATGGGTTATGACCGGGATGCTGGCAAGGCGTTTGTGCCAGCCGAGGCGGTGCCGGTGGCGCAGACGTGGGTCAAGCCAGCGCCCGCCGCACCGGTTGAAGAGCCTGTGGCCAGCCCGGCCAAGCCGGTTGATGCGGTAACGTCCGAGTGTGAGGTGCCCGCGCTGGATCCGATGGGCGCGCCCTGGCCGGAAAAGGCGGGTTACGTGAAAGATATGCCGTTGCTCAAGGACAACGGCTGGTCGCAGATCACGGTGGATAACTCGGCGGGCGAGTCGGCGGTGTATGCCAAGGTCACCGATGCGGTGGGGCGCAGGGCGTTTCGGCATGCGTTTGTGCCGGCCGGTGCGGTGTTTACGTTCGCCAAGATGGACCCGGGGCTGTATCTGCTCAAGTACAAGATGATGAGCACGGGCTGTGCCTTTGCGTCGGGTCGGATCTTGCTGGAAGAGACGCCGATGGGCAGTCAGATCAAGTCCAGTGCGTACAAGCTGACGTTGCGCAAGTTGCAGAACCGTAGCGTGCCGTTTGCGCGGTTGAAGGATGATCAGTTTTAGCGGTTGGGCTATGACGTGAGTGCGGCGTCGTCTGTTAAGTCTTCGCGGACACGTCCGCTCCTACGGGCTTCGGCAATTGTGTGCAGAGATCATCTTTTGCAACGCTTTCAGGCCGGTTTTTGCAGGCTTGGTCTCTTTCTTTTGAAGGACATTTCCGAGAGAATCCCCGACCGCTTGCGCCTCTCGATGTGTGCTTCTAATCTCCGCCTGTCGCTGCATATCAGCGATCGGGTTTAGTAGCCCGCAGTGAGTTAAGGCGTAACACAGCCGCGTTTCATCAGGCTTCGTCCCGATGCTATGGCGACTGTGCGCTTGGCACCTTCGGGTGCGCCGGTTCTTAGCTCACCGGTCTACTAACTCGCGTACAGTTGCCGCCTTTCGTTTAGTAGCGAACAGGTAGCGACTTCATAGAAGGAGCTAAAGCATGGTCAAAATAACCCCCGACCCACCCAAACAGTCCAGCACCGCGCCAATCTTCGACAAGGCGGTCGTCAAGCGCGCCATGGCGTGTTACCTGCCAATCCCCCGCACTGACAAAGAACCCCACGACAGCAAGTTCGACTTCATCAGCCTGGAAGCAACCTTGGTGCATGCGCTGGATTTCCTGCGCTGTGCATCGGCCACTGCCCGCGAACTGGGCGATGAATTGTCCGGTGCGCAACGCGACCTGGCGTTTGCCTCCATGCACATGCTGGAAATGGCCAAAGTCATGGTCGAGCGCTCGCTGGAGTGTGTCGAAGAGGTCTGAAACCTCGCACTAAACAAGTCGTGCACAGGCACTTGCGTGTGCACGATTGAGCCAGATAAAAGGCTTGTTCCAGAGCCTTTACCAAATCTTTATGCACAATTGCTTGATAAAAAAATACGCGCGTTACCAGATGTGCGCACATTGGCCTGATGCGCCGCAAGGCATTGTTTTTGCGGGGTACGGAAAGGATTGCGGGAAAAAATAAGGGGCTTTAGTAACTGGCGCGCCAAGCTTTAACGCACTCATCCACATTTTCATCAACAGACTTATCCACAGGTTGCTCAATCGATTTAGGTCACGATTTTCGGGCCAGAATCAGCAGGTTGCGTGGTGTAATCCGGCTGTCACAGAAAGTGCCAACGCTGACGCTGTAGCCCTGCTCGTGGACATACATTGCCCTGTCGAGCACCAGCCACATCTCCAGCGGACGCCGAAACAGGTCGCGGACCAGTTCCAGGTTGCGCACTTCGGCCAGTCTCTTCCAGCCAGCGGCTTCCAGAGAAGCCCAGTCCTGCTGGCCCGGTGCTGGCAGATTCTTCAGTCGCGCCAGATGATTGCAGTAGTCCGCGTAGGACGCATCCAGCCAGGATGTCGGCAGCGAAGGCGTGGGCAAGTAATCGTCAATGCCGCACAAGCTGCGCTGCAGCAGGTCGAAGCCCAGACGGCGGGCCATCGAGGTGTCGCGTTGACGACGCACGCGAGCGCCAGCCGTCACGGTTTCGCTGAGTGGCAGGCCGAGTTCGTCTCGCGACAGCTTCAAACCCGATACTTTGCCGTCGCTGGACAGCGGTCGATACAGGTCGTGCCGGGTGCGGTTGTAGCAGCATGGCGCGATTGCCATGTGCCGACAGCCGGTCTGGCTTGCCAGCTCCATCAGCTGAATGTGCAGGTCGCCGCAGGCATGCAGCGCCACAGGCGTGTGCTCGGGTTGCAGGCAGCGCCAGGCGTCGTCGGCCATTACATCCTGCTGCACATGCCTGGCGTCGATGCCTTGCCGCGTACTCAGTGCCAGGCCTGCTTCGATCAGCGCCGGGTCGTGCTCCAGGCAGGTCAGACGCTGACCGCGCCCGGTCAGGCGCCGCCCCAGGTGGCCTTTGCCTGCGCACCAGTCCAGCCAGTGAGTGGTGGTATCACGCATGTCCAGATGGCTGGCGAAGGCTTCGATCTGTTGCCATTTGCGCCCCGGCACGTCGACACTCATGCGCGCATCGACTGGCTCCAGAGGATGTGAAGGCAGTTCAGCGACGTGGCTCAGGGCGACGGCTTCGGCGGCCAGTTGCGGGAACGGAAACGGCGCGTCGAGTTGTTCCGGGTGGTTATGCGCGGCCTCGGCCTGTTCCAGCGTGCGTTGCCGCAGCCAGTTTGCGAGGTCCGGGTATTTGTCTTCCCACGGCAGACGCAGGTGCGTGAACGGCTTGGGCCGCCACAAGGCCTGATGCGCGAACAGAAAGCTGTCCAGCGCACGAAAGTGGCTGCCGAGGTGTTCATCCTGCAAGCAAGGTTCAGTGGGCATAGTGGCGGCCTCGCGGGGCAAGGTGCTGACTGGGTCGACGCCAGCACCCTTCATATCAGCGCCCCTGACTGGCGTCTACACGCAATAGCTTTTCCAGCAGGCGGAAGCCTTGTACCAGCACGAACGTCATCACGAGGTAGAACATACCGGCGGCGAAGAAAATTTCTACCGGCAAGTAAGTGCGGGCGATGATCGTGCGGGCCATGCCGGTCAACTCCAGCAGGGTTACGGTGCTTGCCAGTGCGCTGGCCTTGAGCATCAGGATGACTTCGTTGCTGTAGGCAGGCAGGCCGATACGTGTCGCGCGGGGCAGGACGATGTAGAACAATGCTTTCCATTTCGACATGCCCAGCGCCCGCGCAGCCTCGACTTCACCGACCGGCACGGCCTGAATGGCGCCACGCAGGATTTCTGCGATGTAGGCGGCGGTGTGCAGGGTCATGGTGACAACCGCACACCAGAAAGGGTCACGCAGGTATGGCCACAGCGGCCCCTGACGCACCACGTCGAACTGCGCCAGCCCGTAATAGACCAGAAACAGTTGCACCAGCAGCGGTGTGCCGCGGAAGAAAAAGATGTAGGCGTAGGGCAGGGCGCGCACCGGCCAGTGACGCGATGCACGGGCGATGCCCATCGGGATGGCGAGGATCAGCCCGGCGATGACGGCAATCGCCACCAGCTCAAGGGTCAGGGTCGCGCCCTGTGCCAGGCGTGGCAGCCACTTGATGATGACTTCCCAGTTCATGACGCGCTCCTCAGAAAGCCGCGACTGGCACGCTTCTCAAGGAAGTACATGCCGGCCATGGCCAGCACGGTCAGGCCCAGGTACATGAAGGCCGCGACCATGTAGAAGGTGAACGCTTGCTTGGTGAAGCCCACGGCGATCTGCGCGTGGCGCATGATTTCTTCCAGGCCGATCACCGAGACCAGCGCGGTGTCTTTCATCAGAATCATGAACAGATTGCCCAGGCCGGGCAGGGCGATGCGCCACATCTGCGGCAGGACCAGTTTGAAGAGGATGCGCGAGCGTGACATGCCCAGCGCCAGCCCGGCTTCACGATGACCTTTGGGGATGGCCAGAATCGCGCCGCGAAACACTTCGGTCGCGTAGGCACCAAAGCAAATGCCCAGGGCGATGACCCCGGCAGAGAAAGCGCTCAGGGCCAGGTCAGGAATGTCGAACAGTTTGCCCAGAGCGCGCATGCCGTTGACGGTGCCGAAGTAAATCAGCAACACCCAAAGCAGTTCGGGAATGCCGCGTACCAGGGTCGAGTAGGTACTGCCCAGCCATTGCAGAGGCTTGTAGGGCGAGGTCTTGGCCAAGGCGCCGAGCAGTCCGAGTATCAGCCCCAGGCACAGGGCCGAGAGTGCAAGCTGGACCGTCATCAGCGCGCCAGCCGCAAGGGCCGAATCCGTGGAGATCAATGTTCATGGGCAGGCTTTGTCAGGGCCGGTCGCCGCGCTTCGACAGGAAGCGGCGGCGACGCGGTCAGGTGAATCAGAGGATGCTGAAAGGGAAATACTTGTCGTTGATCTTCTTGTAGGTGCCATCAGCGATGATTTCTTTCAGGGCCGCGTTCAAGCGCTCGCGCAGGGCATCATCACCCTTGCGCACGGCGATGCCGATCTTGTCGTCTTCAACGACAGGCTCGCCCTTGAACTCGAAGTTCTGACCCGCTTCGCTTTTCAGCCACTCGAAGCTGACGTATTTGTCGGCCAGCATGGCGTCGACGCGACCGGAGGACAGGTCGAGGAAGGCGTTTTCCTGAGTGTCATAGAGCTTGGCGTCCATGATCCCGAGCTTGTCTTCCAGCCAGGTGGCGGCCAGTGTCGATCGCTGTGCACCCACTGACTTGCCGGCAAGGCTTTCTTTGGCTTTTTCAGTGCTCGATACGTCGATCGAGGAAGTTTTCGGCGCGATGAATTGCAGCTTGTTCGAGTAATACGGGTTGGTGAAATCGACCACCTGCTTGCGCTCTTCGGTGATCGACAGCGACGAGATCAGGAAGTCGAACTTGTTGGCCATTAACGCCGGGATGATGCCGTCCCAGTCTGACGTCACCGCTTCGCATTCGACCTTCATCCTGGCGCACAGGGCCTGGCCGATTTCATAGTCAAAGCCCACCACCTGGCCACTCGCGTCCTTGTTGTTGAACGGCGGGTAGGCACCTTCGATGCCCATTTTCATTGTTTCAGCAAAGGCACTGCCGCTGAAGGCAAGGGTGGCCGCTGCGATCAGCAAGATCTTTTTGTACGACTGCATGGGTGTTGCTCCGTTAGCGGTGACTCGACATGAATTGTTTGCACCTTGCCGACAGCGGGTTTTCGAATACTTGCTGCGGTGTGCCCTGTTCTTCGACCATTCCCTGATGCAAAAACACCACTTCAGTTGATACCTGACGTGCAAAATTCATTTCGTGGGTCACCAGCAGCATGGTCCGGCCTTCTTCAGCCAGTGCGCGGATGACGCCGAGTACTTCCTGAACCATCTCCGGGTCGAGGGCCGATGTCGGCTCGTCGAACAGAATGACCTTCGGCTGCATGGCCAGCGTACGCGCGATGGCGGCGCGCTGCTGTTGCCCGCCGGAGAGCTGCGCAGGGTAGGCATGGCGTTTGTCGGCGATACCCACCTTGGCCAGCAGCTCTTCAGCCACCTCGATGGCTTTGGCCTTGCTCTGGCCCAGAACGCGACGCGGGGCCTCGATGATGTTATCGAGCACGCTCATGTGCGGCCACAGGTTGAAGTTCTGAAATACGAAACCGATCTGGCTGCGCAAGCGGTTGATCTGCCGGTTATCGGCGGCAATCAGGTCGCCGTTGCGCGCGGCCTTGAGCTTCAATTCTTCGCCGGCCACCAGAATCTGGCCCTGATGCGGGTTTTCCAGCAGGTTGATGCAGCGCAGCAACGTGGACTTGCCGGAACCGGAGGAGCCGAGGATCGATATGACGTCGCCGTCGCGAGCGGTCAGCGAGATGCCTTTGAGCACCTCAAGCTGATCGTAGCGCTTGTGCAGGTTGCGGATTTCCAGGGCGGGCGTGGCCTCGGCCATGTGGGGTCCTCATTGAAGTGTGCGCGCTGGCTGCCAGCGAACGCCAAGCTAGCACAGCGTTTAAAGGACAACCATCGACGTATTGTGTCGAGCGTGGAGGCGCTCGACGGGTTGTCTCATCCGGGCAGCGGACGGTCGCATGAAGGCAAGTACCATGCCCTGCAAAACAGGGGCGTGCGCGAAAAAGGCGCGATGTTGCCAGCTTTGGCCTGGTGTTGGAAGTAGCATTTGCTGAGTGGTGGTCTGATTTCTGCACCATGTTTGCGCTTTGAGGAAGGTTTGGGGCATTTTTGGTGCGTGCATGTAGATGAATCTGAGGCGTTTGGTAACAAATCCTACAGACTGCGTATAAAAGCCATCGTCTTGTATGCCTCACGGGCTAAGCCACAGGCCTCGTATTCTCTAAGCGACGTCGTTTTCGAAATATTTTGGCGCAATTCTTGCGTCAATAATAAAGAACGGCACCGTAGCTTTCTTTTTACGTAACGCTTCGGTGTGCCTCGCTCGTCTTGCACAGGTGGTTTTATGAGCAGTACCGCTAACTCTTCCGAGCTCGAACAAGGGCTGAAACCGCGACACATTACGATGCTGTCGATTGCCGGCGTTATTGGTGCCGGTCTGTTCGTCGGCTCCGGCCATGCGATTGCCGAGGCAGGCCCTGCCGTGCTGCTGGCCTACGCCGCTGCGGGTACGCTGGTGGTGCTGGTGATGCGCATGCTGGCCGAAATGGCCGTTGCCTCGCCAGACACCGGTTCGTTCTCAACCTATGCCGACCGCGCTATCGGGCACTGGGCCGGCTTTACCATCGGCTGGTTGTACTGGTGGTTCTGGGTGCTGGTGATCCCGCTGGAGGCGAATGCCGCCGCGACCATTTTGCATGCCTGGTTCCCGAACATCGCGATCTGGATGTTCACGCTGGTCATCACATTGCTGCTGACCGCGACCAACCTGTTCAGTGTGAAGAATTACGGCGAATTCGAGTTCTGGTTTGCGCTGATCAAGGTTGTGGCGATCATCGCGTTCGTGGTGCTGGGTGTTGCGGCAATTTTTGGCCTGCTGCCCACCAGTAACGTCAGTGGCGTGAGCCATCTGTTTGATACCGGTGGCTTCCTGCCAAACGGCATGGGCGCGGTGCTGGCGGCGATGTTGACCACCATGTTCTCGTTTATGGGCACCGAAATTGTGACCATCGCCGCAGCGGAGTCCAAGAACCCTGGCAAGCAGATCACCAAGGCCACCAACTCGGTGATCTGGCGGATCTTCCTGTTCTATCTGGTTTCGATCTTCATCGTTGTGTCGCTGGTGCCGTGGAACGATCCGCGCCTGGCCGAGGTAGGTTCGTATCAGACCGTGCTCGATGCGATGGGTATTCCGAACGCCAAGCTGATTGTCGATCTGGTGGTGCTGGTTGCTGTGACCAGCTGCCTGAACTCGGCGCTCTATACCGCTTCGCGCATGCTGTTCTCGCTCGGTAAGCGCGGCGATGCACCGGCATTGTCCAAACGCACCAGCAAGGGCGGCACGCCTTACTGGGCGGTGATCATGTCGACTGCCGCGGCGTTCCTGACCGTGTTCGCCAACTACATTGCACCGGCTGCTGTGTTTGATTTCCTGCTGGCCAGCTCCGGTGCCATTGCCCTGCTGGTGTATCTGGTGATTGCCGTGTCGCAACTGCGGATGCGCCAGAAGCGCATTGCTGCAGGCGAGGCTATCGACTTCAAGATGTGGCTGTTCCCATGGCTGACCTGGGCGGTGATCGCGTTCATCGTTGCAGTGCTGACGATCATGTTGATCCAGGAAGAGCACCGTGTCGAAATCATCGCCACCGGCCTGCTAAGCCTGCTGGTGATCAGTGCTGGCCTGCTGGTTTCGCGCCGCCGCAAAGCCGGGCGTGTAGGCGCTGCTGCGCTGGGTTGATTGGCCGCTGACTATCGTGCTGACGCTCTGCGTCGGCACGATCTCGATCAGCGTGCGGCCTTGGTGTCTCGCTTCATCAGCAGATCGGATGCCAGGGTGTAATCCTTTTGGAAGGCAGGGCTTTCGATCCATTCGATCGCCGTGTCTTCGTCTTCATCGTGGTACATGGCGCGGTACACGATCAGCAGGCCCATCATGAAGTCTGTGGCAGGGTCTTCGTCCTCTTCGGAAACGACCAGTGCCAGCACCGGGTACTGCAGGAAAACGACGCACAGCGCCAGTTGGCTGATGGCTTCGGCGGCTTTCATGGCCACGAAGAGATCATCATAGTCGGCCGGGTCGAAGCCGTTCTCTACAATGTCTTTGAAGTCGAACGTGCTTAGATCAAGTTCGACGTCATCAAACGGCAGATTGACCAGCGCAGAGGCAAACACCGGGTGGACGAGGCTGGTTGTGCCCTTGCCCGAGCGGTTCTGCTTGGCCTTGATTTTTGCGCGCTTGGCACGTTTTTGCTGCTTGTCTGGCGAGGCCATGAGCGGTCCTTTGGCTGGCGTGAAATGCGATGGCCGCTATTGAAGCGCAGACGGGCTGGATAACCAAGGCTTGGCCGTAATCTCTGGACAATAAAAAACCCGCAGGACGCGGGTTTTGATGTGCTGGGTGTTACACGATCGTCATCGCTTGCCCGGCTTTGCAAACGCTTCGGCTTCATCCATGCGCGTGGCGAACATGTTCACGGCCTCGACCGCATCGCTTGCGCCGTCGCGGATCTGCACGATGACCTGTCCGGCCTGATCGGCCAGTGTCACACCTCGAATGGCACCTTCCTGCGTGGCATCCATGCTCGCCACGGCTTCACGTGTTTCGGCGAGAATCTTGCCGATCATTTCGGCAATCTCGGTGGTAGAGCCGCTGGTACGTCCGGCCAGTTGCCGGACTTCGTCTGCCACCACGGCAAACCCACGACCCTGATCACCCGCCCGTGCCGCTTCGATGGCAGCGTTGAGCGCCAGCAGGTTGGTCTGGTCGGCGATGCCGCGGATGGTGTTGACGATGGCGGTGATCTGCTCGGAGCGATCGCCCAGTTGGCTCACCAGCTTCGCCGACGCGCCGATGTTTTCGGCAATCTGGCGCATTTCCCGAGCGGTTTCCTGAATGACCAGGGTTCCCTGTTCGGCCACTTTCTCGGTTTCTGCCGAGATATGGTAAGTACGCGACGCACCATGCGCATCGGCTTCCTGCTTTTCGACACGCTGGGTAATGTCACTGGCAAACTTGACGATCTTGTAGAGCTTGCCGTCGACATCAAAAACCGGGTTATACGTTGCTTCCAGCCAGACAACCCGGCCATGTTTGCCGAGGCGTTTGAACTGATCGCCAATGAACTCGCCCTGATTCAACTTGCGCCAGAATTCGGCATATTCCGGGCTGTTGGTCAGTGCCGGTTCGCAGAACGATCTGTGGTGTTTACCTTTGATCTCGTTCAGTGCGTAACCCATGACGTTCAGGAAGTTACTGTTGGCGGTTATCACATTGCCATTGGGCTCGAATTCGCAAACAGCCATGGCCCGGTCTACTGCTGCCAGCTTGCTGTTGGTCTCGTTTTCGAGCATTACGCGTTTAGTGACGTCCAGAGCATATTTGACCACCTTGAAGACTTTGCCCTGCGTATCGGTCACCGGGTTGTAGCTTGCCTCCAGCCAGACGCTACTGCCATTCTTGTCGATGCGCTTGAAGGTGCCGGAGATGAACTTGCCAGCCTTCAGAGACGCCCACAGGTCCGCGTATTCACGGCTGCGGAGCATCTCCGGCTCGCAAAAGTCGCGGTGCGTCTTGCTGGCCAGCTCATCGGCCCGGTAGCCCATCGTTGCAATGAAGTTATCGTTGGCACGAAGGATCTTGCCGTCGAGACCCAGCTCGACCACCGCCATTGATTTTTCCAGTGCGCTTGTCAGTCCTTTGAGTCCATCTACCTCGGCCTTCATGGCTGTCAGTTCAGCTTTGTTCTTGTTTCCGAACATAACCTGCCCCTTGGTGTGTTTGTGGACTTGCTGTGATTAGAGTATCGGCTCGAAAAGCTGCGACATGAACGGGTCATCGCAACAATCGACTGGATAAATGAAGAGATTTTCTGGCGTCAAAAAAGTGCAGTTTTTTGTCAAAAAGAAATACGCTGACTATAGGTACGCAGATATCTGGAAAAGCGCTCTGCCCGTCAAATTCAGGACAAAGAAAAGCCCGCGATGGGGGCGCGGGCTTAAGGATTCACACTTGGGAGCAGCTCTACAATGACGCGGCCGCTGTGAAAACTTTGTGAAGAGTATTCACTGTTTTCACTTTTTTTCCGGCTGGATGGTGTTGGTCACTTCGGACGTCGGCACGAAGGTCTTCGATTCTTCGGCAGCCGCTTCCTTGGACGCAGCTTTGTCCTTGGCCGCTTCGGTGTTCTCTTTGGCAGCCTCGTTCACTTTGTCCTGGGCAGACTCCATCTTCTCCTGGGATTTCTCCTGATGAGCCTGAGCGTCCTGTGCTTTCTGTTCGGATTTGCTGTCGCAGGCAGCCAGACCCAGAGTGGCGGCGATGATGAGGGCGGAGGCAGTAAACTTGAGCACGTAATTTTCCTTGTGGAAGCAAATGTATGGCTTCGATGGTGGGGAGGGAAAATTAGTTCAACGGGATGGGGGTGGCAGGGCTCTGGATGGCTGGTCTTGATTTGCTCGAAGCACTGGGCTTCCGCGCTGCGTAACGCATGTGTGAGCATGCCTCTTCCAGGCGAAGGCCTCTCGCAGTCGATAAACGATTTTGGAGTTCAAGTATGGAGACCGTACGGATGACCGATCAAAAGGGCGCTTTAATAAGCGCGCAGACTGAAGTGGGCACGTACACCAGCGACAGCCAACATATTCGCGACTTGATTCGTCGCGAACAGGCCCGGAGCGCAGACATTGAAGCCACCCGGCTTGCGCTGATGAAGGCGAGTCCAGCGGGGCGCCTCGTCCATTCAGCGTAGATGAATTCAAACGGAGAATGTTGAAGGCGAATGGCTGAGTATCGTTTCGCCCAGACAACAAAAAGCCCGCACGAGGCGGGCTTCTTGTGTGTTTTCAGGTGTGCTTGGCATCACCTGAAAACGGAAGGTGGTGCCCAGAGACGGAATCGAACCGCCGACACGGGGATTTTCAATCCCCTGCTCTACCGACTGAGCTATCTGGGCAACGGGGCGCATTAGACGTGTTTTTCAGGAGGTCGTCAAGCGTGTTTTTTAAAAAATTTGAATTATTACCGACGCTTACGACCTTCACTGCGTGAAACGCTTTATTTTTCGGGGGGAACGTAGCCTTCGGCCTGGGCGTATTCTTCGCCCGAGAGAAACTTGTCCATCTCGGTCTGGAGGAATTTCCGGTCTTCGGCGTTCATCATATTCAGGCGGCGCTCGTTGATCAGCAGGGTCTGGTGTTTCTGCCAGTCGGCCCAGGCTTTTTGCGAGACGTGGTTGAAGATGTCTTCGCCCTTGGCTCCCGGATAAGGGGCGCGTTCCAGGCCGGGCAGTTCTTCTTTGTACTTGCGGCACATTACGGTGCGGGTCATGACGACTCTCCTGCGTTCAATACGTCGGCTGCGCGTTTGAGCAGCTTTTTCACCGGGGCAGCAAGGCCCAGGCGTGGCGGGGTGGCGAGGTTATACCAGAGCCAGTCGGCCTCGGCCACGTGATCGGCGGACTCCTGGACCTTGACCAGCCAGGGTTCGATGCTCAACTGGAAGTGGCTGAAAGTGTGGATCAGCCCCGGCAGTTCATGGTGCTCGCCCAATTGCAGTGCGTGTTGCGTGGCCAGGTGCTGCAGGTCATCGAAGTCATCCAGTTCCGGAAGGCTCCACAGGCCGCCCCACAAGCCGCTGGAAGGGCGACGATAAAGCAGAATCGCGCCGTCTTCGTTGGCGAGCATCGGCATGAGCGTGCATTTCTGCGGCACCGTCTTGCGTGGTTTGGGGATGGGGTAGCGGGTTTCCAGGCCCAGCATGTGCGCCTCGCAACTGCGTTCCAGCGGGCAGAGCAGGCAGCTGGGTTTGCTGCGGGTACAGAGCGTGGCACCGAGGTCCATCATGGCCTGGGTATAGTTGTTGACCCGGCTGTGCGGTGTGAAGCGTTCAGCTGTGGCCCACAGCTGTTTGGCCACCTTGGGTTCGCCCGGGTAGCCCTCTTGCGCAGTAAAGCGCGCCAGCACGCGTTTGACGTTGCCGTCGAGGATCGGCGCGCGAAGACCCATGCTCAGGCTGGCGATTGCGCCTGCGGTGGATAGACCGATACCGGGCAGCAGGATGAGTTTTTCGACGTCACGGGGAAACTCGCCATCGTGATTGGCAACCACGATTTTTGCGGTCTTCTGCAAGTTGCGGGCGCGGGTGTAGTAGCCCAGCCCGGTCCATAGGTGCAGCACTTCGTCTTCCGGTGCCTCAGCCAGCGCCTGCACGGTCGGCAGGGCCTCCATGAAGCGGTCGAAGTAATTCAGAACGGTGCTGACCTGGGTCTGCTGCAGCATGATTTCCGATACCCAGACCCGATACGGCGTGATGTCTTGTTGCCAGGGCAGGTCATGTCGGCCATGACGGTCGTACCAGTCCAGCACGGCGCTGGAGAATTGTTCGGGTTGCATGGCCTGAAGGGCTCTCGTCGTCGGGATATGAGTCGGGATAGGAAAAGGTGCGCCAGTGGAGCGCCGCGAGGGCGCTCCTGAGCTGTTCACATTGCTCTAGCGTTTGAACAATCCCTTGAGGGCGTCCTTGAGTTCGGGGCTGACCTTGTCACCGAGTTTTTCATTCAGCTTGTCCTCAAGCTTCTCGCTGATCCGGTCGCCTGCCAGCCTGGCAGCGATCTGGCCCACGCCTTCCTTGTCCAGGCGGCAGGCTTTGGCACCCAGTTCCAGCGGGCCGCGGCACTGCACCGGCCACTCGATGCCGACAAAGCGCGGATTGATCTCGCAGGCCGGGTCCGGCATGTCGCTCTTGTCGCCTTCGACGATGATGCCGACGCGGTAATTCATGCCCAGTACGCGCAGATCGACGTCGCCGTTACCGTTGACGGCCATGCCCGGCGTACGAACCTTGAGGTCCGGGTTGCTGGCCACGCCGTTGCGTATCACCAGATTGCCGTTGAGCTGCTGGAAAGGAGTGTCCTTGGCGCGCGGTTCGCCGCTAAGCGTCTTGCGGTTGAGGATCGAAATACCCTTGCACAGCTGCTGCTCCAGGTTGGCATTGACCAGTACGCCGTTATTGAGTGCAAAGCTGGCGGTGCCGTTCAGGCTGTTGATCAGGGCTTTTTCGCTGTTGCCTGTGCCGGTCAGGCTGCTGTCTAGGTTCAGCAGGCCACGCACTGGCGGCGTCTGGCCCTGGCTTTCCAGAATGCGTTCGACCGGTACTTTGGCAATGCGCGTCTGTACCGTGGCCACAGGCGTGTCCGGACGCGCGTCCAGATTGCCCTTGACCTCGAAGTTGCCGTTGTACAGGTCGCCACTCAGCGTATCGACCTTGATAAGACCGCCGTTGGCTTGGGTCTTGAGCGCTGCGTTGTCGATGGGCAGTTTGTTCAGGGTCAGTTTGCCGAAGCTCAGGTCAGCCTCGACATCCAGCGTACGCAAGCGCTCCAGCGGCAGCAGCCTGGCAGTGCTCCAGGCGGCCTTGGTCGGTTGTTCGGGCAGCGGTGAGTCGCCCGCAGCAGCGGCGGCTTCACCGGACTGAACCTCGGATTTGCGCGCGGCCTTGGCACCTTTGCTTTCTTCGCTCTCAGCTGGACGATAGCGGTCGGCGTCGAAGGTATCGCCCTTGAGCTGGACACGCAGCGCCTGTTTGGCGAAGTCGTCCACGGCGATGCGACCGGTGAAGGTGCTGTCGTCGACTTTCAGATTGAGGTTTTCCAGCGCAAGGCTGGTGGGCGTGCCGGCGAGGCTTGTGACCATTTCAACCTTGCTCAGCGCGCCCTCGGACATGGCGGGCAATGGCTGGCCGATGTTTTCGAAGAAGGTGCGCAGGTCGAGCTGGGCGATGGACAGGCCGCCGCTGATCTGTGGCGTTTTATCCAGATCACGGGCACGCAGTTCGCCCAGTGCACGCAACTGGTTGGCTGACACTTTGAGGTTGTTCCATTCGGCGATATTGGCGGCAAGGTCTACCAGCAGCTGGCCCTGCGCCGAGAAAGTGACGGTCTTGCCCTGCAGCGGCTCGCCTGCGACTTCGCCGGACAAGCGCATGTCTTCGAATTGATAGCGCTTGAGTACGCGGTCCATGCGCAGTTCGCCGACCAGTTCGGTCTTGGCGCGCACGACGGGCTGGTTGGTGCTCAGGAACGCCGTCAGTTTGATCGGGATGTCGGATGCTTCACGAATTGGTCCGGTGCTCAGTTGAATGCTCTCGGCCGTGAAGGTTCGGCCTTTGCGGGCATCACTGTAATCCACGCGGGCGTTGTTGACAGTCAGGCTGTCGATATCCAGCCGGATGGGCTGGGAAGGGCGATCGGCCTTGGGCGCGTCCGGGGCTGGTGCAGGAGCCGGTTCGCCAGGCGCTGCGGTGGTTGCGACAGCGGGCTTGCCGATGTCTTCCCAGTTGCCATGACCGTTTTCGTCACGGTGCAGGGCCAGGTTAAGGCCTTCGACGCGGATGTCACTCATCTGCACCTGACGACGAAGCAGCGGCAGGACACGTACGGACAGGCCGAGCATCTGCACATCGGCAAACGGCTGATCGGGGGCGGTCAGGGTGGCGACATGGGCGTCGTGCAATTCCAGGCCGAGCCAGGGGAACAGGCTCCAGCCGATATCACCGTTGAGCGTCAGCTCGACGTTGGCCTTGTCGCGTGCCAGCTGGCGAATCTCGTCTTTGTAGTCGTTGGGATCAAACAGGTGGGTCAGGGCGAAGCCGAGAGCCACGATGATCAGCAACAGCCCGAGAATAAACAGCCCCAGGATTTTGCCGAACGCTTTCATGGGCGAGTCCTTGTGTCGATATTCAAAAATAGCCCGTGAGTATACCGCTCTGACGCGCGTACCGGGCTGCGGATGCCTTTATTGCTGTCCGGTCGCCGGTTTGAGGTAGCAGCGCTCCTCTCGACCCTACAGCTACATAGCTTTTCTGCCTCAACTAAGGTTTTGACAGGCTTTTCCTTATCATTTAATTGATTGCATCTATGGCGTCATAGAGCGCGCGGATTAACCGATAAAATAGATAATAAAAAGCATGTAACGAGATGCTTATTTGCCATCAGACAGTGATAGTCTCCGTTTTTGCTGGCTCAGGTGCGTCTTTTTGTCACGTATCTGAACAACCTGCCGATAAAACAGACATGGCCGCTCGGCATGGAGTCTGTGGAGGACCAGCGGACCATCTGCGAGCTTCACACATTGGGGTAATTATAATGAGCACAAGCACAGCCTTGGGCGGCGACGCCGTTCAGCCTGCGTTCTTGTCCAAAGAGCGCATTATCGCCAAGCCCGGTTTCAACCGTTGGCTTGTTCCACCAGCAGCATTGGCCATCCATCTTTGTATCGGTATGGCTTACGGCTTCTCGGTGTTCTGGTTGCCGTTGTCCAAGGCCGTGGGTATTACTGCACCCGTCGCCTGTACTCCGGACATGGGTTTCTTCGCGCAGATGTTCGCGTCGACCTGTGACTGGCAGATCTCCATGCTGGGCTGGATCTACACCCTGTTCTTCATTTTCCTGGGTTGCTCGGCTGCCATCTGGGGTGGCTGGCTGGAGCACGCAGGTCCACGCAAGGCCGGTGTTGTTTCGGCCCTCTGCTGGTGTGGCGGTCTGCTGATTTCCGCGTTGGGTATTTATACCCACCAGATCTGGCTGATGTGGCTGGGCTCGGGGGTTATCGGCGGCATTGGTCTGGGGCTGGGCTATATCTCCCCCGTTTCGACCCTGATCAAGTGGTTCCCGGACAAGCGCGGCATGGCGACCGGTATGGCGATCATGGGCTTTGGTGGCGGCGCAATGGTCGGTGCACCACTGGCCACTGCGCTGATGGGCCACTTTGCCTCGGCTGAAAGCGTTGGCGTCTGGCAGAGCTTCGTGGTGATGGCGGTGATCTACTTCATCTTCATGATCGGTGGCGCGCTGGGCTATCGCGTTCCACCAACCGGCTGGAAACCTGAAGGCTGGACCGCTCCGGCTGCCAAGGCCAAGAACTCGATGATCACCAACCGTCACGTGCACGTCAGCGTGGCCTGGAAGACACCGCAGTTCCGTCTGGTCTGGCTGGTGCTGTGCCTGAACGTATCGGCCGGTATCGGCATCTTGGGCATGGCTTCGCCGCTGTTGCAGGAAGTGTTCGCCGGCAAACTGCTGGGCGTCGATCTGACCTTCAGCCAGCTCAATGCCGACCAACTGAATGCCATTGCTGCGATTGCAGCCGCCTTCACGGGTCTGTTGAGTCTGTTCAACATCGGCGGTCGTTTCTTCTGGGCTTCGTGCTCGGACTTCATCGGTCGCAAGGCAACCTACTTCGTATTCTTCGCACTGGGCTTCCTGCTTTATGCGTCGGTTCCGACCCTGAGCCACATGGGTAGCATCGCCCTGTTCGTGGCCGCGTTCTGCATCGTGCTGTCGATGTACGGTGGCGGTTTCGCGACGGTTCCGGCTTATCTGGCTGACCTGTTCGGTACGCAGATGGTCGGCGCGATCCACGGTCGTCTGCTGACTGCCTGGGCTGCGGCCGGTGTGCTCGGTCCGGTATTGGTCAACTACCTGCGTGAGTACCAACTCGCCCACGGTGTTGCACGTGCCGATGCCTACGACATCACCTTGTACATCCTCTCGGGTCTGCTGGTGCTGGGCTTTATCTGCAACCTGCTGATTCGTCCGGTTGCCGACAAGTACTTCATGACCGACGCCGAGCTTGCGGCTGAACAAGCCATCGGTCACGACAAGGGTGCCAATGCCACGACTTCGCTGGAGTGGAAAGCATCCGCAGGCAGTAAACCGCTGGTCATCGCCGCCTGGCTGGCCGTAGGCATCCCGCTGGCGTGGGGCGTCTGGATTACCCTGCAAAAAACCGCAGTGCTGTTCCACTAAAAGCCTGTAGGTAACAGATAAGCGCTTGCACTTAGGTGCAGGCGCTTTTTTTTGTGCGCAGAATTCTTGTTCCACGCACTCTGAATCGGATGCAGAGCGTCCCAATATAGTTGAGGCTATCGTTCCACACGCTCTGGTATGCCCCCCGAAGGTTGGACAATTATCCACTTACGCTGCCTTGGCGGCCTGCATCCTG
>NZ_LKBW01000014.1 GCF_002699855.1 Pseudomonas amygdali | reverse complement strand
AATTCTAGGTTGGCGTTAGGGGGTCATTTTTACAGTGGCGGTGACACCTTGCGTGCGTGGCCGGTGCTGGCGTTATCGATCGTCACATGCAGCGTGAAGTAATAAGGGTCGATGCCCAGTTCATTCAGTTCGAACGATGTGATGAGCAAATGCAGCGGCAGCTGTTCATAGCCCAGGTTGTAACCAATCACCTCGGGAAGGTACTGCTCGCTCAGTTGCCCCAGTGACAGCTGAATGGCGCCTTGCAGATAGGCGTCATCTGCCAGTGGGGCGCTGGTGTCGCAGTCCAGGTCGGCCAGCAACTTGCGATAAAGGGAGACATGATTCTGCGCCTGTTCGCCGTCGCCCAGTTCTTCCAGGTAAGTACGAATCAGACCGTGAAAACGGTAGTCTGCCCAATGCGGCAGCAAGCCATACAGCCATGCACCGTCAACCAGCTTGGTCGGCGCGACCTGCTGAATGAAATACATCGCGTGAGCCTTGGTCTTGAAAAATCGCCTGGGCTGCCCGGCGCGACGTTGTTCAAGGTAGAGCGCATAGTGATCCGCTACGGCCCCTACGTTCTGCTCCATCCAGTGTTCCAGCGCTTCAGGCTGAGCCGGAAGGTCGCAGTTTTCCCGCTCGGCCTGGGCCAGGCAGTGATTCAGAAACATGACCGCATCGTGTTGATATTCTGGAGCACGTTCACTCATCCATGATTGATAGACGGTTTTTGAACAGGCTTCTTCAACGACGGTTTTGACGACGGCATTGCCAGTCATCACTTGAAGAGACGTCATGAAAATCGTACCTCGGCAGTTGAAAATCACGATTGACGCGGTCACGCGAGACTTTCTGTTTTCTATGCAGCGTAGATAAGTGAGTATCGTGATACGGGGAAATTCAGCGTATTTTGCCGAGGGCCGATAGGTGGCAGATGTGGTTATTCCATGAGCACGAATGCCTCGCGGAAAAAATGTATTCTCGTTCTGTGTGCACATCAGGAACAGGCGATCATGGACAACTCACATGGCGTACAGAACCTTGTCTGGCAAACCAGCCAAGTGTCCTCGACAGACCGTGAGCAGCATTTGAAGCAAACGCCGAAAACAGTCTGGCTGACCGGATTCAGCGGCTCCGGAAAGTCCACCATAGCGTTTGCACTGGAGCGAGCGTTGATGGATCGTGGCAGGCTTGCGTATACCCTGGATGGCGACAACGTACGTCAGGGTTTGTGCCGGGATCTGGGGTTTGCTGCGGCAGACCGTTCGGAGAACATCAGGCGCATCGCTGAAGTCGCCCGGTTGATGAATGACGCAGGCCTGATCGTTATCTCGTCATTCATTTCGCCCTATGAGGCCGACCGGGAAGCCGCTCGCTCGATCATTGGCCACGAACGCTTCATCGAAGTGTTTATCAGCACACCGCTTGAAACCTGCATTCAGCGTGACCCTAAAGGGCTTTATCGCCGGGCGTTGGCAGGCGAGTTGAAAGATTTTACCGGCATCAGCGCCCCTTACGAACCGCCTGCTGGCGCCGCCCTTTGTCTTGATACCAGTCAATTATCAATGGATGACTGTCTTGAGCGAGTTTTACGACTGCTCAGTCTGAATACATAAGCTGGCTGGCTCACCTGCTGGGTTCAGGATCATCGACATCGGCCTTTTGCTGCAAGCGGTCGGACAGGCTGAACACAGGTTTTGGGCGTGGGTCAAAACGTCTATATCGTCGATAACGATGACGTATTCAGCCCACACAAGGATGATCGAAAATGAACAATTATTTTCGCATGAGCGCCATTGCCATCGTGCTTTCGCTAGGCTCTCAAGTGGCTACCGCTGCGCAGGACGCTGATGACTTTGTAAAAGATGCTTCTGCAGCAGGGATCGCAGAAGTTCTGGTTGGCAAGCTTGTACAGGATGAGAAGGGTGTGTCTGCCGACGTGAAGAAGTTTGCTCAGCAAATGGTCACAGACCACACGGCTGCTAACGATAAGCTGGCAGCGATTGCCAAAAGCAAGAACCTTGAACTGTCCGAAGACCCCATACTGATGGACAAAGCCGAGGCCGCCATTCTGGAAATGCACAAGAAGTCGTTTGATCAAGCGTATGCCAATAATCAGGTCATTGCGCATGAGCAGGCGACCAAACTGTACAAGGAAGAGGCCGATAACGGTGATGACCCCGAGCTCAAGGCGTTTGCCAAAGCCACGTTGCCAACACTTGAGCAGCATCTTGAACATGCGAAAAAACTTGCAGCTGCGCATGGCGACGATGCTGCCAAAAAGTGATGTAACTGTAAAAGCGTGATGGGATATTGCGCATGATGACATCTTCCTGGCGAGAGGTAATGTCATGCGGCTATTGAGACGTCACTGAATGATATGACTTTCGGCGCTGCAAACATCTGAGCGTTCGTGAATGAACAAATCTTCTATGGTCATACGAGTCATGGTTATATCCTTTTCAGTAACCGAGTGACTTATCCACAGGCAAGGCTGGTGTCCAGCCTGCCCGGGGACTCGCCTTATAGAACGTGTGCCATTGATGACCGAATTTGATCAGCGTTATGGCAGGTTGTTATCAAGCAAGGTTCCAACCCCGAAGACCTTCATAGCCATCACCACCTGAAGACCCCGACGTGCGAGCAGCGCCTGAGCCTCGAAAGCACGAAGCCCTTTTACAAACACCGCGTCGGTCAACGCAGTATCCAACTCGCCCTGAGACGGGAGAGATTTACGGGAGCGAAGTTTTTTCATGATTCCGTTCTCCTGAACAAGACAGGCTTAAACCCGTTTCAAACATTTTTGCCCTGTACAAAACCAGAACCCAGATCCGCACCGGTAATTGGGTTGGCAGTCGGATCGGACTGGGTCCGCTCCTTCATCATTTCCAGCACTTCTGCATCCTTGGCATCCAGCGTGACGGAAGCAGTGCCATCGCCGCCATCGACAGCCGGTTGTGGCGATTCCACATACTCCCAGACACCGCCCTGGTTCCACGGACCGCGTACATTGGGTTCACCGGACATGTTGAAGTACTTGTTGGTGAATTCCGGCATGCCTGGCAGCTTGCCCTGCGGGAAGTTGGGCTGGATGGCGTGCAGGGCTTTTTCGAAAGACAACTGATGAGCGATTTCACGTGTCATCAGAAAGCCCAGTGCCTCTTTCACGCCCGGGTCATCTGTCACGTTCATCAAACGCTCGTAAACAATCTTCGCTCTGGATTCCGCAGCGATGTTGGAGCGGAAGTCAGCCGTTGGCTCGCCAATGGTATCGATGTAGGCCGCCGTAAAAGGCACACCGGCAGAGTTGGTCAACGGCGCACCGGCCCCGTACAGCAGGCTGGTGATATGGGAGTCGTTGCCATTGCCGTTGATGGAGCGGTAAAGCTCGCCTTCTTCTTCGATGCCTTCAGCCAATTGACCTTTGGCGCCTTTGTTGAGCATGACAATAATCGAGCCGACTATTTCCAGGTGGCTCAACTCTTCGGTGGCGATGTCCATCAGCAGGTCTTTACGGCCTGGATCCTCCTCGCTCAACCCTTGAGTGAAATAACGTCCAGCTGCTGCCAGCTCGCCTTGGGCACCGCCGAACTGTTCCAGCAGAAGATTGGCCAGTCCAGGGTTTGGTCTAGCTACCCGCACGGTATATTGAAGCCGCTTGTTATGAATAAACATGTCGTGTCCTCAGGCGTGATCTTTTGGGAAGCGTCAACCCACCTGGATGGGTTTTATTCAACGCAGTCACTGGATATGAGAAAGCGGGGATGTAGACGTTGCGTATAACTTTAGTGAACGGGATGGACGGCCTGAAAATCCGGGTTCAATAGAATTTTCTTATTCGCTGAATGTTTGAAAAACAACACACTCTTAGTTCAGAGGCCCCGCAGGTAATGCTCAGAGCGTAAGCCGTCTGTGTTGGCGAAAAATTCAAAAAAGACGGGTTATAAACAAAGTCTATTAGTTGTCATAGCCTTGCGGCCATCCCTATCGGCATGAGTGAGGGTGGCTATGTGATATCGCTTACATGATGGCATTAATATTTTGAATTTTTCGAAAACCCTGCGATCTGTTTTGCGAGTCGACAAAGCAGGAGCACCACAATGGCTGATGAAAAACACTACCGTATCGATTACCTGCTGCATGGCAGTTACAAGACGTTCTATATAAGAGCGGTTGTCATGGACAATAAAGAAGCCTGGCACTGGGCGTCGGTGGATGCAGGATTCGGTGCGATCCCCAAGTACCGTTCCGACCCGGTACCAAAGCTGAGCAAGCCTCAAGCTGAAAAGCTCGGGTTGTCGAACGTGGAGTGGACGAGGGCTTGAAAGGTCCTCGTTCAAAACGCTATGAAGCTCACCGTCGTGCGTCACGATGCCGCACGACGGTGTACGCGCTGAAAAATCTGTGGTCGGCAGATCTGCCGGATGGACACCCGTTTCCCGCCATACTGAGCTGAATTCACCTCATTTGGATCAGCGTTCATCGCAAGCTCCGCACCTCACACCCCGCTTCCGCTCCCCGCCGCAAATCCCCGCAACCTCACGTTCTACGTGGCCCTGCCGATAGCCCGGTATCAGATTATGGCCTCATTGAACTTCCCCGATAGGGCACAGCTCTGAAGTGATGTCACTATGCCTCTATCTGAATGGATGATTCCCTTCGAGGTGGTACCACTGACCTTGCACCTGCCGTGATGCAAAGAAATAAAGGAGCTTTTTCAGCTGGATCGGGCACCCTAATTAAAATAGAGACCACTATGAACATCCTTTCGCCTGGTATTTACCTTACCAATCGCCTGCGCTTCCCTGCCAAGTTTGCCGTTTTAGCCATCATCATCGTCATCCCGCTGATCGTTCTTGGTCTTCGGGTTTTCAACAGTCTGAATGCGAGCATAGACACCGTTGCCCAGGAACGTATCGGTCGTGAATACCTGCATGTCATGACACCCGTTCTGCGACTCTCCATGCTGCAGCGTGCAGCAACCAACCGTTTGCTCGCCGGTGATGCCTCCGCTGCCCAGGATCTGGCCAGCAACCGCACCCAGCTTGAAACAGCGCTTGGTAACCTCGCCGACATGGATGCCCGTCAAGGACGTCTGCTGGAGACCGAGAGTCGCGTGCAGCGTCTTCGCGAAGGTGCGCGTTCCCTGATGGAAAGTCTCAAGCCTGGTCTTTCGCAAGACGAGGTGTTTGCACAGTGGAATGAGCAACTGGCCCAGACACTCAACTTTATCTATTACGTCTCGGCTACCTCGGGCATGGTGCTCGACGAAGATTATGCGTCGCTGTTTCTGATCGACCTGAGCACCATTCGTATGCCCAGAGAAATCAACGTGGCTGGTCAGATCCGGGGTATCACAGCCGGTTTGAGTACCGGTCAGGGGCTAAGCGTACCGATGCGCGGCTCGCTTGAAAGCCTGTTGAAGATCGAACTGCAATTTCGCGCGGAGCTCGAGCAAAGCATTCGACTGCTCAAGCGTCGTGCTCCAGAGCTTGCTGCCCGCATTGGCGACCCTATCGCTTCGGCCACCTCGACGATGGACAGTTTTCGCAACGACCTGCACGCCTACGTCAAAGGTACAGAGTTCTCGGTGCAGCAGGGGCAGGCGCTGAGCGCGCGCGGTAACGCCGTGGTAGCCGGGCTTTATAAGGCCCAGGACGAAATCCAGAGTGCGCTTCAAGGTGAACTGGATACGCGTTACGACGCGCTCTTGCTGCAACGCGAAGTCGTGATTGCCATGTGCGTAATCATGGGCTTGCTGTTGCTCTATGCGTTCTTCAGCATCTACCGTGCCCTGCGCCTGACCATTGATGGTCTGCTGGGCGTCACCCGTCGCCTGGCCGACGGTGATCTGAGTGCCCGTGTACAGTTGAGCAGCAAGGACGAAGTGGCTGACATCGCCAACGGTCTGAACCTGATGGCCGAAGCATTCGCCAGCTCCATTTCGCACATGGACCGCACGTCATACGAACTGTCTGATGTGGCTGCCCGACTGGGCACCTCCATCGGTCTGGCCAAGCAGTCGATGAACGCGCAACAGGCTGAAACCGAGCAAGTGGCGACGGCCATCAACGAAATGACCACAAGCGTGGCCGACGTAGCGCAGAACACCGAAGGTGCTGCGCTGGCTGCTGATGAAGCGAACACCGCCTCGCGTAACGGGCTGCGCATCATGCATCAGGCCCACTCGACCATTCAGGCTCTGGCTGAAGAAGTGGAAGTCAGCGCCCAGAAAGTCCAGGCGCTGGCCCTGCACAGTCAGTCTATTGGTGGGGTTATTCAGGTCATCAGTACGATTGCCGATCAGACCAACTTGCTGGCCCTGAATGCTGCCATCGAAGCGGCCCGGGCTGGCGAGCAAGGCCGTGGGTTTGCTGTGGTGGCTGATGAAGTCCGCACACTGGCTTCGCGAACTCAGGCGTCGACCGAAGAAATCCGCAACATCATCCAGCAACTGCAAAGTGCCACCGATGTTGCCGTGCAGCAGATGCAGGCCGGCCAGCTAAAGGCTCAAGCGTGCATCAGTGCCGCCAGCGATGCTTCTGGCAGCCTGTCGAGCATCAGCCAGGGCGTCGAGCGTATCGTCGAGATGAACACTCAGATCGCCAGCGCCGCGGTGCAGCAGCATGCGGTTTCCGAAGACATCAACCGTAATGTCATGGAGATCCGCAACAGCTCCGGGACCTTGATGCTGGGTATCGACAACAATGCGGTCACTGCCGAAGAACTGGCGCGAGTTGCCACTGACATGCGCAATGTCGTGGCGCGTTTCAAGCTGACTGCCTGACCGGATCGGGGGCTTGCAGCCCCCCGATTCTCCTCTCGAATCGGCGTTCGAACGCTGATTGCCTTTTTTTTGATCAAGTTTTGCTCTTCTGCAGCCGATAGCTCTGGCGCGCGGGTTTGCTGTCCATAAAAACAAATCTTCAGCTCTTTCGTCGCGCACAAAAAGCATTTTCAGGAGATTTTATGAACAGCAGCTTTGCGAATATCAGCGTCAACATGAAGTTGGCATTGGGCTTTGGGACGGTTCTTTTTTTCACTGCCATTCTCGCCCTGGTTGGCTGGACCAGCCTCGATAAACTCATCAATCGCACCGACAGAATCGGCGACATCACTGAGTTGAGTGACAACTTGACCAATCTGCGGGTCGCGCGCCTGCAATATATGCTGACTGACGGCGATGAAACCGCCGCACAAAACATGCAGAGCAAGCTGGATGTCTTCAAGGCGCAGCAGCAATCACTGCTCATCAGCTTCAACAACCCGCTCAACCTCAAGCCTCTGCGCGAACTGGCCGATGTCACCCGTGACTATGAAGCCTCGTTGAACAGCATGCGCGCTGCGTTTCAGGCTGGCGCCAAAGTGCGTAACGAGATGACCGCCAATGTCATGGTTGCCATGCGGGCTGTCGACTCGTTGAACGATGCCGTCACGCAGATCGATCCTGCGGACCCGGCGCGTTTTGATCAGGCCCAACTGGCGACTGCCGCCAGGCAAGACCTGATTCTGGTTCGCTATGAAGTACGTGGTTATACCAGCAACCCCAATGACAAGACCGAGACAGCAGCTTTTCAGCAACTGGATACGGCGATCAGTCATCTGGACAGGCTCAAAACCACTTTTGGCGCTGCCAACCGCGAACAGATTGCCCAGTTTGAAAGCGCTCTTCGTAGCTACCGCAGCTCGGTCGACGCTTTCAAGGCCACTACTCAGACTGCTGCGAGCGTGCGTAAGGACCTGACTTCCCAAGGGGCTGCCATCGTCAAACTGGGCGAAGAGCTGTATGGCATTCAGATGCAGATGGGCAAGGATGACACTGCTCAGGCGCGTAACCTGCAGATCGGTTGCGTGCTGTTGGTCATGTTGCTGGGCATTCTTGCGGCCATCGTCATTACCCGGCAGATCACCCGGCCGCTGCGCGACACGCTGGCGATTGTCGAGCGCATCGCTGCTGGCGACCTGACTCATACCGAAGCCGTCACCCGACGTGACGAACTGGGCGTGTTGCAGCAGGGCATCCAGCGCATGGGCACCACCCTGCGCGAGCTGATTTCCGGTATTCGTGACGGCGTCACGCAGATTGCCAGCGCTGCCGAAGAGCTGTCGGCGGTTACCGAGCAGACCAGCGCCGGGGTCAACAGCCAGAAGGTCGAGACCGATCAGGTGGCGACCGCGATGCATGAAATGTCGGCCACCGTGCACGAAGTGGCACGCAATGCCGAGCAGGCGTCCGTCGCTGCCTCCGATGCCGACAAGCAGGCCCGTGAGGGTGACAAGGTCGTCGGCGAAGCCATCCAGCAGATCGAGCGACTGGCCGCCGAGGTGGTTCGCTCATCCGATGCAATGAACGTGCTGGAGCAGGAAAGCGACAAGATCGGCAAGGTTATGGATGTAATCAAGGCGGTTGCCGAGCAGACCAACCTGCTGGCACTCAACGCAGCCATTGAGGCCGCGCGTGCCGGGGAAGCCGGTCGCGGTTTTGCCGTGGTGGCCGACGAGGTCCGCGGCCTGGCGCAACGGACCCAGCAGTCCACCGAGGAGATCGAGGGCCTGGTGGCTGCATTGCAGAATGGCACGCGTCAGGTGTCGGGCATCATGCTTGGCAGCCGCACACTGACTGACAGCAGTGTCGAGTTGACGCGCAGGGCCGGTACGTCACTGGAAAGCATCACCCGGACCGTGTCGAATATTCAGGCGATGAACCAGCAGATCGCAGCCGCCGCCGAGCAACAAAGCTCGGTGGCCGACGAAATCAGCCGCAGCATCGTCAACGTTCGCGACGTATCGGAGCAGACCGCCGAAGCCAGCGAAGAAACCTCAGCCTCCAGCGTCGAACTGGCGCGTCTGGGAGGCCAGTTGCAAACGATGGTCAGCCACTTCCGCGTCTGAACCAGCGCACTGTTGTGCCCGTGCGGCGCGGGGCGCGTGAGGTGTTCTTTCGGATACCTATCGTTCCCTGCGCTCCAGCTAAGAAGTCANAAGAGGACGCAGAGCGTCCAGAACGGCATGCGACGCAGAGCGTCGCACGATAGCTTGCGTTCTCACAGACACCTATCGTTCCTCACGCTCCAGCGTAGGAATGCCTTGGGTGACGCTCTGCGTCACAACTCTGCGCCGCGCCGACTGTTCACGATCGGGCGCAGAACATTCAGAACGGCATACCCGTTAGTCCTGCAAATATACGTTGGTATATATAACTCATACTCACAGATAAACATGACCTACTTTTGCAGGTTTTAACAGTTGTTCAAAACTCGATAAGCTTTACTCACTGTCCGGCAACTATTAACTCACGGCCTTTTTCTGTTATCGCCGACCGCCTGTTTGTTTATCACGCTGGCGGGTACGCGCCTGCACAGCCGATTCGAGGTGAACAATGCATTCGATATTTGAATTCGGTAAAAGCCTGCGCACGCCCCGTTTTGTAAAACCCGGTGCGCGCACTCCTTATTGGGCCGATGGTATTTGCCTGGTCGTTATTGCCGTGTTTATTGCGCTGGTGCTGTATGGCGTGGGCCAGATGATGCAGCCACTTGCCGCGCTGAACTCAAGCCCGATGAGCCTCGACCCTGCGCGCCTGCCCGAATATGCATTACGTACCACGCTGCGCATGTTCATCGCGCTGGCCGCTTCGCTGGTTTTCACGTTTGTCGTGGCCACGCTGGCGGCCAAAAGCCGTAAGGCCGAGCAGGTGATTATCCCGGCGCTGGATATTCTTCAGTCGGTTCCGGTACTGGGGTTTCTGACGTTCACAGTGACCTTTTTCATGGGGCTGTTCCCCGGTCGGCAAATGGGTGTCGAATGCGCAGCGATTTTTGCCATTTTCACCAGCCAGGCATGGAATCTCGCATTCAGTTTCTATCAGTCACTGCGTACCGTGCCGAGCGACCTGAATGAAGTCACCCGGCAGTTCGGACTGTCTCCACTGCTGCGTTTTACCCGTCTGGAGCTGCCGTTCGCCGTACCGGGCCTGGTGTGGAACATGATGATGTCGATGTCCGGCGGCTGGTTTTTTGTGGTCGCTTGCGAAGCCATTTCGGTCGGTGACACCACGGTCAATTTGCCCGGCATCGGCTCGTGGCTGGCGCTGGCCATCGAGCAGAAAAACCTTGCTGCGATTGCCTGGGCGGTGGGCGCAATGGCGCTGGTGATCCTGGCCTATGACCAATTGTTGTTCAGGCCGATCGTGGCATGGGCGGACAAGTTTCGCTTCGAGCAAACCGCGTCGTCAAAGCGTCCGCGCTCCTGGATGTACAGCCTGCTGGGTCGCTCGCGGGTGGCTCCGATGCTGGGCTCGATCCTCGCTGCGCCGTGCAAATGCCTGATGCTGATCGACTGGCGCGTGGTATCCCGGCTGTGGAACGTAAAGCTCACGCCTGGCGTTGTCCGGTTGCTCGACTATCTGTGGCTGGCCCTGGTGATGGCCGCTTGCCTGACCGGCAGTGTTTACCTGTTCAGGTTCATCGAGACGTCGCTGGGCATGAGCGACCTGGTCACCGCGTTTGGACTGGGACTGGCAACAATGGTGCGGGTGATCGTCCTGATCGTCATTGCCAGCCTGATCTGGGTGCCTGTTGGTGTATGGATCGGCTTGCGTCCGGTCTGGGCTGAACGCTTGCAGCCGATAGCGCAGTTCATGGCGGCTTTTCCAGCCAACGTACTGTTCCCTTTTGCAGTGATTGCGATTGTCGGCCTGCACCTGAACCCGGACATCTGGCTTTCGCCGCTGATGGTGCTCGGCACCCAGTGGTACATCCTGTTCAACGTGATCGCAGGGGCCAGCGCCTTGCCGACTGACCTGCGCGAAGCGGCCACGATATTCAACATGCGCGGCTGGCAGTGGTGGCGGCGTGTGGCCTTGCCGGGGGTGTTCCCCTACTACGTCACCGGGGCGCTGACCGCATCGGGTGGGTCATGGAACGCCAGCATCGTCGCTGAAGCGGTGTCCTGGGGTGATCAGCATCTGGAAGCGGCAGGGCTGGGTTCTTACATCGCCAACGCGACTCAGGCGGGAGACTTTCCACGCGTTGCGTTGGGCATTGTTGTCATGTCGATCTTCGTCATCGCGTTCAACCGGTTGCTGTGGCGTCCGCTGTACGGGTTTGCCGAGCGGCGTCTGAGTCTTGTGTGATTTTGATTGAGGAGGGCGCCATCATGATGGCTGTCGAAACGCGTTGCCTGGTAGATGTTCAGAAAGTCCGACATGTGTACGGCAAAGGCAGCAAAGAGCGCCTGGTGCTGGATGACGTGACACTGACGCTCAATGAGAACGAAATTGTGGGCTTGCTGGGTCGCTCCGGCTCGGGCAAGTCCACCCTGCTGCGCTCCATCGCGGGGTTGGTGGTGCCCACGGAAGGCGAAGTGAATTTTCCTCGCCGCGTGCAGGGGCGGGCGATGTCGGTAGGCATGGTTTTTCAGAGCTTTGCCCTGTTCCCGTGGCTGACGGTGCTGGAAAACGTCGAAGTCGGGCTTGAAGCGCAACGTGTGCCACCTGCCGTGCGTCGCAAGCGCGCGTTGGCGGCCATCGACCTGATCGGTCTGGACGGCTTTGAGAGTGCTTACCCCAAAGAGCTTTCAGGCGGCATGCGCCAGCGCGTGGGCATGGCACGTGCGCTGGTCATCGACCCTGATGTACTGCTGATGGACGAGCCGTTTTCCGCGCTCGATGTGCTGACGGCCGAAACCCTGCGCACCGACTTGCTGGATATGTGGAGCGAAGGGCGCATGCCCATCAAGTCGATCCTGATGGTGACGCACAACATTGCCGAAGCCGTGCTGATGTGCGATCGCATTCTGCTGTTCTCCTCCAATCCGGGTCGGGTGATCAGCGAGATCAAGGTCGATCTGCCTCAGCCGCGCAACCGCCAGGACCCGATCTTCCGGGCGCTGGTGGAGGAGATCTACGTGCTGATGACCCAGGACAACGATGCAGGCGAAATACGTCAGGGCGTGTTTCCAGGCACCGGGCTGGGCATGGTCTTGCCGCAGGTGTCCACCAATGCGCTGGCAGGACTGATCGAAGCCATTCATGCGCCGCCCTACAGCCTCAAAGCGGACCTGCCGGAACTGGCCAGCGCGCTGCACTACAACGCCGACGAGCTGTTCCCGATTGCCGAGGTCCTGCAACTGCTGCGTTTTGCAGAGCTCAAGGGCGGTGATATTCGCTTGTTGCCTGCCGCAAATCGCTATGCGCTGGCGGATGTGGACGAACGCAAGCAACTGTTTGCCCAGCACCTGCTGAGCTTCGTGCCGCTGGTCGCGCACATTCGGCGAGTGCTGGATGATCGCCCCACGCACACGGCACCGGCGCGGCGTTTTCGCGATCAACTGGAAGACTTCATGTCGGAAAGCGATGCCATGCAGACCCTGAATGTCGTTACGCAATGGGGGCGTTACGCCGAGCTGTTCGCTTATGATGAGCTGGCCGATCAGTTCAGTCTGGATAACCCGTCCTGAGGTTTGTACGACATACTCGGCAGGCCTTTTGAAGAGCGAGATGGTGCAGATGCACGAGCCAGAATCCTGTAGCAGGACCGCAATGGTCGTCAGGTGGGTCGCTTTGCTGGCGCTGGCGCTGGTCATCGCGATTGCCGATACCCTGACCGATCTGGAGATCGCCGTGGGGGTGTTCCAGATCGCGGTGGTGTTGCTGGCGGTCAGGCTTTTGCCGGTCAGGGGCGTTATTGTCATGGCGGCGGTGTGCATGCTGCTGACGGTGGTCAGTTACGAAATGACCACCTCCAGAGGCAGCGAGGCGTCCGGGCTGATCAACTGCGTCATCAGCCTGGCCGCCATCGCCATGACCACCTGGCTGGCGCTGCGTATGGCGCGGGCCATCCGCACGGTTCATGAAGCGCGCTCGCAGCTGGCGCACATCGCACGGGTCAATCAGTTGGGTGAGCTTGCTGCGTCCATTGCCCATGAGGTGAATCAGCCGCTGTCGGCGATTGTCATCAGCGGTAACGCCTGTCAGCGCTGGCTGGCCACCGAGCCGGTCAATCTGGAAAAGGCCCGTCAGGCAGTCGAGCGCATGATCGGTGATGCCAATCGCGCCGGGGACATCATTGTGCGCGTGCGCGCCCTGGCGAAGCGCTCGTCGACGCACAAAGAGTGGATCAGTGTGGCGGACACGGTGGCCGAGATTGTCGCGCTTGCGCACAGCGAGATAGACGGGCAGGGCGTCACACTGTCGGTTGACGTGCCGGAGGGAATGCCACCGCTGCTGGCTGACCGGGTGCAGATCCAGCAAGTGCTGCTGAACCTGATGCTCAACGGCATGGACGCGATGAGGAAAGTCGAACCGGAACAGGCGCAACTGGACGTGCGGGCCGAGTGGCGCGGAGGAGGGGAAATCGAGTTCACTGTCAGCGACAGCGGTGTAGGGATTCAGCCGGAAGCAGCCGACCGGCTTTTCGACGCTTTCTACACCACCAAAGAGGAAGGCATGGGGATTGGACTGGCGATCAGTCGGTCTATCATCGAAGCCCATGGCGGGCGAATCTGGGTGACGCCCAACCCCTCAATCGGGGCCACGTTTCATTTCACGCTGCCCACTGGAAAAATGGAAACCTGATGAACACAGCCGCCACTGCACCGCAGGCCGAAGAGCCGGTCATCTTTGTCATCGATGACGACCTCTCGGTGCGTTCTTCGCTGGAAGACCTGCTGGCGTCAGTCGGCTTGCGCAGCATGTTGTTCGGCTCGACCCGCGAGTTCATGGACACCCCTCGTCCTGATGCGCCGGGCTGCCTGATTCTGGACATTCGCATGCCCGGCATGAGTGGCCTGGATTTTCAGGAGCACATGGCCAGGTCGGGGATTTTTCTGCCGGTCATTTTCATCACCGGGCATGGCGACATCCCTATGTCCGTAAGGGCGATGAAGGCCGGTGCGGTGGAGTTTCTGACCAAACCCTTCCGTGACCAGGACTTGCTGGACGCGCTCCAACAAGGTCTTGAGCGAGACCGCAGCCGTCGCCGCAACTCAGCCGTGGAAGCCGAGTTGCAGCGCCGTCACGCCAGCCTGAATCATGGCGAACAGCAGGTGATGGAACTGGTCGTCAGTGGCTTGCTCAACAAACAGATTGCAGCCCGCCTGAACGTGAGTGAAATCACCGTCAAGGTCCGGCGTGGCTCGGTCATGCGCAAGATGGAAGCCGACTCGCTGGCTGACCTGGTCAAGTTTGCCGAGCGGCTCAAAGAGCTCCGTTGATTAACCCACGCCCGCACACCTATCGTTCCTTGCGCTCCAGCGTGTGACCGCCTTGCGTGAGGCTCCGCGTCACAACTCTGCGCCGCGCTGCGTGCTCGACTCATTCACCAGTTGTGGCAATACGTAGTTGCGCACCACGTACAACGAACCCTCTGCGCTCAAGTGTCCCGAGTCGATCTGCAGCAATGAGCGGCTGTTTTCCAGGCGTACCCGGCAGGCATCGGCGATGCACAGCTTGTCGATCAGCGACACAAACTGGATGCCCGCCGATACAGCCAGCGCGCGGGTTGCCTGATCCACCCGCATGACGCTTTGATCCAGCGCCGGATCGCGGATATACGACTCGCTCAGCCCCCAATGACGGTTGACGATGACACTGGGCAGCGATGGGCTCCACGACGGCATCGGACCGATCAGCACGATATGTTTCACGCCAAAGCCCTTGAGGCGGGTCGCAATCCGCTTCCAGTCGGTCTTGTCGTGGCCATCCTTCTGCGCGATGACCACGATGTCCGGACGCAGCCTCTCGATGCTCTGCAGGGCAGTCCTGTTGGAGTAGTCGCAGGCCTTGCTGGTCGCTGACGCGCGTCCCTCGTGATCATTCAGGTCGGGAACGCAACTGGCCGAGGCCACCTGATAGAAGGGGGTCGTGCGTGTCAGCAAGGTACGCAGCCCGAGTGACAGCGCCTGGGCGTGAGAATCGCCCCACAAGAACACTCCGCCCGGTCCCTGTTTGCGCGTGCAGGTCTCGTCGATGCCCGACTGGCCACGCTGGGTCAGGGCGGAAAAGGCGTCACATTTCAGCCAGTAGGGCTCGTACAGGTTGTGCTGTCGATCGACGTATTCCTGGATGAAATGCGCCTTGTCCGAAACACTGATCGGGCGAAGTGGCGATACCGCGCCTCGCGTCGCACCCACCAGCGCCCCCGCCACGAAGACCAGAGCGACCAGTGCGGCGGGCACGGCAAATTTCCGGCGCTGGTCAGGTTGATGTGGGCTGGCGGGCCGCTCGATCAACCGCCATGAGATCAGCCCCAGTGTCAGGGCCACACCAATGCCCAATAGCACCGTGCGGGTGTCGCCCAGCAAACCGGTGTAGTTCATCCACACCACCACCGGCCAGTGCCACAGGTACAACGAGTACGACAGTTTGCCTGCCCATTGAAACAGCGGGTTGCAGGTCAGCAGCGAATCATTGCGGGCCGCCGCGATCACCGCGAAAGTCCCCAGCACTGGCATCAGCACCAGATACCCTGGCCACGTGTCCTGCACGGACAGCAGACAGAAACCGGCAACGATCAGCGCCAGTCCGACCTGTTCCAGAACTCGCTGCTGTAGGGGTCTGAGTTGCAGCGGGAACAGGCAGGCCACGCCACCCGCGAGCAACTCCCAGGCACGGGTCGGCAGCAGGTAAAACGCAGCTTCCGGCCATCGGGACGAGGCAAACACACACACCACAAAGCCCGTCAGACTTGCGCCCAGCACCCACCAGCGCAGATTGTGCAGCGCGACAAAGCGACTGAGGAGCAACAGTGCAATCGGGTACAGCAGGTAAAACTGCCACTCCACCGACAGCGACCAGGTGTGCAGCAGCCATTTCTCATGAGCACTGGCGGTGAAATAACCGGCCTCGCGCCAATAGACAATGTTGGAAACGAATCCCAGGCTGCTGGCCACATGAGTGCCCAACGCGCTGTAGTCCAGCGGCAGCAAAGAGAACCAGCCCAGCAGCAGCAAGGCAAGACACAGCACCGCGAGGGCCGGGACGATACGTCTGGCCCGCGACGTGTAGAACGTTGCCAGCCTGAATTTGCCGCTCCTCAAGCCGCGTAGGATGATCCCGGTAATCAGATACCCCGATATCACGAAAAACACGTCCACCCCGGCGAAACCGCCAGGCATCCAGGCGGGCTGAAAGTGAAAGAGCAGCACCGCAGCCACCGCGATGGCGCGCAGCCCATTGATGTCTTTTCTGAAGTCCATTTGAGAAAGCCATCCGGTGGATGATCGTGAGGGAAAGTGGCACTTTAGAGCGGCCGGGAAATTATCTGGCGGTCCGTCAGCGGTCAGTGGCGGGCAGCCTGAGCGCATGGCTTGCAGCGGATTGTCTGCTGGCAATCACATGACCAATGGCCACGCCTATAAACAGATTGGCGACAGCGACCTCGAACATGTCGGTGGTCCAGCTGATCAGGCACCAGCAGAAGCTGATCGCCAGCAGCATGTGGCCGATGCGGGTCTGATCATCGATCAGTCGGAACAACAGAGGAATCTGTAGCGCATACAGCAACAGCCCCAGCACGCCCAGCATCGCCCACAGATACAGGGCCGAGCTGTCCATGCCGAGAAATACGCCGGCACCTTCGACCGGAAACAGCCCCATTGTGCTGCCGACCATGCCGAAGCCCGCGCCGCTGATCATCCAGCCTTCGCGGCTCATGGCATTTATCAGGTTGGGCCAGGTATTGATCATCCGGTCATACAGCGAGGCCAGAGAGCCGCCGCTACTCACCGCATAGGCATCGGGGCTCACAATCAGCCCCAGAGTCGGTAGCAGCAGGCCGATGCCTACCACCACGATGCAAAGCGTTCGGCAGGTCCAGCTCATTCGCCGCAGCAACAGCAGAATGAGGGTCAGGGCGAATGCCGCGGCTGGCGCTTTGCTGGTGGTCAGCACGATGGCGTAAAGCGCCACGGCACTGAGCAGCATCATCATCAGGCGTGAGCGCACGAAAATGATCAGGTACAGCGTGTAGAAGGCGATCATGATCGACAGCACGTTGGACACTCTGGCGAAACCGGCAATGCGGTCTACCTCGTCCGCGCTCCATGTGGTGTTGGCGCTCAGTTCGGTTTCACCGACGCTGTAGCTGTAGCCCTTCCAGGGCACCGAGGTGTACTTGTCCAGAGCAATGCCCAGCAGTGAGGCCAGCAGGCAAAAGCCGATGGCGCGGTACAACAGCGTGCGGCGGTAGAGCAGGTGCTTGCTGCACACCAGGCCGAACACCAGCGGGCTCAGGGCGAACAGACTGAACGCCAGGTTGTGGACGCTGGCGCGATGCAGCATGGCCAGCAGCCCGGAAATCAGCCACACCACCATGAACGCCCAGAACAACCGTCCCGCTTTGAAGGTGCACAGCTCAAGCACAAACAACAGGATGCAGGCAGCTTTGGGCATGTAGAGCAGGGGGCTGATGCCTGCCTGATCGAAGTAGAAGCGCAAGGCTCCGGAGAAGGTCTCGACCAGAATCAGGCTGATGGCGACCCACACCACCACCGTGGATTTATCAAAGGACATCACCGACGACCTGGTGTCGGCGCTGTTCGCAGTAGTCAACGCCATGCTGGCTGCCTTCTGGATATGCGTCAGGGGAATTGCGCGGACAAAGCTACCGCCCGACGATCACGGGCATGTGTCGACACAGGAAGGCTCTGGGAGATGAAAGGTCTGGAGCGAACGCTCGCAACGGCGTGACAACACGTATATCAGTCGCAGTTCGGGCAACTGTCAATTAATTAGTCAGGATTAAGGGCTATGCGCTGCACTTTGTGCCAAGGATTGGACGCGGAGCGTCCAGAATGGTATGCCCCCCGAAGGTTGGACAATTATCCACTTACGCTGCCTTGGCGGCCTGCATCCTG
>NZ_LKBW01000013.1 GCF_002699855.1 Pseudomonas amygdali | reverse complement strand
GAGCTGGTAAAACAAGGGCCTGCCTGACGGCAGGCCCTAACCAGCCCGAACACAAAAAAACTGATACTCCCGTCACGGGTGCCACGATTCCCGACATCCGCCGGTTATCTCAGGTAGAATGCGCGCCCGGTTTTTGGAGAAGCTCATGACCCTGCTCAAATTCAGCGATGTGTCCCTTGCTTTCGGCGCCATGCCGTTATTGGACAAGGTGTCCTGGCAGATCGCCCGTGGTGAGCGGGTGTGCATCATCGGCCGTAACGGCACAGGCAAATCCAGCATGTTGAAGCTGGTAAAAGGCGTTCAGAAGCCTGATGACGGGGCTGTCTGGCGTGCGCCCGGCCTCAAGATCGGCGAATTGCCCCAGGAATTGCCGGTAGCCGACGGACGGACTGTCTTCGACGTGGTGGCCGAAGGTCTGGATGGCGTCGGTGCGTTGCTGGCCGAATACCACCATCTGGCGCAGAACTGCGTCACCGAGGAAGACCTGAACAAGCTGATGCATGTTCAGCAGGACCTCGAAGCCCGTGATGGCTGGCGCCTGCAGCAATTGGTCGAGAGTACTCTCAGCCGCTTGCAGTTGCCTGCCGACAAGACCCTGGCCGAGTTGTCAGGTGGCTGGCGTCGCCGTGTTCTGCTGGCTCAGGCGCTGGTTTCCGAGCCGGATCTGCTGCTGCTCGACGAGCCGACCAACCACCTTGATATTGGCGCTATCGCCTGGCTTGAAGAAGCCCTCAAGGATTTCCAGGGTGCGGTGCTGTTCATCACGCACGACCGGGCATTCCTGCAAAACCTTGCGACCCGTATTCTTGAGCTGGACCGCGGTGGCCTGATCGACTGGGACGGCGATTACGCCAGTTTTCTGGTCCACAAGGAAGCCGCACTGGCAGCCGAAGAGACTGCCAACGCACTGTTCGACAAGCGTCTGGCTCAGGAAGAGGTCTGGATCCGGCAGGGCATCAAGGCTCGTCGTACCCGTAACGAAGGCCGCGTGCGTGCCCTGAAGGAGCTGCGTGTAGAGCGTAGCGAGCGCCGTGAGCGTACCGGCAAGGCCAATATCCAGCTCGATACTGCCGAAAAGTCCGGCAAGCAGGTCATGGTTCTCGACAACGTCAGCTTTGCCCATCCGGGTGGCCCGATGTTGATCAAGGATTTCTCCATGGTCCTGCAGCGCGAAGACCGTATCGGTCTGCTCGGCGCGAACGGCACCGGCAAGACCACATTGCTCAAGCTGATGCTCGACAACCTGCAGCCGACCGGTGGCAAGGTTGAAGTCGGTACGCGTCTCGATGTGGCCTATTTCGACCAGTTGCGTCACCAGCTCGACCTGGAAAAGACCGTGATCGACAACGTTGCCGAGGGGCGTGATTTCATCGACATCGATGGCCAGAGCCGTCATGTCCTGAGTTACCTGGGTGACTTCCTGTTCAGCCCGCAACGTGCCCGCACGCCAGTCAAGGCGCTGTCCGGTGGCGAGCGTGCCCGTCTGTTGCTGGCCAAATTGTTCAGCAAGCCTGCCAACCTGCTGGTGCTCGACGAACCGACCAACGACCTGGACGTCGAAACTCTGGAGCTGCTCGAAGAGGTCTTGCTGACCTTCAAGGGCACCGTGCTGATGGTCAGTCACGACCGGGCATTCCTGGACAATGTCGTCACCAGCACGCTGGTGTTCGAAGGTGAAGGCAAGGTTCGCGAATACGTCGGTGGTTATCAGGACTGGCTGCGTCAGGGCGGTTCGCCGCGTCTTCTGGGTGTTGCCGACACCAAGTCGGGCAAGGCCGAACTGGCCAGCGCTGTGGTGCAGGCCGCACCGGTTGCCGCGCAGGACATGCCGGTCGCCAAGAAGAAACTCAGCTACAAACTTCAGCGCGAGCTGGAGGCGCTGCCTGCACAGATCGATGAGGTTGAAGGCAAGATGGCCGTCCTGACTGCAGAAATGGCCGAGCCGGGCTTTTACCAGCGTTCTGCGGAACAGACTGCTGCCGTGCTGGCGCAGCTGGAAAACCTGCAGGCCGAGCTGGACAAGCTGCTGGAGCGCTGGGCCGAACTGGACGAGTGATCGCTGACGCGTTCGTGTGATGCAAAAAAGCCCGGGTAACAGGGCTTTTCGCTGTAGCAGGTCAGATTACTCGGGCTTTTTAAGGCTCACTGCCAGCACATCGCACGGAGCACCGTGCAGGACGTCGTTGGCGGTGGAGCCAAGCAACAAGGCCAGGCCATGGCGGCCATGGCTGCCGACAACGATCAGGTCGCAAGCTTCGCTCTTGGCCAGCTTGTGGATTTCCTGTCGTGGCTGACCAAACACCATATGGCTTTCACTGTTTTCCAGCTGCGGGTACTTGAGTTTGAGCTTTCCGAGCTTTTCCCTGGCCTGATCGATCTGTTGTTGTTGCAATTGCGAAAGGTCCATCGGGACATCACCGCCAAATGCCATGGCGATTGGCTCGACGATGTGCACCACTGACAGTTTTGCTTCGCTGGCCTTGGCCAGCAAGCTGGCGCGACGGATGACCGGGTCACACTCATCGGTGAGGTCGATGGCAACCAGAATGTGTTCGTACGGCATGAGGGTGTCCTCCGGGAACATTGCGATGGTGGGAGTATGGCTCTTTCGTTCGCATCTGGGCAGACCCTTGTGCAAGCCATTGTTTTCAAAAATGTTGTGAGAAGTCCGAAATCGGCTTGGGGGCAAGAAATATGACGGTCTGGATAGTCCTGTCAATCATTGGTGTGATGCTGAGCCCGCTTGTGTGGTTGCGCCCGTCGCGTCATCAGAGCGGCAGGATGGCATTGCGCATGGAGGCGCGCCGTCTGGGAATGGGTATGCAGCTTGCCCCGCAAGAGTGGCCGCACTGGCTGACGAAAGAGCCGCCAAGCCCTTGCGCGCAGTACCATCGCCCGCGGCTGGGCTCGCATGCAGATGCCTGGGTTTACTGGCAGAGCGAGCCGGGCGTCTGGCGCAACCGCTGGCGTGAGGTCTGCGAAGATCCAAAGCTGCTGCCTCATCTGCAGACGTTGCCCGCAGATGCCTACAAGGTCGAAGCTGACGGGCAGATGGTTGCCGTGTACTGGGCGGAGCGGGGCGAGGCAGAAGTGTTGCAGCGTATTGATAAGCTGCTCAAGGAATTGGCCTGAGCCTGACTCAAAGGCATTAAATCGCAGGCATTAAAAAGCCCGATAACAACATCGGACCGGGGTTGGCCAGGCAGGCCGATAATTCGTCGCGTGCCGACAGGCTTTCGCCGCCATGTCGGCCTTCGCTGTTGCGCACCCGCAAATCAGCTGCATTGCGAGCCTCTTGTGGCGCAGTGTTGCGACTCTAGCCCTTTTGCTCCATTTTGTCGCGATTCCTGCAAATATTTTTTGTATGTGCCCTCAGGCGGTGCGTCCGCACCTGATTTTCCTGGCCTACAGCTGTCTCGTGTCACGCTCTCTAGATCAGGCTACAGCACCTGAGTTGGGCTACTATCACGCTGGCGAATGATGGCGGATCGCACACAGGCGTGGGCATTATGGAGTGCCTGCATATTCCCGCGAAAACGAATATTTTCGAGTGTTTAGTCGAATTGACAATCTCTCGGTTATGCCTGATGGTGTGCGTACCCAAATCAAACGGTCGTATGAAATGATCGTTTGGTCGTCAGAAGGCTCTGACAGAATCCTGGCTACCACGTCGCGGCGGGTAAACGTGTGATTTGGCGAGTTCATCGACGGCGACGTCGTAGCCCCGTCGGACATTAATGTCCGGCGGGTATTGTTCAGCTTCCATATTGTGGAGATCAGTTGATGATTTACGAAGGTAAAGCCATCACGGTTAAGGCTCTTGAAAGTGGCATCGTCGAATTGAATTTCGATCTCAAGGGTGAGTCCGTCAACAAGTTCAACCGCCTCACCCTCAATGAATTGCGTCAGGCAGTCGATGCAATCAAGGCCGATGCCTCGGTCAAGGGCGTGATCGTCAGCAGTGGCAAGGACGTGTTCATCGTCGGTGCCGACATCACCGAGTTCGTCGACAACTTCAAGTTGCCGGAAGCCGAACTGGTTGCGGGCAATCTGCAAGCCAACAGGATTTTCAGCGATTTCGAAGATCTGGGCGTGCCCACCGTTGTCGCTATCAACGGCATTGCGCTGGGCGGCGGTCTGGAAATGTGCCTGGCCGCAGACTATCGGGTCATCTCCAGCAGTGCTCGCATCGGTCTGCCCGAAGTCAAGCTGGGCCTATACCCTGGTTTCGGCGGTACTGTGCGTTTGCCGCGCATCATCGGTGCTGACAACGCAATCGAATGGATCGCGTCAGGCAAGGAAAGCTCCGCAGAGGATGCTCTGAAGGTTGGTGCCGTTGATGCGGTAGTTGCACCCGAGAAGCTTCAGGCCGCGGCCCTTGACCTGATTCAGCGCGCCATTTCCGGCGAGCTCGACTACAAGGCCAAGCGCCAGCCCAAGCTGGACAAGCTCAAGCTCAATGCCATCGAGCAAATGATGGCATTCGAAACCGCCAAAGGTTTTGTCGCAGGTCAGGCCGGACCGAACTATCCGGCACCGGTCGAGGCCATCAAGACCATCCAGAAAGCCGCCAATTTCGGTCGTGACAAGGCGCTGGAAATCGAAGCCGCCGGTTTCGTGAAAATGGCCAAGACATCTGCTGCGCAGAGCCTTATCGGCCTGTTTCTGAACGATCAGGAACTGAAAAAGAAAGCCAAGGGCTACGACGCAGTCGCCAAGGAAGTGAAACAGGCCGCCGTACTGGGCGCCGGGATCATGGGCGGCGGTATTGCCTATCAGTCGGCAGTCAAGGGCACGCCCATCCTGATGAAGGACATCCGCGAGGAAGCCATTCAGCTGGGTCTGAACGAAGCCTCCAAACTGCTTGGCGGCCGTCTGGAAAAAGGCCGTCTGACTGCGGCGAAGATGGCCGAAGCGCTTAACGCGATTCGTCCTACGCTTTCCTACGGCGATTTCGGCAACGTCGACCTGGTGGTCGAAGCGGTTGTCGAAAACCCGAAGGTCAAGCAGGCGGTATTGGCGGAAGTCGAAGCCAACGTGGGTGAGCACACCATTCTGGCGTCCAACACTTCGACCATCTCGATCAGCTTGCTGGCCAAGGCCCTCAAGCGTCCGGAAAACTTCGTCGGCATGCACTTCTTCAACCCGGTGCACATGATGCCGCTGGTGGAAGTGATCCGTGGCGAGAAGTCCAGCGAAGAAGCGGTCGCCACGACCGTTGCGTACGCCAGGAAAATGGGCAAGAACCCGATTGTGGTCAACGACTGCCCGGGCTTTCTGGTCAACCGCGTACTGTTTCCGTACTTCGGCGGTTTTGCCAGGCTGGTCAGCGCAGGCGTGGATTTCGTGCGCATCGACAAGGTCATGGAGAAATTCGGCTGGCCGATGGGGCCTGCCTACTTGATGGACGTTGTCGGTATCGACACCGGCCACCATGGCCGTGATGTCATGGCCGAAGGTTTCCCTGACCGGATGAAGGATGATCGCCGCTCTGTGGTTGACGCGCTGTATGAAGCCAAACGTCTGGGACAGAAGAACGGCAAGGGCTTCTACGCCTACGAGACCGACAAGAAGGGCAAGCCCAAGAAGGTCAATGACCCGGCTGTGCTGGATGTGCTCAAGCCGATCGTCTACGAACAGCGTGAAGTGAGCGATGAAGACATCATCAACTGGATGATGATCCCGTTGTGCCTGGAAACGGTTCGCTGCCTGGAAGACGGCATCGTCGAAACCGCTGCCGAAGCCGACATGGGCCTGATCTACGGTATTGGTTTCCCTCCATTCCGTGGCGGTGCGCTGCGCTACATCGACTCCATCGGTGTTGCCGAATTCGTTGCCCTGGCTGACCAATACGCCGAGCTGGGTGCCCTGTATCAACCGACCGCGAAGCTGCGTGAAATGGCCAGTAAAGGCCAGAGCTTCTTCGGTCAAGCGTCTTCCGAGGAATGAACGAATGAGCCTTAATCCAAGAGACGTCGTGATTGTCGACTTCGGTCGTACCCCGATGGGTCGCTCCAAGGGCGGCATGCACCGTAACACCCGTGCTGAAGACATGTCCGCGCATTTGATCAGCAAATTGCTAGAGCGCAACAACAAGGTTGATCCGGCTGAAGTCGAGGACGTGATCTGGGGCTGTGTCAACCAGACCCTGGAGCAGGGTTGGAACATCGCGCGCATGGCGTCATTGCTGACCCAGATCCCGCACACTTCGGCTGCGCAGACAGTAAGCCGTCTGTGTGGTTCGTCCATGAGCGCGCTGCACACCGCTGCGCAGGCGATCATGACCAACAACGGTGACGTGTTCGTCATCGGTGGTGTGGAGCACATGGGCCACGTCAGCATGATGCATGGCGTGGACCCGAACCCGCACATGTCCCTGCACGCTGCCAAAGCCTCCGGAATGATGGGCCTGACCGCTGAAATGCTCGGCAAAATGCATGGCATCACCCGCGAGCAGCAGGATGCCTTCGGCCTGCGTTCCCACCAGTTGGCCCACAAGGCGACGCTGGAAGGCAAGTTCAAGGATGAGATCATCCCGATGCAGGGGTATGACGAGAACGGCTTCCTCAAGGTCTTTGACTACGATGAGACCATTCGTCCGGACACCACCCTGGAAAGTCTCGCCGCGCTCAAGCCGGCGTTCAATCCAAAAGGTGGCACCGTGACTGCCGGTACGTCCTCGCAGATCACTGACGGTGCGTCGTGCATGATTGTCATGTCGGCGCAGCGCGCCCAGGACCTCGGTATCCAGCCTCTGGCGGTGATTCGCTCGATGGCCGTGGCCGGTGTCGACCCAGCGATCATGGGCTATGGTCCGGTTCCGGCAACTCAGAAAGCGCTCAAGCGTGCAGGCCTGACGATCGCCGATATCGACTTCATCGAGCTCAACGAAGCCTTCGCTGCACAGGCCTTGCCGGTGTTGAAAGATTTGAAAGTGCTCGACAAGATGAACGAGAAGGTTAACCTGCACGGCGGCGCCATCGCTCTGGGTCATCCGTTTGGGTGTTCCGGCGCGCGCATCTCCGGCACCTTGCTCAATGTCATGAAGCAAAATGGCGGCACCTTCGGTGTGTCTACCATGTGTATTGGTCTGGGGCAGGGCATCGCGACCGTTTTCGAACGCGTCTGATTCCTGTGTGTGATGCGAGCCGGGGCTTGGTGCCCCGGCTTTTGTTTTTTGAAAAAAAGGTTTCTTCAGCCAAATTTTTTGAACGTGTTACAAGAGGACCGCAGCATGCAACTGCAACCAGGGCTCTATCGCCATTACAAAGGCCCGCAGTACCGGGTTTTCAGTGTTGCCAGGCATTCCGAAACCGAAGAGGAAGTCGTGTTCTATCAGGCTCTGTACGGCGATTTCGGGATGTGGGTGCGTCCCTTGAGCATGTTTCTGGAGTCGGTCGAGGTTGACGGCGAGCACGTCCCGCGCTTTGCTCTGGTTGAGGCTGAACCCGGCCTGTTTTCACCAACGTGAGAAGGAATTGCACAACAGGCTGTGCTTGACCTCACCTTGTAGCCACTATATATAGCGTGGCCTTTACAAGCTCCTCACTGTCTTTCATCTAGTTATTCAGGAATTTTCTGATCCATGGGCAAATCGCTGGTCATCGTGGAATCCCCGGCTAAGGCCAAGACCATCAACAAGTATTTGGGCAACCAGTACGTGGTGAAGTCGAGTATCGGCCATATCCGAGACCTGCCCACCAGCGGTTCGGCTAGTGCCGCCAAAGACCCTGCCGCCAAGCGTGGCAAGGCTGCTGCGGGCGAGGGCCCGGTACTGACGCCTAAAGAAAAGGCGCAGCGCCAGTTGGTCTCGCGCATGGGAGTCGATCCGGAACATGGCTGGAAGGCCAAGTACGAGATCCTTCCTGGCAAGGAAAAGGTCATTGAAGAGCTGCGCAAGCTCGCCAAGGATGCCGACACCATCTATCTCGCGACGGACTTGGACCGCGAAGGGGAAGCCATTGCCTGGCACCTGCGCGAAGCCATCGGCGGGGATGACAGCCGCTACAAGCGCGTGGTGTTCAACGAGATCACCAAGAAAGCCATTCAGGAAGCGTTTTCCAAGCCAGGCGAGCTGGACATTGCCCGGGTCAACGCTCAGCAAGCGCGTCGTTTCCTTGACCGCGTCGTAGGCTACATGGTCTCGCCGCTGCTCTGGCAGAAAGTGGCCCGTGGTTTGTCTGCCGGTCGTGTGCAGTCGGTTGCGGTGAAGCTGGTGGTGGAGCGTGAGCGTGAAATTCGCGCGTTCAACCCTGAAGAATACTGGGAAATCCACGCCGATCTGGGCACCGCCAAAGGCGCCAATGTGCGGTTCGAAGTGGCGCGTGAAAACGGCGAAGCGTTCAAACCGCTGAACGAAACCCAGGCCATGGTAGCCCTTGAAAAGCTCAAGGCGTCCAGCTACAGCATCGTCAAGCGTGAAGACAAGCCGACCAGCAGCAAGCCCTCGGCGCCGTTCATCACCTCGACCCTGCAGCAGGCGGCGAGCAATCGCCTGGGCTTCGGCGTCAAGAAGACCATGATGATGGCACAGCGCTTGTATGAGGCTGGCTACATCACTTACATGCGTACCGACTCGACCAATCTATCGGCCGACGCGGTAAGCATGGCGCGTGACTACATCGAAACCGAGTTCGGCAAGAAGTACCTGCCGGAATCGCCTAACGTCTACAGCAGCAAGGAAGGCGCGCAAGAGGCTCACGAAGCGATTCGACCTTCCGACGTCAACACCCACCCGAGCAAGCTTGCCGGGATGGAGCGTGACGCCGAGCGCCTTTACGAGTTGATCTGGCGTCAGTTCGTGGCTTGCCAGATGCTGCCTGCACAATACCTGTCGACCACTGTCACGGTCGCCGCAAGCGACTTCGAGCTGCGCGCCAAGGGCCGCATCCTCAAGTTCGACGGCTATACCCGTGCGTTGCCACAGATGGCCAAGCCGGGCGATGACGACGTTTTGCCGGACATGGCGCAGGGCGAAGCGCTGAAGCTGAACAAGCTCGACCCCAGCCAGCACTTCACCAAGCCGCCAGCGCGTTATTCCGAAGCCAGTCTGGTCAAGGAAATGGAAAAGCGCGGTATCGGTCGCCCGTCGACCTACGCCGCGATCATTTCGACCATTCAGGACCGTGGCTACGTGGCGCTGCACAATCGCCGCTTTTACTCGGAAAAAATGGGTGACATCGTCACCGGACGTCTGTCCGAAAGCTTTTCCAACCTGATGGACTATGGCTTTACCGCCGGGATGGAAGAAAACCTCGACGACGTGGCTCAGGGTGAGCGCGACTGGAAAAACGTCCTGGACGAGTTCTACGGTGATTTCCGTAAAAAGCTCGACGTGGCCGAGGCCGCTGATGGCGGCATGCGTGCCAACCAGCCGGTGATGACCGATATCCCGTGCAAGGTATGCGGCCGCCCGATGCAGATTCGCACCGCCTCGACGGGTGTGTTTCTGGGTTGCTCCGGCTACAGCCTGCCGCCCAAGGAACGCTGCAAGGCGACTGTCAATCTGACCCTCGGCGACGAAATTGCCGACGATGACGAGGGCGAGTCCGAGTCGCGGGTTCTGCGCGGTAAACATCGCTGCCCGATCTGTAGCACGGCGATGGACGCGCATCTGCTCGACGAAAAGCACAAACTGCACATATGCGGCAACAACCCCGATTGCACAGGTTACGAGATCGAGGAAGGCACTTACCGGATCAAAGGCTACGAAGGCCCGAGTCTGGAATGCGACAAGTGCGGCAGCGAAATGCAGCTCAAAACCGGTCGTTTCGGCAAGTTCTTCGGCTGTACCAATCCGGAGTGCAAGAACACCCGCAAGCTGCTGAAAAGCGGCGACGCAGCACCACCGAAGATGGACCCGGTGAAGATGCCGGAGCTCAAGTGCGACAAGGTCGACGACACCTACATTCTGCGTGACGGCGCTTCGGGCCTGTTCCTGGCTGCCAGCCAGTTCCCGAAAAACCGTGAAACCCGTGCCCCGCTGGTTATCGAGATCGCGCCGCACAAGGACGAAATCGATCCCAAGTACCACTTCCTTTGCGAAGCGCCGAAGAAGGATCCGGACGGTCGTCCAACAGTGATCCGTTACAGTCGCAAGACCAAAGAGCAGTATGTCCAGACCGAAGTAGAGGGCAAGCCTACGGGCTGGCGTGCGTTCTACGACGGCAGCGCCTGGAAGGTTGAAGACAAGCGTTGATCGCAAGCGCCCGACGCAAACGTGTCGGGCGCTGTTTTCGACAGGCACGGCCTGCGGTGCCAGACTGATCCGGCGCCACAGGCTATGCTGTCCTCTATCCCATTGTTATGGAGAGTCTCGCCATGGCTCATGAACTCTATACCCGTACCAACCAGAAGATCTATTTCGCAGGGCTTGCGCTCGAAGCGTTGGGGAAGGCGGAGAAGGGGCAGGCGGTGAACGCGCCTGCATTGTTGCAGGCCGAGCGTGAGTCCGCCTTGTTTCATCTGTATGGCGCGCTGCTCGGCTTGTGCCACGAGATCGCGGGGTTCTACCGACTGCCGCAGGCCGGCTCGCGTCGTGCGGAGGACTTGTTGACTCAGGAAGTGCTGAACGCCATAGCAATTCCCGAAATGGCCGAGTTGGTTGAGCTTGCCCAGAACCGCCAGACATGGCTGGCTCAGTTGCTGACGGCCTATAACGCGTTGTATGAGCCGCCGCGTGCACCGAAAAAGCTCAAGGGTGACGTCACGCAGCCGATGATACAGGCTGTGAACCTGGACGCTGAGCCGGAGTCTGAACTGACACGTGAAGAGCTCGAAAACTGGCGTCAGCAACTCAAAGGGTTGGCCATCCGTTTTCGTGAAGGCCTGAGCGAGTGCTGAAAACCAATGAAGTGCAGGCTGGCAGGCTGTTACAATGCCCGCCTCTTGCGGAGTAACTGTAATGCCTACCTCTTTCCTGGAAATTGTCGAACTGCCTGACGGACGTATTGAACTGCGTCGTGCCGATGACGAGGGTTCTCTGGTGACGCTTGATTTCTCTGCGGATGCCAAAGCGTTCATGCAAGGTCAGCATGTTGAAGTCGCCAAGGCCATGTTGAGTGTGGGCGTACAGATGGCTGGCCGTCTGGCTGAGGGCGAAGTCGAGAAGGATGACGTGCCCCACGTCCTGCACTGATCGACGACCGGGCTTTTTAGCCCAGCCGGATGTTCAGGCTCTGTGCTTCCCCGATTTTTGCAGCACTGATCAATTGCTGACGCGCTGCGGTGCCAAGTGTATTGATCCAGCTCACAACCGTATGGCTACGGCCAAGTCTGAGTGCTTCGCGAGTCAGCTCCAGTACACTTTGTGTGCCGCGCGGCTGCAGTAGCAGAATCCGTTCCCTATTGAGTCCTGCATCGCGCAACCAGGTCTGGGTCAGGCTTGAGGGTGGCGCAATCAGCGTCAGCCAGCGTGCGTCGATTTCTTCGCTCAGTTCCCGAAGGATAGGGGCCAGAAGGTTCAGGCAGTTCCCGGCGGCGCCGCGCAAAGACAGTTCACTGAAGAGTTCTGGCTCGTTGCCCCAGGGTGTTTCCACTGCATCGGCAAGCAGCGGGGCGATGGGCTGAGCCAGAAACGCCTCGAACAGTGGCAATTGTGAATGCGGTGCTTGATGGAACTGCATAACGCCTCCTTAGCGGCGAATGACGCCGACGCTCAAACCTTCGATCACCAGCTCCTGATCCTTGAGATCGACCTCGATAGGGGCGAAATCAGGGTTTTCAGCCAGCAGCCAGACTTTGCTGCCTTCACGCTTGAAACGCTTGACGGTGACTTCGTCGCCGATCCGGGCAACTACGATCTGGCCGTTACGTGCTTCGCGAGTGGTGTGCACCGCCAACAGGTCGCCATCCAGAATCCCGACGTCCTTCATACTCATACCGTGAACGCGCAGCAGGTAGTTGGCGCTGGGGTGGAAAAAGTAAGGGTTGATGTTGCAGGACTCTTCGATATGTTGCTGAGCCAGAATCGGCGCGCCAGCTGCTACGCGACCAATGACCGGCAGGCTGCTTTCATCCGGCCGTGCTTCAAAGCCGGGAATGCGGATGCCGCGTGAGGCACCAGGGGTCATTTCGATGGCGCCTTTGCGAGCCAATGCCTTAAGGTGTTCTTCCGCTGCGTTGGGCGATTTGAAACCCAGCTCCTGGGCGATTTCCACACGTGTAGGTGGAAAGCCGTTGTCTTCCAGGCAGCGTTTGATGAAGCCCAGGATTTCAGCCTGGCGTGGCGTCAGTTTGATCATGATGGGCGCTCTGGCTTTTTATACAGTGACTGGGATTATATACAGTGAACGCGCGTTGGCAATCATCCTTTTTACTTTCGCCGCCAGGCGGTGCGGTGGGGGGTTGCGAAGCCTTGCGTCAAAAAGCGCTGCATAAGCTGTCTATTGTCATTTAACATCCAGTTTCGTGACTGTTCAGCCACAAAATGAACGGGTCCGCTTGACAAACGGGGCGCCTGATACGTATGTTTCAAACGTTCGTTTGTTAGGCAGAGAGCCATGGCCCAGTCGGAAACCGTTGAACGCATTCTTGATGCTGCCGAGCAGTTATTCGCAGAAAAGGGGTTTGCTGAAACCTCCTTGCGTCTCATCACCAGCAAGGCTTCGGTCAATCTGGCTGCGGTGAACTATCACTTCGGTTCGAAAAAGGCGCTGATTCAGGCGGTGTTCTCACGTTTTCTCGGCCCGTTCTGCATCAGTCTCGATCGCGAGCTGGAGCGTCGCCAGGCAAAACCCGAACACAAGCCGAGCCTGGAAGAACTGCTGGAGATCCTCGTCGAGCAGGCGCTTGTCGTGCAACCGCGAAGCGGTAACGACCTGTCGATCTTCATGCGTCTTTTAGGGCTTGCCTTCAGTCAGAGTCAGGGCCACCTGCGCCGTTATCTTGAAGACATGTACGGTAAGGTGTTCCGTCGTTACATGACGCTGGTCAACGAAGCCGCCCCCCGTATTCCGCCTATCGAGCTGTTCTGGCGCGTGCACTTCATGCTCGGTGCCGCTGCATTCAGCATGTCTGGCATCAAGGCCTTGCGTGCGATTGCCGAAACCGATTTTGGCGTCAATACCTCCATCGAGCAGGTCATGCGCCTGATGGTGCCGTTTCTGGCCGCAGGCATGCGTGCCGACACCGGCGTCAGTGACCCGACCATGATCGCCGCTCAACTCAGGCCGCGCAGCAAGAGCAGCGCCGGCACGCCTGCGGTCGCCAAGGCCTGACCCGCAAAGCCTTAATGTACCGGCGCATCGCATTGCGTCAGGCTTCAGGATCAAGCACCATGCCCGGATTGCAAATGGGCACTGGTGTGTAAGGGTTTTTTCTATGAGTTCTGGCCTGCAAGGCTCCCTGATGGTCGATGTCGCCGGCACCTGGCTTACCAGCGAAGACCGTCAGTTTCTGCGTCAGCCCGAAGTGGGCGGTTTGATTATCTTTGCCCGAAACATCGAGCATCCCCGTCAGGTTCGTGAACTGAGTGCGGCGATTCGCGCCGTTCGCCCGGACTTGCTGCTGGCAGTGGATCAGGAGGGCGGCAGGGTCCAGCGCCTGCGGCAGGGGTTCGTGCGTCTACCGCCGATGCGCGCCATTGCCGACAAGCCAGATGCTGTGCTGCTGGCCGAGCATTGCGGCTGGCTGATGGCCACCGAAGTATTGGCTGTCGGCCTGGACCTGAGTTTTGCTCCGGTGCTGGATCTGGACTACCAGCGCAGCGCGGTCGTCGGGACGCGTTCGTTTGAGGGCGACCCGGAGCGTGCTGCGCTGCTGGCAGGGGCGTTTATTCGTGGCATGAACGCGGCTGGCATGGCTGCGACCGGCAAGCATTTCCCTGGCCACGGCTGGGCCGAAGCCGACTCTCACGTGGCTATCCCGAATGACGAGCGCAGTCTGGAACAGATTCGCGCCAGCGATCTGGTGCCGTTCGCACGCCTGAGCCGACAGCTCGCTGCAGTGATGCCTGCTCATGTCATCTACCCGAAAGTCGATTCGCAGCCTGCCGGTTTCTCCAAGCGCTGGCTGCAAGACATCCTGCGCGACGAACTGAAATTTGACGGTTTTATTTTCAGCGATGATCTGTCGATGGCCGGTGCCCATGTGGTCGGTGATGCCGCCAGCCGTATCGAGGCTGCGCTGACGGCGGGTTGCGACATAGGGCTGGTATGCAACGACCGCGCTGCGGCAGAGCTGGCCCTCGGTGCGGCTCAGCGCCTGAAAGTCAGGCCTTCGCCGCGCATCGCGCGTATGCGCGGTCAGGCATCAGCCAGTACTGATTATCGGCAACACCCGCGCTGGCAGGCCGCGCTTCAGGCCCTGCGCGCTGCTCAACTGATCGATTAAGGATTTGCGATGACTGTTTACGCGATTATTGGTGGGACTGGCCTGACCCAGCTGGAAGGCCTGAACATTCGGCAGTCCTTGCCGATGAACACGCCTTATGGCGCACCTTCCGGCGAAATCCAGATCGGCGATTATGCCGGTCGCGAAGTGATGTTTTTGGCGCGGCATGGTCATCCGCACCGTTTGCCACCGCATCAGGTCAACTACCGGGCCAACATCTGGGCCTTGAAGCAGGCTGGTGCCGAAGCGATTCTGGCGGTCAATGCGGTAGGTGGCATACATCCTGCGATGGGCACCGGGCACTTTTGCGTGCCGCATGATCTGGTCGACTACACCAGCGGTCGCCAGCACACGTTCTTTGCCGATGATCTGGAAGAGGTCACGCACATCGACTTCAGCTATCCCTACAGCGAAGCGTTACGGGCGCGGCTGGTTGCAGCACTGGCCGCTGAAGGGTGCGAGTTCTCTGATCGGGGTGTCTATGCCTGTACTCAGGGGCCGCGCCTGGAGACGGTCGCCGAAATCATCCGCCTTGAGCGTGATGGCTGCGACATCGTCGGCATGACTGGTATGCCCGAGGCCGCTCTGGCCCGTGAGCTGGAGCTGGAATACGCCTGCCTGGCGCTGGTGGTCAATCCGGCAGCGGGCAAGTCGACCACTGTCATAACCATGGCAGAAATCGAACAGGCCCTGCGCGATGGTATGGGCAAGGTAAAAGCCACGCTCGCCCGGGTTCTGTCAGCCTCCTGACTTACAGCATGCGCTTGAGGGTATTGTCCTTGCGCACAAGGTGATGCCAGAGCGCGGCGACTACGTGCAGGGCGATGACGTAATAGAAGATCGAGCCCAGCAGCTTGTGCACATCTTCGAACGTTTCGGCCCTGCGATCCGAGGTCGGCAGGGGCCAGGGTATCTGCAGGTCGGTGAGGGGAATGGGTAACGCGCCTTTTTCCACCATCACCGTCAGCAGACCCAATAAAGGCTGAGCGAACAGGAACGCATACAGCGCGTAATGCGTAAGTGTCGCGGCTAAGCGCAACGCGCCTTCAAGCGGCGGCGTTATGCCGGGCGGACGATGCCGTCGACGTTCGGCGACGCGGAAAAACGCCATGGCCAGAATCACAATCCCCACCCAGAAATGGCTCTGCACGACCAGTGTGCGGTATTCAGAACCCTTGCCAAACTGACTGCGGCTCAGAATCAGGGTATACGCCAGCACAATCAGTATGGCCATGACCCAGTGCAGCCATCTGGCTCGTGCGGTGTAGCGTTGAGAAGTCGGTGCATCCACGGTTGGATTCCTTGTCGCTTTTTTACAGGTCCCGTAAGCAGTTTAGGCAGTTGCCGGGATCCTGCGTTTCATTTGTACGCGTTTTTTTCAGCGTCAGATCAGTGCCATTGAATATGCCCGACTGAATATGGCAAATACGCAGCACAGGCGACACGGGACGGAACCTGTGCCGATGGGTGGCTTCATATGACGTGAATATTCACCCGGGAGCGAGTCTTGACCAGTGCCAATCCGCCTGTCGGCCCAGCAACGCCAGTGTCCGCCAGTGTTTCATTGAATGTACTGACCATGAACATGCACATGGGCTTTGGCATTTTCAATCGCCGCTTCATTTTGCCGGAGTTGCGTGAGGCTGTGCGTACTGTATCGGCCGATATCGTGTTTCTTCAGGAAGTGCACGGCGAGCACCAGAGCCATGCGCGCAGCGTCAAGGACTGGCCGACGATTTCCCAGTACGAGTTCCTCGCCGACAGCATGTGGAACGACTTTGCCTATGGTCGTAATGCGGTGTACCCGGATGGCGATCACGGTAACGCGCTGCTGTCCAAGTACCCGATCATCCAGCACGAGAACCTCGACATTTCCATTCATGGCACCGAGCAGCGCGGTTTGCTGCACTGCATCCTGGAGGTGCCATACGCCGGTCGGGTGCATGCGGTGTGTGTTCACTTGGGCTTGCGTGAAAGCCATCGGCGTCAGCAGCTCAACCTGCTCGCCGAACTGATGGAGCGTCTTCCCGAGGGTGAGCCGGTGATCGTTGCCGGTGATTTCAATGACTGGCGTCAGCGCGCCGATGCTTTGCTGGAGGGCACCGGGTTGCACGAGGTTTTTGTCGAGCGCTTCGGCGCGCCGGCCAAAAGCTTTCCGGCCCGCTGGCCGTTGCTCCGGCTGGACCGGATCTATGTCCGCAACGCGACTTCCCACAGGCCGAAAGTATTGTCCAGCCGCCCGTGGTCTCATCTTTCCGATCATGCACCGCTGGCGGTGGAGTTGACCTTATGAGTAATACGACAGGGCAGTGGTGTGATGGCAACTCGGTAGAGCTGCTGATCAACGGTGAAGACTTCTACGCCCGGGTGTTCGAGTGCATACGGGCCGCGCGCAAAGAGGTGTTGATCGAGACTTTCATCATCTTTGAAGACCGGATTGGCGAGGGCTTGCAACAGGCGTTGCTCCAAGCTGCGGCCAACGGCGCGAAAGTGGTTGTCACGGTAGATGACTACGGGACATCGGACCTGAGTTCGGTGTTTGTCAAAACCATGATCGATGCCGGTATTCAGATTCAGCTGTTCGACCCGCGTCCGCGATTCATGGGTATGCGCACCAACCTATTCCGCCGTCTGCACCGCAAGGTGGTCGTCATTGATGGCGAACTGGGCTTTATCGGCGGCATCAACTACAGCGTCGATCACATGACTGACACGGGGGTGACGGCCAAACAGGACTATGCCGTTCTGGTCCGTGGCCCGATTGTTGGCGATATTCACCACAGCGCGTTGAACATGCTCAGCAAGGTCGTTCGTGACAAATTGCCACCCATTGCACTGAAGCTGGACCGCGCCGGTGACGCCAGCATGCTGCTCGCCGAGCGCGACAATGACGAGCACAGTACCGATATCGAAGAGCAGTACCTTGAGGCGATTCGCGCTGCGAAGCAACGGATAACCCTGGCCAACGCGTATTTTTATCCCAGCTACCGCTTTCTGCGTGAGCTGCGCAATGCGTCACGGCGGGGCGTCAAGGTCACCCTGATTTTGCAAGGTCAGCCCGACATGCCGTTCGTGCGGGTCTGCTCGCGGCTGACCTACACCTACCTGCTGCGCGACGGCGTGGTCATTCACGAGTACAAGCAACGTGCATTGCACGGCAAGGTCGCGCTGATCGATCAGGACTGGTCCACCGTGGGCTCCAGCAATCTCGACCCGCTGAGCTTGGCGCTGAACCTGGAGGCCAATCTGTTCATCCGTGATCGCGGGCTCAATGAGCATCTGCAAAACCATCTGATGGAGCTTGCCGCTGCGCACGGTAAGCAGATGAGCCTCAAGGGCGCGGCGCGTGGTCAGTGGTGGCGTGCGCCGATGATCGTTTTAAGCTTCTTTTTCCTGCGGCGTTTTCCGGCCATTGCCGGCCTGTTCCCGGTTCACGGTGTGCGCCTCAAGCCGTTACGGGCCGGTGACGTGGTGCCGGAAGCGAAAGTCATCGAACAGCAACAGAACAACCACGAGATGGACCAGGAGAAAATTTCATGACTCAGGCCGCAAATGCAGCGCCGCGAAGTGCGCAGGGAGCCAGATGGAAATGGGCAAAGCGGATATTCAATCTGTTTTTCTTCATTGCTGTCCCGGTCCTGTTGTTTCTGCTGGTCAAGAACCTTGACTGGCAAGAGGTCAAGCAGGCGCTGTCGTCCTACAAGTCCAGCACTCTGGCCATTGCCGCTGTTGTGGCCTTTGCCAGTTATGCAACCTATTGCGGTTTTGACGTACTGGCGCGGTATTACACCCGCCACACATTGTCGATCAAACAGATCGTGCCTGTGACCTTTGTCTGCTACGCATTCAACCTCAATCTCAGTTCATGGGTTGGCGGCATCGCCTTGCGTTACCGGTTGTATTCCCGGTTGGGGCTGGACGTGTCGACCATCACCCGGATTCTGAGCCTCAGCCTGATTACCAACTGGCTGGGCTACATGCTGCTGGCCGGTTTCGTGTTTTCGATGCGTTTTCTGGAGTTGCCAGAGGAATGGTCGATCGGCACCACGACCCTGCAATTGATCGGTTTCGGACTGTTGGCCGTGTGTGTTGCCTACCTGTTGGCCTGCCGGTTTTCCAAAAAGCGCTCATGGACCGTTCGTGATCAGGAATTCAATCTACCGTCGATGAAGCAGGCCTTGATGCAGGCCAGCCTGGGGGCTCTGAACTGGTCGCTGATGGCTGCGGTGATTTACACGCTGCTGCCCGACAAGGCGTTTTACCCGGCGATTCTCGGTGTGTTGCTGATCAGCAGCATCGCGGGTGTCATTACTCACATTCCAGCCGGGCTGGGCGTGCTTGAGACTGTATTCATTACCTTGCTGGCTCACCAGTTCTCCAAGGGCAGTCTGCTGGCAGCTCTGATCGGCTACCGCGCCATTTACTTCCTGCTGCCGCTGTTGATTGCATTGGTGGTGTATCTGGTGCTGGAAAAACGCGCGAAGAAAATGGGCCAGAAGAACCAGCAGCGAATGGGGCAGGAAGCGAAGACCTGAGGGCCGGGAATCTCAGCCCTCAATCATCAAACCCGACCTGCTCGTGGATCTCGTCGACTTTCAGCTCCAGCCGATACGCCACTGCAATGAACAGTGCCTGGCAGAGGCACAGGGTGGCGCTCAGCGAACGGAAGGCGAACGAGCTGCCTTCATTGACCAGCAACACCGAGTTAGCACGCTTGGCCAGCGGCGACAGATTGCTGTCGGTGATGATCAGCGTCTTGGCCTGATGATGCTGGGCGATGCGCAGGCAATGCTGGGTTTCCTTGCCGTAGGGCGTGAAGCTGATGGCAATCACCAGATCGTTGGCACGCACGCTGCGCATCTGCTCTCGATAGCTGCCCCCCAGGCCCGATATCAAGTGAATACGCTTGTTGGTATGTTGCAGGTTGTAGACCAGATAATCCGCCACAGCAAATGAGCGGCGCACACCCACCACGTAGATATTGTCGGCGTTGACCACCAGATCTACAGCCTTTTCGAACTCATCGTCGTCCAGCTCTGCACTCAAACGCTCCAGTCCGGAGAGCGTTGCGCTCACGCATTCGCGTGCCAGATCACCCGAGTGGGCCTTCTGAGACTTATTGGCGATCATGCTGCGGATGCGTTGCTGGTAGTTCTGCACCGGCGTGGTCTTGTGCGTGTAAGCCTCGCGAAACAACGCCTGCATCTCACTGAAGCCGCTAAACCCGAAACGCTGGGAAAAGCGCACGATGGCCGACGGGTGGACTTCGCACTCGCGGGCAATGTCACTGATCCGGTCAACCATGATCCGGTCGCTCTGCTGGCTCATATAGCTGGCGATGCGCTTGAGCTGACGCGGTAAACCGTCGTACTCATCAGTGATCAGCCTTAGCAGGCCTTCGGCATTGGTCGGCGGCATGTCGACGCTCGTCTCGGGCAGAGTGGGCTGATCGGCGCGGGTCATATTCAAATCCTTTCTACCTGTTCTTTCAGGGCAATTTCTTACAGGGCAACATCTTTCAAGGTAACGCAGTTGTGTGCCCGACGATGGAGGCTGCCTTGGGCCGGGACGACTATAGCTTACCCGTCTGTGCATTGTGCCAGCACTTGAATAGCGGTATGGAAAAAATATTCCACTAAAAATAATTATAGAATAAATATTGATTGATGAGGCTCGACGTTTTACGCTGCATTCACAAAGCAGCGTGTACACATGATGCAGGCGCTGCAGGCTGATAAAAATAACAGGAGCCACCATGGGCCAGACACGCTTTGCCACTGGGCGTCAGTTGGATCTGATCTGCCTCGGACGCCTGGGCGTCGATCTTTATGCGCAACAAGTAGGTGCGCGGCTGGAAGACGTTTCCAGTTTCGCCAAATACCTGGGCGGCTCATCGGCCAATATCGCATTCGGTACTGCCAGGCTAGGGCTCAGGTCGGCCATGCTGAGCAGGGTAGGTGATGACCATATGGGTCGCTTCCTGGTCGAGTCGCTGGCCCGCGAAGGCTGTGATGTCAGCGCTATCAAGCGCGATCCCGAGCGCCTGACCGCCATGGTGCTGCTGGGGCTGAAAGACCGCGAAACGTTCCCCTTGGTGTTCTACCGCGAAAATTGCGCCGACATGGCTTTGCGCGCCGAGGACATCGACGAACGGCAGATCGCGTCGAGCAAGGCGCTGCTGATCACCGGCACGCATTTTTCTACCGATCAAGTGTTCAAGGCCAGCAGCCAGGCGCTCGACTACGCCGAAAAGCACGACGTCAAACGCGTGCTGGATATTGATTATCGCCCAGTGCTCTGGGGCCTGGCGGCCAAGGCTGATGGCGAGACACGTTTTGTTGCCGATCAGAAGGTCAGTCAGCATGTGTAGCGCATCCTGCCGCGTTTTGACCTGATTGTCGGTACTGAAGAAGAATTTCAGATTGCCGGCGGCTCTACCGATTTGCTCACTGCCCTGCGTACCGTGCGCGAACTGACGGCCGCAACGCTTGTGGTCAAGCTCGGCCCGCAAGGTTGCACAGTGATTCACGGTGCGATTCCTGCGCGGCTTGAAGACGGCGCAATCTACCCCGGCGTGCGGGTTGAAGTGCTCAACGTGCTGGGCGCTGGCGATGCGTTCATGTCCGGTTTTCTCAGCGGCTGGCTCAAGGATGCCAGCGACGAGCGCTGCTGCCAGCTGGCCAATGCCTGTGGCGGGCTGGTGGTATCGCGCCATGCCTGCGCGCCTGCGATGCCGACGCCTGCCGAACTGGATTACCTGTTCAGCAGCCCGCACCCCATTACCCGGCCTGATCAGGATGTTGTCCTGCAACGGCTGCATCAGGTCAGCTTGCCACGCAAGCAGTGGCGGCAGTTGTTCATCTTCGCCTTCGATCATCGCGGCCAACTGGTCGAGCTGGCCCAACAGGCCGGGCGCGACCTGAGCAGCATCAGCCAGCTCAAGCAACTGTTCGTGCAGGCGGTTGAGCGGGTCGAAGCCGGCCTGCGCCAGCGTGGCATCGAAGCCGATGTCGGGCTGCTCGCCGATCAGCGCTTCGGTCAGGATTCACTTAACGCTGCGACCGGTCGCGGTTGGTGGGTGGCGCGTCCGGTGGAAGTGCAGGGTTCAAGACCCCTGGCGTTCGAGCATGGCCGCTCCATCGGCAGCAATCTGCTCGCCTGGCCGCAAGAGCAGATCATCAAGTGCCTGGTGCAATATCACCCCGATGACGAGCCCATGCTGCGTCTGGAACAGGAAGCGCAGATCAAGGCGCTCTACGACGCGTCGAAAGTCAGTGGTCACGAACTGCTGCTGGAAATCATTCCACCCAAGGATCACCCCTCGTCTCATCCTGACGTGATGGTCCGGTCGCTGAAGCGTTTGTACAACCTGGGCATCTACCCGGCGTGGTGGAAGATCGAGGCGCAGAGCGCGCAGGTCTGGCAGCAGCTGGACGAGTTGATCCAGCAGCGCGATCCGTATTGCCGTGGCGTGGTACTGCTCGGGCTCAATGCGCCTGTCGAAGACCTCGCTGCCGGTTTTGCCGAAGCACGACACAGCCGCGTCTGCCAGGGTTTTGCCGTCGGCCGGACCATATTTCGCGAGCCAAGCCGGGCCTGGATGGCCGGGGAAATAGACGATGCGGCGCTGGTCAGTCGGGTGCAGAGCACCTTCAACTGGTTGATCGAGTCCTGGCGCGAAAGCCGCGCCTGACTCTTTCTTGATCTGACGTCGCGATAACAACAAAAAAGGTGCAGCCATGCCCGTTTCCATTTCCACACCCAGGATCCGCATCGGCATCAACCCGATCTCCTGGAGCAACGATGACTTGCCGGCCCTCGGCGGAGAGACGCCACTGAGCACCGCCTTGAGCGAAGGCAAAGCCATTGGTTACGAGGGCTTTGAGCTCAACGGCAAATTTCCGAAAGATGCCAAGGGCGTCGGCGATGTGCTGCGGCCCTATGATCTGGCGCTGGTTTCCGGCTGGTATTCAAGCCATTTGGCGCGGCGCTCGGTGGCCGAAGAAATCGAAGCCATTACCCCGCATGTGCAATTGCTCGCCGAGAATGGCGCTTCGGTACTGGTGTACGGTGAAGTGGCTGACTCGATTCAGGGGCAGCGCATTCCGTTGGTTGAACGACCGCGTTTTCACACCGATGCAGCCTGGCTTGAATATGCCGAAAAACTCACCGAACTGGCGCGTTTCACCCTGTCCCGAGGGGTACGCCTGGCGTATCACCACCACATGGGCGCTTACGTCGAGTCGCCACAGGATATTGATCGGCTGATGACACTGACCGGCAAGGAAGTCGGACTGCTGTTCGATTCGGGGCATTGTTACATGGGCGGCGGCGAGCCTTTGCAGGTGCTGAGCAAGCACATCGAGCGCGTCTGCCATGTGCATTTCAAGGATGTGCGCAAACCTGTGGTGCAACTGGCACGCAACAATCTCTGGAGCTTTCCGGACTGTATCATCAATGGCACGTTCACGGTGCCAGGCGACGGTGATATCGACTTTTCTGCGCTGCTCAAGGTGTTGTTGCAAGCCAGCTACAGCGGCTGGCTGGTGGTCGAGGCCGAACAGGACCCAGCGGTAGCGCCGAGTTATGTGTATGCCAAAAAGGGCTATGACACCTTGCGCCAACTGCTGGCCGATGCGCAATAAGGAGGATTGAACCATGAATCTGCTGACCAAGAGCAAACCCCAGGGCCGTGACATCGTGACGCTGGCGCCTGGCTCGCTCGAGTACGTGAACTTTGCCGCCTACCGACTGGAGGGCGGAGAGCGCCTGCCTCTCGCTGCAGAAGAAAACGAACTGTGCGTGGTCTTGCTGGCCGGGCACGCCTGCGTGAATGGCGAAGCACCGGGGCAGGGCGCTTTCAGTTGGGAAAACATCGGCGACCGGCAATCGGTGTTCGAGGAAAAATCGCCGTTTGCGGTCTACCTGCCACCGCATAGTCAGGCAGAGTTCGTTGCGCGTGGTCCGCTGCATCTGGCCGTATGCACGGCGCCGGGCGATGCGGGCAAACAGCTTGCGGCGCGGCTGATCATGCCGGGCAGCATGAAACGCAGCGTACGCGGCAAAGGGGCAAACACCCGTTACGTGTGCGACATTCTGCCGGACAGTGAACCGGCGCATTCGCTGCTGGTGGTCGAGGTACGGACTCCTTCGGGACATTCGTCCAGCTACCCGCCGCACAAGCACGACCGGGACAATCTGCCCCACGAGAGCTTTCTCGAAGAGACCTACTACCACCAGGTCAACCCGCCGCAGGGTTTCGTTTTCCAGCGGGTTTACACCGACGACCGCAGTATCGATCAGGCCATGGCCGTGGAAAACAATGATCTGGTGACAGTGCCCAAAGGTTATCACCCGGTGTCTGTGCCCTACGGTTACGAATCGTATTACCTGAACGTGATGGCCGGTCCGACACGCGCCTGGCAGTTCCACAACGACCCGCAGCACAGCTGGCTGCTGGATCTTTGATTTCCCCTTTTTACTCTGGAGGCATGAGATGAACGAGTCACCGGTAATCGGCCATTACATCAACGGACACCTGAATGACGGCGATGGTGAGCGTTACAGCGATGTCTTCAACCCGGCAATCGGCACTGTTCAAGCGCGCGTTGCGCTGGCCAGCGTGAAAACCGTGGATGAAGCGGTCGCTTCGGCCAAGGCTGCTTTTCCCGGCTGGGCCGATCAGTCCTCGCTGCGCCGGGCGCGGGTCATGTTCAAGTTCAAGGAATTGCTGGACCGGCACCACGACGAGCTGGCGCAGATCATTTGCCGCGAGCACGGCAAGGTGCTGTCCGGTGCGCGTGGTGAAGTGGTGCGCGGTATCGAGATTGTCGAATTTGCCTGCGGTGCGCCCAGCCTGCTGAAAAGTGATTTCAGCGACAACATTGGCGGTGGTATCGATAACTGGAACCTGCGTCAGCCACTGGGCGTCTGCGCCGGGGTCACGCCGTTCAACTTTCCGGTCATGGTGCCACTGTGGATGATCCCTATGGCATTGGTGACCGGCAACTGCTTCATCCTCAAACCTTCCGAGCGCGATCCGGCGGCCAGCCTGCTGATGGCGCGCCTGCTCAAGGAGGCCGGTCTGCCTGATGGTGTATTCAACGTGGTGCAGGGCGACAAGGTCGCGGTCGATGCCTTGCTGCAGCACCCTGACATCGAGGCCATTTCGTTCGTCGGTTCGACGCCGATTGCCGAGTACATCCACCAGCAGGGCACAGCCCACGGCAAGCGCGTGCAAGCGCTGGGCGGGGCCAAGAATCACATGATCGTGATGCCCGATGCGGACCTGGATCAAGCCGCCGATGCCTTGATCGGGGCGGCGTATGGTTTGGCGGGTGAGCGCTGCATGGCGATTTCCATTGCAGTGGTGGTAGGCGATGTCGGCCAGCAACTGATCGACAAGCTGCTGCCGCGCATCGATCAGCTCAAGGTCGGCAATGGCATGCAGGCCGATTCGGACATGGGGCCGTTGGTCACCGCCATGCACAAAGCCAAGGTAAAGGGTTTCATCGATCAGGGCGTCAAAGAGGGGGCGAAGCTGATTGTCGATGGTCGCCACTTCAAGGTGCCGGGTGCCGAGCAGGGCTTTTTCGTCGGGGCGACGCTGTTCGACCACGTCACGCCGCAGATGCAGATCTACAAGGAAGAAATATTCGGCCCGGTGCTGGGCATCGTCCACGTTGCGGATTTCGCCAGTGCCGTCGAGCTGATCAACGCACACGAATTCGGCAACGGTGTGTCGTGCTTTACCAGCGATGGTGGTGTGGCCCGTGCGTTTGTGCGGACCATCAAGGTCGGCATGGTCGGTATCAACGTGCCTATCCCGGTGCCCATGGCCTGGCATTCGTTTGGCGGCTGGAAACGTTCACTGTTTGGCGATCACCACGCGTATGGCGAAGAAGGCCTGCGCTTTTACAGTCGCTACAAGAGTGTCATGCAGCGCTGGCCGGACAGCATCGCCAAAGGCCCCGAGTTCAGTATGCCGACTGCCAAATAGCCTTCATCAATGGAATGTTGCGGAGAACAAGAACAATGAACCAACCTCTGCGTTTCGCCCTTAATCGAATGGTCGCGCCGCGCCTGTCTCTGGAAGGTTTCGTCGATCTGGCGGTGAAGCTGGGTGCCGATGCCATCGAGATTCGCAACGACCTCAAGGGTATCGAGATCGAGGACGGCACTGCACCCCAGGTCGTTCGTGACCTTTGCGCTGCCCGGGGGGTAAAGGTGCTGTCCATCAACGCCCTGTACCCATTCGATGTCTGGAATGAAGAGCGCGCCGCCCAGGCGACGAAGCTTGCGCAGTACGCTCGCGACTGCGGTGCGCGCGGTCTGGTGCTATGTTCGCTCAATGACCGTGCAGATCCGCGTAACGGCGCGCAGCGCGCTTCGGGGTTGCGCACCGCGTTGACTGCGTTGGCACCGATTCTTCGTGAGCACGGCATTCTCGGCTTCGTCGAACCGCTGGGCTTCGAGGAGTGCTCGTTGCGCCTCAAACGTCAGGCGGTGGACGCAATCAGGGCGGTGGGTGGGCTGGACGTTTATCGGCTGGTTCATGACACCTTTCACCACCACCTGGCCGGTGAGGTCGAGCTGTTTCCAGAGTTGACCGGGCTGGTGCATATCTCCGGTGTCGAGGATGCGCAGGCACCGCTCAACAGCATTCGCGATGGCCATCGCGTGCTGGTCGGCGAAGCTGACATTCTGGGTAATGCATCGCAGATCGAGCGTTTGCTGGACAGCGGCTATGAGGGCCATCTGTCGTTCGAACCATTCGCCGAAAGCGTCCATGCGCTGGCCGACATCCCTCAGGCGATAGCGGCGAGCATGACGCACTTGTCACGAGCCGTTTCGCAGCGTCACTGACGTCAGCTGTCAGGCCACCTCAAACCCTGGCCACCTCAAACAACAACAAGGTGCGAACATGAGTACAACCCGACTGACCATGGCCCAGGCCCTGGTGAAGTTTCTCGATAATCAGTACGTCGAAGTCGACGGCGTGCAGAGCAAATTCGTCGCTGGCATCTTCACCATTTTCGGGCATGGCAACGTGCTGGGTCTTGGGCAAGCGCTGGAACAGGACAGCGGCGACCTGGTGGTTCATCAAGGCCGTAACGAGCAGGGCATGTGCCACGCCGCCATCGGTTTTGCCAAGCAGCATCTGCGGCGCAAAATCTACGCGTGCAGCTCTTCGGTCGGGCCAGGCGCGGCGAACATGATCACCGCCGCCGCAACCGCCTCGGCCAACCGCATTCCGCTGCTGCTGTTGCCGGGCGATGTCTATGCCAGCCGCCAGCCTGACCCGGTGCTGCAACAGATCGAGCAGTTTCACGACCTGAGCATCAGCACCAACGATGCATTCAAGGCGGTGAGCAAATACTGGGACCGTATCAACCGTCCCGAGCAGTTGATGAGCGCGGCGCTCAATGCCATGCGCGTACTGACCGACCCGGCTGATACCGGTGCCGTCACGCTGGCGCTGCCTCAGGATGTGCAGGCCGAGGCCTACGATTATCCGGACAGCTTCCTGCAAAAACGTGTGCACCGTATCGACCGCCGCCCGCCCAGCAAGGCCATGCTTGACGACGCGTTGAAGCTGCTGGCCGGCAAGCGCAAACCGCTGCTGATCTGCGGTGGTGGCGTGCGTTATTCCGGCGCAGCCGATGCCTTGCAAGCCTTTGCCGAGCGCTTCGATATCCCGTTCGCCGAAACCCAGGCAGGCAAGAGTGCCATCGTTTCGGCGCACCCGCTGAACATGGGCGGCATCGGCGAAACCGGCACGGTGGCGGCCAATCGGTTGGCGAAAGAGGCGGACCTGATCATCGGCGTCGGCACCCGCTATAGCGATTTCACCACCGCGTCGAAATGGCTGTTCCAGAACCCGGATGTGCAGTTTCTCAACCTCAATGTCGGTGCCTTCGATGTGCAGAAGCTGGATGGCGTGCAGGTCCTGGCCGATGCGCAGGTGGCATTGCAGGCACTGACCGAAAGCCTGCAAGCCAGCGGTTACCGTGCTGCCTGGGACGATGCGCCGCAGACAGCCCGTGCGCAGCTGGATGCCGAGGTTGATCGCCTGTATGCGGTCGAGTACCAGAGCGAGGATTTCGTCCCGGAAATCAACGATCACCTGGATCCGGCCGTGCTGCGCGAGTTCATCGAGCTGACCGGCTCGTGTCTGACCCAGAGCGGCGTACTGGGCATCCTTAACCAGAACCTGCCTGCTGACGCAGTGATCGTTGCGGCGGCGGGCAGTTTGCCGGGCAACCTGCAGCGTGCCTGGCGCAGCACCGGGGTCGACACCTATCACGTCGAATACGGCTATTCATGCATGGGCTATGAGGTCAATGCCGCACTGGGCGTCAAGCTCGCTGCGCCGCACCACGAGGTTTTCGCGCTGGTCGGTGATGGCTCTTACATGATGCTTCATTCAGAGCTGGCGACCTCGATTCAGGAGCGGCGCAAGATCAACGTGGTGTTGCTGGACAACATGACCTTCGGCTGCATCAACAACCTGCAGATGGAGCACGGCATGGACAGTTTCGGCACCGAGTTCCGCTTTCGCAATCCCGACACAGGCAAGCTCGACGGCGACTTTGTACTGGTGGATTTCGCCATGAGCGCTGCCGCCTATGGCTGCAAGACCTATAAGGTCAGCACCGCCGAACAACTGCGTCAGGCGCTCGTCGATGCGCAACGTCAGACGGTCTCGACGCTGATCGACATCAAGGTCCTGCCCAAGACCATGATCCACAAATACCTGTCGTGGTGGCGTGTCGGCGTTGCCGAAGTATCAACGACCGGCACCACAGACCAGGTTTACGAAAAACTCAACCGCGAACTGGCCAAGGCTCGACAGTACTGATCACTGTTTATCGTTCAGCGCCCGTGACCCGTTCACGGCAACATCCAATAAAAAAAGGAACATGAAAATGGCATTGAAACTCGGCGTGATCGGTACAGGCGCAATCGGTCAGGATCATATCCGGCGTTGCAGCAAAACGCTGGTTGGCAGTCAGGTAGTAGCGGTCACCGACATCAACCTGGAGCAGGCAGCCAAAGTGGTGCGCGAGCTGGACATCGGCGCCGAAGTGTATGCCGATGGCCACGCGCTGATTGCCGCGCCCGACGTCGAGGCGGTGCTGGTCTGTTCCTGGGGCCCCAGCCATGAAGAGTACGTGCTGGCGGCCATTGCCGCAGGCAAGCCGGTGTTCTGCGAAAAGCCTTTGGCCGTTACCGCCGAGGGTTGCCGGCACATTGTCGAGGCCGAGATCGCCAGCGGCAGGCGTCTGGTTCAAGTGGGCTTCATGCGCCCCTATGATCAGGGCTATCGCGCCCTGAAATCGGTGATCGACAGCGGCCGTATCGGCGAACCGCTGATGCTTCACTGTGCGCACCGCAACCCTCGGGTCGGCGAGAACTACAAGACCGACATGGCGATCACCGACACGCTGATTCATGAACTCAATGTGCTGCGTTGGCTGCTCAACGATGACTATGTGTCGGTACAGGTGGTGTTCCCGCGCAAGACCAGCAAGGCCCTTGCGCACATGAAAGATCCGCAGAACGTGATGCTGGAAACGGCCAGAGGCACGCGCATCGACGTCGAAGTGTTCGTCAACTGCCAGTACGGCTACGACATCCAGTGTGAAGTGGTCGGCGAGAGCGGCATTGCCAAACTGCCTGAGCCTTCCCAGGTGCAGTTGCGTAGCGAAGCGAAATTGTCCAACGCGATCCTGATGGACTGGAAAGACCGGTTCATTGCCGCCTATGACGTCGAGTTGCAGGACTTCATCGATGGCGTTAACGCCGGCACGATTTACGGACCTTCTGCCTGGGATGGCTATGCCGCTGCGGTGGCCGCCGATGCCTGTGTGCAAGCGCAGAACAGTGGAGCAGTCGTGCCGATTGCCCTGGAGATGCGTCCCGCGTTTTATGACTGACAGAGGTGTCTGGAATCGGGCTGTCTTTCAAACAGTAAAAGGGAGGGCATCATGCGCATCGCACTGGATCCTTATATGTATCGCCACCTGTCGCTGGGTGCGATGGTCGATAAGACGGCGGAACTGGGCTACGACTACATAGAGCTTTCACCGCGCGAAGATTTCATGCCGTTCTACAAGTACCCGCGCGTGGATCGTGCGCGAATCAGGGAGTTTCGCTAAGCCCTGAGCGATGCTGGTGTGAAACTCTCCTCGCTGTTGCCGCTGTACCATTGGGCTGCGCCGGATGAAGATTTGCGTATTGCAGCGGTGCGCAACTGGAAGCGCGCCATTCAGGTGGCCGTGGAAATGGACTGCGACCTTATGAATACCGAGTTCAGCGGGCAATCCGATCATGCACTGGTGTGCGAAAACCAGTTCATGAAATCCATGGATGAACTGATGCCGTACTTCGAGCGAGAAGGCATCCGGCTCGATATCCAGGCGCATCCTTATGACTTCTGCGAACGTAACAACGAGTCAGTCGACATCATTCGCGGCCTGGACCGGGACTGGATCAATTACCTGTATGCCGCGCCACACACCTTTTTCTACGATGATGGCGTGGGGGACATTGCCTCGATGCTGCGGTACGCAGGTGACAAGCTCACCCACCTGATCATTGCCGACACCTATAATCACCGGGCTTCGTCCAACCTGCGCTACATCGTCAACCCGCCTGGCGTCACGGCAACGGTGCATCAGCATCTGGACATCGGGCAGGGCGAGGTGGACTGGGACGCGTTCTTCTCGACATTGCGGGACATTGATTTCGACGGTATTGCCACAGTGGCCGTATTTGCCTGGGAGGAGCGTGCAGATGAATCGAGCCGATTCATGCTGGAGCGGGTCAAAAGCGAGCTGCTTCGTTGAAACGGTGGCATCCAATACACGACCGATGGCTGCGGCCATGAGGTTCATGGACTACAGGAGATATCCATGCGAGCAGGGCTGGTGGGCTACGGCAAAGGCGGGCGTTACTTTCATGCAACGCTGATTTCGAGTTTGCCCGGTGCCACATTTGCAGGCGTTGTCACCCGTTCACCCGAGCGAAAACAGGAAGTGGTCAACGATCATCCCGGCGTGGCAACCTTCGACACGCTGGCCGAGCTGATCGCTGCCGGGGTAGATGTGGTGGTGATTTCCACGCCCCTGGCTTCGCGCCGAGCGTTGATCCTTGAAGCTATAGAGCTGGGCGTCGGGGTGGTCAGCGACAAGCCCTTTGCCAGCGACGCCGCCCAGGCGCGCGAGCTGGTGGAAGCGGCCGAACGGCGGGGCGTGCTGCTTAGCGTTTATCAGAATCGGCGCTGGGATTCCGACTTCCTCACCGTACGCAAGTTGATAGACAACAAGGCGCTGGGGCAGATCAGCCGGTTCGAGTCCAGTATCGAGCGCTATTCGCCACGCTCGGTAGGCAAGGCCAGCGGTGGTGGCATGCTGCGTGATCTGGGCAGTCATCTGGTGGATCAGGCACTGGTACTGTTCGGGCCGTTCGAGCGGGTGTATGCAGAATTGCAGTTCGCTACGCCGCAAGACGAACTGGACCACACGTTCTTCGTGTCCTTGAGGCATGCCAGCGGTGTGACTTCGCACCTGTCAGGCAGTTGTCTGCAAAATACCCCCAAGCCGCGTTTCAGGGTCAGTGGATCAAAGGGCTGTTACAGCGTCGAAGGGCTGGACGGTCAGGAGGAGGCTGCGTTTGCCGGCCTCACGCCACGGTCCGAGGGCGAGCGCTGGGGTGTCGAAGAGCATCGGCGCTGGGGCTGGTTCGAGCAGGGTGACCATCGCGAGCGTGTGCCTTCGGAGCGCGGTTGCTGGCTTGAGTTCTACCGCCTGTTGCAGAGCGCCGTTGACGAGCAGGGCGGTAATCCGGTTGATCCTCATGATGCCATCGCATCGGCACAGGTCATGGATGCAGCTCGCTTGAGCGCCAGTGAAGGGCGGGTTGTGGTGTTGTAATCATCGCGTGCCACGCTGCACATTCAAGCCTGCCATCGGACAAAGCCCGACGCCTGACAAGCGTCGGGCTTTGTCGTATGTGCAGCCGAATAAAAATGAAATGGAATAAAATTCTAAAATCAGTTGAATTGGAAAATATTTTCCAATAGAGTCTTTTTCAGGTTACCGACTATCGAATCACTCGGGCTTTGAAGGTATTTCAAGTCACGAGATGCACACCAACAAAAACAAAACAAAAGATAGGTACTGTCGATGAAAACCCCTACCTCTGGCCTCACCGCCAAGCGTTCTGCCACCTCTTCATTCTGGATTCGGACCATGGAGCGATTTCTCACAATCGTTGCCCGTGGCATGTGCGTGCAACACAAGGACGCGCAACTGTTCTGCATTCCTGGAGCGACCGGGATCCGCCTGTCACGCTGATTCGCTGCATCCGAACAACAATAATTTGGAGACAGATCCTCATGAAGACCAAGATTGCTTTGACCTCATTGGCCATGGCGCTGATGTTGGGCAGCGGTGCAGCTTTGGCCGATATCAAGATCGGTGTGGCCATGTCGCAGTTCGATGACACCTGGCTGACCTACCTGCGTGACGACATGAATGCCAAGGCCAAAGCCATGTCCACGACCGAGAAAGTGGACCTGCAGTTCGTCGATGCCCGCGCGGACGTCAACAAACAGCTCGACCAGGTCAAGGACCTGATCAACAAGAAAGTCGACGCCCTGATCGTCAATCCTGTCGACACCGCTGCCACTGCACGGATCACCAAGGACGCGGTCGCCGCCGGCATCCCGCTGGTCTACGTCAACCGCCGCCCTGACGATCCGAAACTGCCAGCAGGCGTCGCCATCGTTACGTCGGATGACATGGAGGCAGGTCGACTTCAGGCGCAATACATCGCCGACAAACTGAGGCAAGGGCAGTGTCATGATTCTTCTGGGTGACCTGGCCAACAACTCCACGCAAAACCGCACCAAGGGCATCAAGGAGGTGTTGGCCAAGTACCCGGACATCAAGATAGATCAGGAGCAGACCGGCATCTGGCTACGCCAGAAGGGCATGGACCTGACCAACGACTGGCTTACCCAGGGCCGTAAATTCAACGCGGTGCTGGCCAACAACGATGAAATGGCCATTGGCGCGGCGATGGCGCTGAAGCAGGCAGGCGTGGATGTGGATAAAGGCAGCGTGTTAGTCGCCGGTGTCGACGGTACGCCAGACGGGCTCAGCGCCGTTACCAAGGGCGACCTCGCAGTCTCCGTTTTTCAGGACGCCAAGGGCCAGGCCGACGGGGCGATTGATGCCGCCGTGAAAATGGCGAAAAAGGAAAAGGTCGAGCCCCAGGCGATCATCATCCCTTATCGCCTGATTACGCCTGAAAACGTCGCCACCTTCAAATAACAGCAATCGGCAGGCCAGGGAGGATCGTTCCTCCCGCAGCCTGCCGGTTGAGGAGTTGTGATCATGTTCGGTTCAGCTACTGCCAACCCGCCCGCACAACGCGATCTGCCGTCCAGTGACAGCGATAGCCCGACGCCGGATGCCCAGCCGCCTTATCTGCTTGAAATCAGCCATATCAGCAAGGGCTTCCCCGGTGTCATCGCGCTCAACGACGTCCAACTGCGTGTGCGCCCTGGCAGCGTGCTGGCGCTGATGGGCGAGAACGGTGCCGGAAAGTCAACGCTGATGAAAATCATCGCTGGCATCTACCAGCCGGACTCGGGCGAAATCCGTTTGCGTGGTAAGCCGATTCGCTTCGAGACGCCACTTTCGGCCCTGCAGGCCGGCATTGCGATGATCCATCAGGAGCTGAACCTGATGCCGTTCATGAGCATCGCCGAGAACATCTGGATCGGTCGCGAACAGCTCAACGGTCTGCACATGGTCGATCACCGGGAAATGCACCGCTGCACTGCCGAACTGCTGGAGCGCCTGCGCATCAGGCTCGATCCCGAAGATCTGGTGGGCAACCTGAGTATCGCCGAGCGGCAGATGGTCGAGATCGCCAAAGCTGTGTCATATAACTCGGACGTGCTGATCATGGATGAGCCGACTTCGGCCATCACCGAAACCGAAGTCGCTCACCTGTTTTCGATCATCAACGACCTGCGCGCTCAGGGTAAAGGCATCATCTACATCACCCACAAGATGAACGAAGTCTTCGAGATTGCCGACGAAGTAGCGGTTTTTCGCGACGGCGCCTATATCGGCCTGCAGCGCGCCGAAAGTATGGACGGCGACAGCCTGATCACCATGATGGTGGGGCGTGAGTTGACCCAACTGTTTCCCGAGCGGGAAAAGCCGCCAGGCGAAGTGCTGCTTTCAGTCAGCAACCTGTGCCTGAACGGCATTTTCAAGGACGTGAGTTTCGATTTGCGTGCCGGAGAGATTCTTGGCATTGCCGGATTGATGGGGTCGGGTCGGACCAATGTGGCCGAGACCCTGTTCGGCATAACCCCCAGCGACAGCGGCGAGGTACGCTTTGATGGCGCTACGGTACACATTGCCGACCCGCATCAGGCCATTGATCTGGGTTTTGCGCTGTTGACGGAAGACCGCAAGTTGACTGGGCTGTTTCCATGCCTGTCGGTGATGGAAAACATGGAAATGGCCGTGCTCGCCAACTATGCCGGCAACGGTTTCGTGCAACAGAAGGCACTGCGTGCGCTGTGCGAGGACATGTGCAAAAAACTTCGGGTCAAGACCCCGTCACTGGAGCAGTGCATCGACACCTTGTCGGGCGGTAACCAGCAGAAGGCGTTGCTGGCACGCTGGCTGATGACCAATCCCCGGGTACTCATTCTGGATGAGCCCACCCGCGGCATCGACGTAGGGGCCAAGGCGGAAATCTATCGCCTGATCTCCCTGCTGGCCAGTGAAGGCATGGCCGTCATTATGATCTCTTCAGAGCTGCCGGAAGTCCTCGGTATGAGCGACCGGGTGATGGTCATGCACGAAGGCGAAATGATGGGGATCCTCGATCGAGGCGAAGCGACCCAGGAAAAAGTCATGCATCTGGCCTCCGGCCACAAGGTTCATTGAGTTCGCACTACAGGGCTCGGTAGAAGAAGAACAAAAGGGGAACGAACATGAGCAACGCGATTTCGCAAAACAAACCAGCCTTGGCACCGACCAGGAACAAACGGCGGCTGCCAACCGAGCTGAGTATTTTTCTGGTGCTGATCGGTATCGGTCTGATCTTTGAGCTGTTTGGCTGGATCGTCCGTGATCAGAGCTTTCTGCTCAACTCCCAGCGTCTGGTACTGATGATCCTTCAGGTGTCGATCATCGGCTTGCTGGCCATCGGCGTGACTCAGGTGATCATTACCACAGGCATCGACCTGTCGTCCGGTTCGGTGCTGGCACTGTCAGCGATGATTGCCGCGAGCCTGGCGCAAACCTCGGACTTCTCCCGGGCGGTATTTCCTTCCTTGACCGACCTGCCCGTGTGGATTCCGATCGTGGTCGGGCTCGGAGTCGGGCTGCTGGCGGGTGCCATCAACGGCAGCATCATTGCCATAACCGGTATTCCGCCATTCATTGCCACGCTGGGCATGATGGTCTCCGCGCGTGGCCTGGCGCGCTTCTACACCGAAGGTCAGCCGGTGAGCATGCTCTCTGACTCCTACACGGCTATCGGACAGGGCGCGATGCCGGTGATCATCTTTCTGGTGGTGGCGGTGATCTTCCACATTGCCCTGCGTTATACCAAGTACGGCAAATACACCTACGCCATCGGCGGCAACATGCAGGCTGCGCGTACTTCCGGGATCAACGTCAAGCGCCACCTGGTTATCGTCTATAGCATCGCCGGGCTGCTGGCCGGGCTGGCAGGGGTGGTTGCCTCGGCACGTGCCGCAACCGGGCAGGCCGGAATGGGCATGTCCTATGAACTGGACGCTATCGCTGCCGCAGTCATCGGCGGCACCAGCCTGTCCGGTGGAGTAGGGCGAATCACCGGCACTGTGATCGGTGCGCTGATTCTCGGCGTAATGGCCAGTGGTTTCACCTTTGTCGGCGTAGACGCTTATGTTCAGGACATTATCAAAGGCCTGATCATTGTAGTGGCGGTGGTAATCGATCAATATCGCAACAAGCGCAAGACCAAGCGCTGATATTCAATAATCTGCATCAAAGGGCCTTTTCAGGCCCTTTTGTGCGTTGAATGTTGCAGGAACCGATTAGCTGTCAGCAGGTCAGAGCCTCATCAAGCAGCATGCTGGCCGGGTCTTTCGCCCGCATTTCAAGGGTTTTACGGCAATTGTTGTACAAAAATCCTTCAATTGTGTTGCCGAGCCCGCTAGCCGGCCTTAGACTGCCGCCCCTCGTAAATTGAGTGCCAGGTGGCGCTTGGAGATTATTGGTTTGCACGGCAACGTCAAGCCGCTCCTCAATGCACGTTTTTTTATAGAGAAATAAATGACAAAGGAAAAGTTGCTGGCCATGCCGGCCGATGACTACATGAACGCCGAGCAGCACGCTTTCTTCGTCGAGCTGTTGCAGGGCATGAAGGTCGAGATCCACGAGCGAATCGAGCAGAGCCGTATTGCGATCGAGAGCCTGGACACGCCTGCCGACCCTGCAGACGCCGCTTCGGTTGAAGAGGAGCGTCACTGGCTGGTCAATGTGATCGACCGCGACCAGCGCATGCTGCCCCAGTTGGAAATGGCCCTCTCGCGTATTGCCGACGATACCTTCGGCTGGTGCGATGACAGCGGTGAGCCAATCGGCCTGAAACGCCTGCTGATCAGCCCGACGACCAAATATTGCATCGAGGCGCAAGAGCGCCACGAGCAGATCGACAAGCACCAGCGCCAGGCCTGATACGCAGGCAGCAGCTGAGTGACCGAACCGGGAGGCAAGCGATTGCCTCCCGGTTTTGTTGTGCCCGGAATTTGTCCAAAACGTATTGCTCGCTACGACCAACGGGGCATGGCATAAGGCCGTTATCTAGCGTTTAATAAACGTAATAATGATAAATACCGATGGGGTGACGCAGCATGGCCGAGAACCTATCCATGGCAGCCGGATTACCACTGGCCGATGCTCGCGGCGCTGCGTCGAAGTGGTGGGTGCCAGCGGTGCAAAGTATCGTGTTGTGCCTGCTCTTCGCCGCCATGAGCGTTATCGGTTTGTCTCTTTATATCGTCATTCCCGCAGCGCTGCTGGTCGCCTGGCTGCCGCTTTTGTTGCGCAGAAGGCAGCCTGGCTTGCAAGTCGAGGCAAGTGACAGTGATATCGCGCTGCTGACCCGCGACCTGTCGCGCACCACTAGCCACAACGCACTGTCGGCCGCTCAGGTGGCATTTTCTGTCGGGCAACTGGCGGGCAAGGTGCAGTCGCAGTTGGGTGCTGCCGGACAGATAGTCAACAGCGCTGAACAGATGATTGCGACCGAGCAGCAGACTGCCCAGTTGAGTCAACAGGCATTGGTTGCAGCCAGTGAGGCGCGCCAGCGCAGCGAATCGGGAAGCGGCGTTCTGAATGAGTCCATCGAGCGCATGCACCTCTTGAGCAAGCGTGCTGTCGGCAGTCGTGAGTTGATCGAGGCGTTGAGCCAGCGCAGTGAAGAAATCCAGCGTGTGACGCTGGTCATTCAATCCATCGCCAGCCAGACCAACCTGCTGGCGCTCAATGCGGCCATCGAAGCTGCCCGGGCAGGTGAGCACGGGCGCGGTTTTGCGGTGGTCGCTGACGAAGTACGCGGGCTTGCGGGCCGTACTGCCAGTGCTACCGGGGAAGTCGGGCAGATGGTGGCCGATATCCAGCAACGCACCGCACAGGTGGTGGAGCAGATTCGCGAGCTGTCTTCTGATCTCGATGCGGGGGTCGAGCAGGTCGAGCTGACCGGACAGCATCTGGGCAATATCGCCCGGCTTGCGATTGAGGTGGAAAGCCAGGTCAGCGAAATTGCTCAAGGCGCGAGGAGCAACCAGGACCAGTTGGCCAGCCTGTTCGATGCTGTCGAGCACATGCGCAGTGATCTTGCCGTCAGCGATGAACAAACCCGGCAACTGGCCAAAGCCGCAGTACAGATGGAGGGGCAGGCCGAGACCATCAGCCAGCGGCTGGCTCAGGTCGGTCTGGATGACTATCACCAGCGTATCTACGACCTGGCCCGCGAAGGTGCGCGGCTGATCGCGGAAAAATTCGAGGCTGACATTGTGCAGGGGCGCGTCAGCCTGGATGACTTGTTTGATCGCAACTACAAACCCGTCCCCAATACCTCACCCACCCGCTTTACCACGCGTTTTGATCGCTACACCGATCAAGTATTGACGGCATTGCAAGAACCGTTGCTTTCGCGCCATGAAGGTCTGGTATTCGCCATTGCCTGCACGCAGCAAGGGTATGTGCCGACGCACAACAACGCTTTCAGTCAGCCTTTGACCGGCGATGCGACGGTGGACAATGCGCGTAATCGAAGCAAGCGCAAGTTTGATGATCGTACCGGCATTCGCTGCGGCAGCCATCAACAGCCTGTTCTGCTGCAAACCTACACCCGGGACACCGGCGAACTGATGCACGACCTGTCTGTGCCTATTGTGGTCAACGGGCGACATTGGGGTGGTCTGCGCCTTGGGTACAAACCGCAAAGCCGCTGATTCTTTAAAACAGGCGGCTCAGGTTAGATCAAGTATTAAATAACCTGCCCGGTTGGTTTTTCTGTTTGGTGAAATTGCGGGTTCTGAAACCCGTTTGCACGAACGTGTAGGTGTTTGTTTATAAATAATAAATACCTGACGACAGAAGTTGTAGGAATACTCTGAATACACGCTGCATGACTTGACTGATCACCGTCTTTAAGCAAGCTGTTTAAATCAACGTTATTTACGTTTTGATTTAAGTGCGGCCTTTTCTTGGCCTGCCTCTAAGGATGGAAAAGATATGAACGATAAATGGAGTGCCGAACAAACAGCAGCAATCTCGGATGTGGTAACGCGGCGTGTTACCGCACGGATCGGAATTTTCTTCGACGGCACGGGAAATAATCGCGTCAACAGCCAGATCGGGGCTGACTGTCAGGCATTGATTGAAATGAATGGTGGTCAGCACATTAAAGAGTGTGCGGGTCGTCATGTTCATCCTGGCAGTAGTTATAGTAATGATCTGAGTAATATAGCCAGGCTGGTTGATCTTTATCGGCTGCAACGTGTCGCCGAAAATGACAGTGCAGGCTTGAAGGTGTACTACCCGATCTATGTAAGCGGGGCGGGTACTACCTCCGGCGGGCGTGATTCGGTATGGCCGGGACAGAGTTTCGGCCGTGGCACCACTGGTGTGATATGCAAAGTGGAAAATGCATTCAGAAAGCTTGAAACGGTATTGAAGGCATTTCCACACGACAACCCGGATTGTGTACTGGAAGCGCTTGAACTGGACATATTCGGCTTCAGTCGAGGGGCTGCGTCGGCCAGGCACCTGGCCAACGAAATCCTGAAACAGCGGGCAGGAATGCTTGAGCCGATACTTCAAAGCCGCAAAGTCAGGCTGAGTGAGCATTTCAGCTGGCGCAACGGCAGTGTACAGCTCAAGGTTATCGGCCTGTTCGACACGGTCGCCGCCATCGGCAGTTTCAGGGATATGGGCAATACCCGGGACGCGAGCAACAGGAGGGTCAATCTGTACCTGCCGCCGGGTTGTGCCCAACAGGTGCTGCATCTGGTTGCTCGTGATGAATCACGGCGCAACTTCGCGCTTAACAGCGTCCTGCCGGAATGGCCGAAAGAAATCGTTTTACCCGGTGCCCATTCCGATATCGGCGGTGGTTATCCTCCTCAGATGGAAGAAAGCGTGTTGCTCACGCGTCCGCAAAGCAGCCTGGTCAACCGTGACAGCCCGTGTGAGGCGGCGCCTTGCTGGAAGAACGCCCAGGCCCTGTTAAGTACCATGAGCCGGGATGACTGGATCGACCCGCTGGACAGACAGGCATTTCTGAGGGTTCAGACCTGCGAAAGCAAATGTTACCCGTGCAAAAAAAAACCTGAGTGGCATGAAAACGATCGTTGCTGCAGTGGGTATGAACCGCCAGGTCTTTGGTCACATGTCGAGGGTGTCGTTACAGGTCATGCATGCACTGGCCTGTGATGAGGGGGTACCTTTCGACCCGGTGCCGAACAGCCCTGAATTTCAGCTTCCTCCCGAGCTCGAAGGCATTTCAGCCCGCCTGATCGATTATGCGCGAGGCGGGCCTTACTTACTGGACAGTCATGAAGAGCAGCTATTGCGCTGGCGCTATATCCATCAGTCTGCGCACTGGAACGCAGTGGTGGGCAGAATGGGCACCTTTAGTGACGCTGTTTTTGTGCATGCCCCGCAACCGGGTGGCAGGACATTGCACCCCAATGTCGGCCAGCCCGGTTATCCGCAATAGGAATCAACGCCCGAGTGGTTCACTCGGGCTTTTTGTGAAGGCGCACATTCAGTTCGTCGACCACCATCGCCCATTCGGCATCCTCATGCAGCTGCTCCTTGAGAAAGTCAGCCTGCCGCGGCGTCCAGAAGTCGGCATCAATCAGCTTTACGTCGTCAGGCAGGGGGTGGCTGGCGATGAACGCTTCGATGCTCTCATCGTCCGAATCCAGTGCCAATTGGGCGAACAGGTCGTTGATGGTCGTTGTAGTCTGTTCCATGTCATCTCCTCGCCGGGGGATATCCCCGTCTTCATCAGTTCTTATGGGAGTGGCCGACGCACGCAAGAGTTCGATGCATTTGGCCTTATGAGAAGATGGCCTTTTGTGCTCTGCCTACAAGTGATATGTTTCCAGTATCGCCGAATGCACATTGATCGCTTGGCTGGAACCCGTCCAGCCTTTAAGTCGTGGTCAAGCTGGCCGCCGGTTTCAGGGCTCCAGCGCTTTTGCGACACTGCAGTGTACAAAAGGTATATATCCCGTAGCTGCCATGAGCCGGTAGAATCCGCCACCCGCCTGCACAAGGTTTGCGGTGGCGCTTTCAGCGCTTCCGCGTGCAGCGTGCCGGAAAAAATCCGGTCGCTTGACGCGGTCTATGGATTAACCACTTTCTTGACTGCCCTGACATCAGGCAGCCTCATTTTTATGTTTGAGGGTTTGTACTTTGGCTGTAAGTAATCTGGATACACATGCCTTGTTCGTGCTCGGCGATCTCCGCGCACAGTTGGTCAAGCAGTTTCAGTCCCGTTTTGTCTACATCACCGAGCAGTCAGCCGAAGGTATTTATATCGCTGAAATCGACACCGAAACCGCTCTGGTCGTCGACGACAAGCCGCGCCTGGAGCTCAAGGTGGGCGATCATTTCCGCGCGTCTGTATTGCCAAGCCGTGAAGGCGGCAAGCTCGAATTGAAATTCCGTGAAATCAAAATGACTGTGTATGGATTGGGCGAATATGCATTCGTCGATATCCCTGAAGGCCACGGCATTGTGTTCAAGGAAGGTCAGGCTGTGGTCATGGTGTTTGCCGCAAAAGAGCAGCTGCAGACCGGTATGAGCAAGGTTCTCAAAGGCGCAGTCGGCAAGGCCGCCAAATGGCGCAAGGGCGAGCTGACCTTCAAGGCCAGCGAGTAACGCTGGCCAGGCTGAAGATTCAGCCGCCTGCCGATTCTCCATTGCCAGTGCCGCTACTGACTTCTGCGGGCACATCGTCACCGGCCATGCGCTTGCGGAACAGCGCCGTACGTGCCAGCAGCAGCGTGGTCACAGGTACGGTGATTGCCAGCAGCACCGGAATCAGCCAGGCGTGAATCACCGGCTCTGCCTTCAGTGCAGAGAAATAGATGATCGACGCCAGCGCAACGCACCAGGCGCCCAGCGTCGACGCGAGGGCTGGCGGGTGCATGCGCTGGAAGAAGTCCTTGAGGCGCAGCAGCCCGAGGGCACCGGTCAAGGCAAACAGACTGCTGGCGATCAGCAGCCCGGCGGTCAGTATCTCAGCCCAGAAGGGCACGGTGTTCGGCAGTCCGGTCATTCGATCACTTCTCCGCGCAGCAGGAATTTGGCCAGAGCGAAGGAGCCGACAAAGCCGAACAGGGCAATCAGCATGGCGGCTTCGAAGTACGTGTCACTGGCGTAACGGATGCCGAGCACCAGCATCATCAGCATGGCAATGATGTACAGGTAGTCCAGCGCCAGCACCCGGTCCTGGGCTGAGGGACCCTTGAGCAGGCGCAGCAGGGTGATCACCATCGCCAGGGCGAAGATCAGCAGGCTGATCAGGATCGCGTTGTCGAGCAATGCACTCATTGAAAGATCTCCATCAACGGTCGCTCATAGGTGGTCTTGAAGTGTTCGATGAATTGCGCTTCATCCTCCAGATCAAAAACATGCATCAGCAGCACACTGCGATCCAGCGCCAGTTCCGACCATACCGTTCCGGGTACGACCGTGGTGACCATCGCCAGCGCGGCGAGGCCATGGGCATCGTGCAGGTCCAGCGGGATACGCACGAAAGCCGAGCGTGGCGGACGACTTTCGAGCCGCCATACGCTCAAACCGACCTGAAGATTGGACACCACCACATCCCACCCGACCAGGCACAGAAACTTCAGGATTGTGCCAGGTTTGCGGATGCGCACCGGCAGCGGGCGCAGTGGTGCCATCAGCAAGGGCGCGAGCAAGCCCAGCACCGCACCCAGTAGCAGGTGGCCGGGGCTGATCGACAGGTTCAGCACCAGCCACAACAGCCACAGTGCCAAAGAAAGCAGAGGAGCCGGAAACAGGCGCTTCATGGCTGCCCCTCCGAACTGATTTTCTGGCTGGTAGGGCCGGGTATCGGGCGTGTGGCAAGCACCGACTGCACATACTGTTTGGGCTCGTGCAGCGCGGCGGCGGTGTCCTGGGTATAGCGCAGCAAAGGCTCGGCCTTGAACGTCAGCGCAACGCACAGGCCCAGCAGGATGATGATAGGCAGGCATTCGTTGCGGCGCAGCAATGGCGAAGGACGCTCGTGCGGTGTCCAGAAGCGCTGTGTGCCGAGCCTGGAAAAAGCGATCAGCGACGCCAGCCCGGAAAAGATCAGCAGGCCGATCAGCAGCCATGCCTGGGTCGAGAGCGCTTCTTCCTGCGCGACGTCCAGCCCCAGCGGGTTCATCAGGGCGCTGAGCAGCGTGAGTTTACCGATGAACCCCGACAGCGGTGGCATGCCGATAATCAGCAACGCACAAGCGATAAAGCTCAGGCCCAGAAATGCCATGGTCATGGGTATGACTTGACCGACCACGACTTTCTGCTCGTCGTCCAGGTTGGTGCCGGGTGGCGGATGCAGCGACTCAAGGGTGCGGGGCAGTTGATCCACGTCGTACTCCAGAGGGATCTCGTTGGCCGAGCGGGAACGCTCGACCAATTCGCCCAGCAGGAACATGGCGCTCAGCGCCAGCGTCGAGCTGACCATGTAGAACAGCGCGCCCGAGGTCAGGCTAGGCTGGGCGAAACCGACCGCAGACAGCAGAATGCCCGCTGACACCAGTATGCTCAGACTGGCGAGGCGCTCCAGGCGCTGGGCAGCGATGATCGCAATCGCAGCGGTGAAAATCGTCGCCATGCCGCCGTAGATCAACCAGTCGCCGCCGAAGAATGCCGAGGCCCCGGCCTGCCCGGAAAACAGCAGCGTCCACAGGCGTAGCAGGGTGTAAACGCCCACTTTGGTCATGATCGCAAACATTGCCGCTACCGGCGCGCTGGCTGCTGAATAGGCCGGGACCAGCCAGAAATTCAGTGGCCACATGCCTGCCTTGGCCAGAAATGCCGTGGCCAGAATGGCAGCGCCAGCATGCAGCAGGCCCAGATCTGACTCTGCCACTTGCGGGATCTTGATCGCCAGATCGGCGAAGTTCAGCGTGCCGGTCACGCCGTAGATCAGCGCAGCGCCGATCAGGAACAGCGACGAAGCCAGCAGGTTGATCGAAATGTAATGCAGGCCGGTCGACACCCGCGCCCGGCCGGAGCCATGCAGCATCAAACCGTATGACGCTGCCAGCAGGACTTCGAAGAATACGAACAGGTTGAACAGGTCTGCGGTCAGGAATGCGCCATACAGCCCCATAAGCTGGATCTGGAACAGTGCGTGGAAACTGGCGCCGGCCCGGTCCCAGCGCGCCAGCGCGAACAACAGGGCGCAAACACCGATGATGCCGGTCAGCACCAGCATCAGTGCCGACAGGTGATCCACCACCAGCACGATACCGAACGGCACACCCCAGTTGCCTGGCAGGTAGACACCGATCGAACCACTGCTGCCGCTGTGCTGTACCCAGAGAAACAGCACCACGGAAATGCCCAGCCCGAGGATGCTGGAAAACAGATTGATACGTCCCTTGAGCGGCCGATGTTTCTCGCCCAGCCAGAGCATCAGCCCTGCGGTCAGTAACGGCAGCAGGATCGGCGCGATGATCAGTTGATTCATCCAGCTCATGCCTTGGGCTCCCGGCCATCTACATGGTCGGTGCCGGTCAGGCCTCTGGAGGCGAGCAGTACCACCAGAAACAACGCGGTCATGGCGAAGCTGATGACGATTGCTGTCAGTACCAGCGCCTGCGGCAGTGGGTCAGTGTAATTGAGCAGGTCCTGAGGAATACCGTCCTTGATGATCGGTTCTCTGCCGATGAACAGGCTGCCCATGCTGAAAATGAACAGGTTGACCCCGTAAGACAGCAGGCACAGCCCCATGACCACCTGAAAGGTGCGTGGCCGCAGGATCAGCCAGACGCCCGAGGCGGCCAGCACGCCGATGGCTATTGCAATGACTTCTTCCATCAGAGGATTCCTTGCGGGTTGGCAACGGGTTTGGGCAGTTGCGTCGGACGGTGGCTGCGCACCGACTGGTGAGCCAGCGCGGTGAGGATCAGCAGCGTCGAGCCGACGACTACGGCGTACACACCGACATCGAAGAACAGCGCACTGGCGATGTGAATATCGCCCAGAATCGGCAAATCGACATGCGCGGTGTGCGTGGTCATGAACGGATAACCCAGCACCATGGAACCCGCTCCGGTCAGAACCGCGCACAACAGGCCTGTGCCCATCCAGCGTAACGGACGCAGGCTCATTTGCGCCTCGACCCATTGGGTACCTGCCACCATGTATTGCAGAAGGAACGCCACCGACATCACCAGACCGGCCACAAATCCGCCACCTGGCTGGTTATGACCACGAACGAACAGGTACATCGAGATGATGAAGGCAATCGGCAACAGTAATCGCACCAGCGCTGCCGGAACCATCATGAAACCGAGTGCGGTATCGCTGGCACTGCGCGGGTTAACCAGATCAGTCACCACGTCACGGGCCAGCAGGCGTTGCTGTGTGGGCAGCAGAATGCTTTCCTTCGGCGGGCGGAAGCGTCGCAACAGGGCAAACACTGTCAGCGCTACCGCCGCCAGCACGGTGATTTCGCCAAACGTATCGAAGCCGCGGAAATCCACCAGCATCACGTTGACCACGTTGGTACCACCGCCCTGAGGCAGCGCGCGGCTCAGGTAAAAGGACGAAATAGCGTTGGGTGTCTGACGGGTCAGCATGGCGTAGGACAATATCGCCATACCCAGGCCGACAAGAACCGCCAGCCCGAAGTCGCGTATTCGCCGGGTACGAGCGCGCAGGCGCGCGCTCAATGGGGCGAGGTCTTCATTGCGTCGCGGCAGCCAGCGCAGACCGAGCAGGATAAGTACCGTCGTCACTACCTCCACGACCAGTTGAGTCAGCGCCAGATCAGGTGCCGAGAACCAGACGAAGGTGATGCAGGTCATCAGGCCGCAGACGCTGACCATGACCAGTGCTGCCAGACGGTGATACTTGCCTTGCCAGGCTGCACCTATTGCGCAGGCAATTGCGATAAGCCAAAGCGTGACAAACACCCCGGAGCCCGGAATCTTCGGCCGGTCGCCCCAGGTCAGGCCACTGAAATACATCGGTATGAAGCCGCCCAGTACGGCTGCCAGTACCAGCAGAAACAGTTGCGGCTGCAAGCGACGAGTGCTGACCTTGCGCTCGAAACGCCGCGCCCAGTGCATCATCACCACCTGACTGCGTTCGAAAAAGCGCTTGCCGTTGAGTCTGCCCACCAGCGGCGGGGCAGTAATGCGCTCGTGCTTGAGAGGTTTGCGCAGCAATAGATACAGGATGATACCGCCAGCCATCGCCACCAGGCTCATGACCATCGGCAGGTTCCAGCCGTACCAGATCGCCAGGCTGTATTCGGGCAATGTTCCGCCGACTACCGGACGCGCAGCGGCGGCGAGCAGGGGAGCGACCGATTGCGCCGGGAAAATCCCCACGATCAGGCACGTCAGCACCAGCAGTTCTACCGGCGCACGCATCCAGCGCGGCGGCTCATGCGGCAAGTGCGGCAGGTCCTTGGCCGCCGGACCGAAAAACACATCGACCGTGAAGCGCAGCGAATAGGCAACGCTGAATATCCCGGCGATGGTCGCGATCACTGGCAAGGCAATTTCGACCCAGGCAGTGGCGGAAATGAACACGGTTTCGGCAAAGAACATTTCCTTGGACAGAAACCCGTTGAGCAGCGGCACGCCTGCCATCGATGCACTGGCGACCATCGCCAGTGGTGCGGTGTAGGGGAGCAGCTTCACCAGCCCACTGAGACGCCGGATATCTCGCGTTCCGCTCTCGTGGTCGATAATCCCGGCGGCCATGAACAGCGAGGCCTTGAAGGTAGCGTGGTTGAGAATGTGAAAGACCGCAGCTACCGCAGCCAGCGGGCTGTTGAGGCCCAGCAACAGCGTGATCAGGCCCAGATGACTGATGGTCGAGTAGGCCAGCAGGCCCTTCAGATCATTTTGGAAGATGGCCGCGTAGGCACCCAGAATCAGCGTGCAGGCACCTGCGCCGCTGACGATCCAGAACCATTGCTCAGTGCCGGACAACGCAGGCCACATTCGTGCCATGAGAAACACCCCGGCCTTGACCATGGTCGCCGAGTGCAGATACGCCGACACGGGTGTAGGGGCGGCCATTGCGTGGGGCAGCCAGAAATGGAACGGGAACTGTGCGCTTTTGGTCAGCGCGCCGATCAGAATCAGGGTCAGTAACACCGGGTACAGGGCATGCGCACGAATCGCGTCGCCGGAGGCCAGGACACGGTCCAGGTCGTAACTGCCGGCCACATGGCCGAGGATCATCATGCCGGCCAGCAGCGCCAGCCCCCCCGCGCCGGTGACCATCAGCGCCATGTACGCGCCGCGCCGTGCATCGGCGCGGTGGTGCCAGTAGCCGATCAGCAGGAACGAGAACAGGCTGGTCAGCTCCCAGAAAAACACGATCTGAATCAGATTGCCGGACATCACCAGGCCGAGCATGGCGCCCATGAAAGCCAGGAAAAACGCGAAGAAACGCGGTACCGGATCATCTGGCGACATGTAGTAGCGGGCGTAGAGCGAGACCAGCGCACCAATGCCCAGCACCAGCATCGAAAACAGCCAGGCGAAGCCGTCGATACGCAGAACGAAGTTCATCCCCAGGCTCGGCAGCCAGAAGTACTCTTCGCGAATAACGCCGCCGTCGGCGATCTGCGGGAACCACAATGCCATCTGGATAGCGCCGATGAGGGCGACCAGACCGGCCAAAAACGATTCTGCGTTACGCGCGTTGTGCGGCAAAAAGGCCGCCAGACAGCTGCCGATGAAAGGCAGAAGCAGTAGAACTATCAGGGACATAGGCTTCTAATCTGCAGGGGAATGTCAAGCATCATACGTGCCAGACACCCCGATACCAAAGGGACTGTTTCCGAAATTTCCTACAAAAAGTGTCTGCTGTTTTTAAGACAGCAAAAAGTTGTCACGGGACATGTGTTTCACGGCGCACAATAGCCGCCGTTCACTCGGCTTTGCGCATGCCATCTTCTTCAGCAAGGCTCTGTTCACCGGGGGCAGAACGCCGCTTCATTTCGCTGACGATCACCCCGGCCACAATCAGTGCTGCGCCCAGCAGGGCGATAGCCGGCAAGCGCTCCCCGGCAAGTCTTCCGACAATCCCGGCCCAGACCGGTTCACCGGCATAAATCACGGTGGCGCGTGTAGGCGAAACACTTTTCTGTGCCCAGTTCATGGCAATCTGTATCGCCGCACTCATGGTCCCAAGTCCCACGGCACTGAGCACCAGCAACCAGGAAAAGTCCGGCAAGTGTTCCTCGGTTGGAACGATCATCAGAAATGCCAGCGCTGAAGCAGTGGCCAGTTGCACCACCGTGACTCGACGCACATCGACCTAACCGGCATAGGCGCTGATCATGATGATCTCGGCGGCAATGGCCACCGTGCTGATCAGCGTCACGATTTCGCCGGAACTGAGTTGCAGGGATGCGCCTTGCGGCCCCGCTACCAGCATCAGCCCGGTGAAAGCCAGGATGATGCCCAGTGTCGGCATCAATCCTGGTCGTCGACCGAGTACCAGCCATTGCAACAAAGGCACGCAGGGCACGTAGAGTGCCGTGATGAACGCGGACTGGCTGCTGGGGATAGTCTGCAGTCCGATCGTCTGCAAACCGTAACCGAGCATGATCGCGGTGCCGATGAAGACGCCCGCCTTGAGTTCGAGGAAGGTAAGACCGCGCAGCACCTTTATTGAAAACAGCGCTACGATAAGCGCTGCGGCGGCAAAGCGCAGGCCGACGAAGAACATCGGCCCGCTGACGGTCATCGCATGCTGGACCAGCAGAAAGGTGCCTCCCCAGAGCATGGTGATCAGAATCAGTACGGCTTCTGCCTTGCTGATGCGGGGTATGCGGCTGATAGACTTCATGTCAGCTCCTGGTTCCTGTTAATTGCCATGCGCGCGGTGAAAGGCGGAACAACCTGACAGTGTCCCTGGGCTGGGCAGTATAATGCGCAACGGTTTGATGTGAGCACCTGCATGCACAAAGAAACTCCCAGCGCCCTCCGGTGCTGCAGCACGTCAGCCAGAACGTCCGGCGTCTGCGTAACAGTGCGGACCTCAGCCAGACGGCTCTGGCGGAAAAGTCCGGAGTCAGCCGACGCATGCTGGTCGCTATCGAGGCCGGCGAAAAAAACGTCAGCCTGGCGACACTCGACCGCGTGGCCGAAGCCTTGGAAGTGGCGTTCAGCGACCTGATCCAGGCACCTGAAAATCGTGATTACAGCCGCATCAACGAGCTGGCATGGGCCGGTACGATCGTCGGCAGCAAGGCGGTGCTGCTGGCCAGGGCCGTTGCCCGGCGCGAGGTGGAGTTGTGGGAATTCTGCCTGCAGCCTGGGGACGCCTATGTCTCGGAGGCCGATCCCGATGGCTGGAGTGAACAGGTCTACGTCGTCGAAGGGCATCTGACGTTGCGCTTTGCCGACCCTGCGGCCGTGCAGCAGGTCGGGGCGGGCGAGTTCTTCATGTTTCCCAGCAACCAGCCGCACCGCTACTGCAATGACGCCGATGTGCCCCTGCGCTTCGTGCGTAATGTCGTGCTCTGACCTTTCCGATTCTTTATCGCAACTCGACCGAGGCGCTGTTCGATGACCGAAGATTCCCACCAGACGGCTGACATTCTGATCATCGGCGGCGGTCTGAGCGGCACCATGCTGGCGGCGCAACTGTTGCGCAGACCGGGCCAGCGCCGAATCCTGATTATCGAAACCCGCAGCGAACTCGGCCGGGGCGAGGCCTACAGTGCGACGGAGCCGGGCCATACACTCAATGGCAACGCTGCGCGGATGAGCGTCGATCCGGATAATCCGGATGACCTCACCCAGTGGCTGACTGACTATCTGGCCGCCGGGGGCTGGCCTGAAGCTTATGAGCAGAGGGTCCCGGTCGCCGAACTGTTTCCGCCACGCGGTGTGTTCGGGCTTTATGTTCAGCAGCGACTGCGTGAAGCCCTAAGCGCTGCTGAAGCCTTTGGCTCGACCGCCGTGCATGTGCCCGGCGAGGCAGTCGACCTGCAGGTCCATGAAGGTGGGGTCAGTGTCTCGCTGGCTGACGGCCGTAAGTTGCGCGGTAGCCGTGCCGTGCTGGCGACCGGCATGTACGCGGCTTCACGCACCCCGCGACGCGATTCGAACGAGCTGAACACGGCAGCGCTGGACCCTTGGGATGTGGCGGTGATGAAAAAGCTTGATCCGCAGTCAAAGGTGCTGATCATCGGTTCGGGGCTGACCATGGTCGATGCGCTGGTCTCGCTGGAAACGGCGGGGCACCGCGGGCCCATTCAGATTTTTTCCCGGCACGGCCTGCTGCCGCACGTTCGGCGTCAGCCGCCGGAATGGTCTGATTTTCTTGCTCAGGACCCGAGTATCCGCAGCACTCGCCAACTGGTACGCAAGGTGCGCGAGCAGTGCGAGCTGGCCATCGAAAGCGGCATTGACTGGCAGGCCCCGCTGGACACTGTGCGCGCCAACATCGGCAGGCTATGGAATCAGGCCAGTGACAGGCAGCGCCGCCAGTTTGTCCATCATGTACGGCCATGGTGGGAGAGTCATCATCATCGCTCGCCGCCGCCCAGCGCCGCACTGCTGGCGCAACTGATCAGGCAAGGTCGGCTGAGCATTGACGCCGCTTCGTTGCAGGCTGTTGCGAGCCTGCCGTCAGGCCAAGTGCAGATCAGCGTGCGTCGGCGCGGTGATAGCGAACCGACGCAGATCGTTGGCGATGCCTTGATCAACTCCACCGGCATCGAGTACGACTGGCGACGCGTGGATCGCCCGTTGCCTCGGCAATTGCTGCTGCGAGGTTTGATTCAGCCCGGACCGCTTGCGCTGGGCATTGCTGCCGACGCCGGTGGCGCGGTGCTCGACGCGCAAGGTCACTGCTCGTCACGCCTGTTCGCCATGGGCCCGCCACTGCGCGGCATGTGGTGGGAAAGCACCGCAGTGACCGACGTGGCGATTCAGGCTAAGGCTCTGGCGATGCGTTTGTCGTGAAGTGCCGCGTGATCAGGAGAGGACGCAGAGCGTCCAGAAAGGCATACCCACGCGGAGCATGGGCACGATAGCGTTCTTACGGATGGCGAGCGTTCCTCAGGCTCCAGCATGGAAATACCGTCCATGATGCTCCGCGTCAGCTTTTGGCGCCGCACCGTTTGCTCGGGAGAAGACGCAGAGCGTCCAGAAAGGCATACCCACGCGGAGCATGGGCACGATAGCGTTCCTGCGGACAGTGCTCATTCCTCACGCTCCAGCGTGGGAATGCCGTTCATGACGCTCCGCGTCATCGGTCTGGATCTTCACACCGACAAATGCAGCATCCGGTCGCCCTGTATATTTTCACCCGGTCTGCGTTTGTTGACTGCCAGCTCACCGATCTTGATCAGACGCGTACGCGTGACGTTGCGGGTCAGGCCCAGCAGGCTGGCGGTGTGTACCTGGTTGTGATGGCAGTAGCGATACGCGGTCCTGAGCAGCGTGTCTTCGACCTTCTCGTGCAAGGCTCCCGCCTGTTCTTCAAACAGCTTTTGAAACGCCCGATTGAGTAACTGTTCGGCTGATTCGTCAACCGGATTCTGTTCGTCCTGACGCTCGATCCTCAGGTTCGACAGGCGCAGGTCGTCACGCTGAATGACTCCTTCGCGGCAGACCAGCAAGGTGTGATGAATAACGTTTTCCAGCTCGCGAATATTGCCCGGCCAGCTGTAGGTCTTGAGCTTGTGCTCGGCTTCGGCGCTGATGCGCACCGGGCCATGGCGCAGACGCTGGCTGTAGACCTCTATGAAATGCCGGGCCAGCGGCAGGATATCGCCGGGCCGGTCGCGCAGCGGGCTCAATTCCAGATTGACCACGTCCAGCCGGTAGTAAAGGTCCTCGCGAAAATGCCCGGCATTGATGGCTTTTTCCAGTTGTACGTTGGTTGCTGCGAGCACCCGCACGTCAATCGGCACGCTCTTGCGCGAGCCCAGGCGGACCACTTCACGTTCTTGAAGTACGCGCAGCAGCTTGACCTGGAGAGTCATGGGCAGGTCGCCGATTTCATCGAGAAACAGCGTGCCGCCATTGGCCTCTTCGAACCAGCCGGCCTTCGCGCTGATCGCGCCGGTGAAGGCGCCTTTCTCGTGGCCGAACAACTCGGCCTCGATCAGGTTCTCGGAGAACGCGCCGCAGTTGACCGCCACGAACGGTTTGTCGCGACGGGCACTCAGTTCGTGGACGTGCCGTGCCACCAGTTCCTTGCCAGTGCCGGTTTCACCAATGATCAGTACGCTGGCATCGCTGGGCGCCACCTGGCGTACGTGAGCGAGCAGATCCTTGGATTTGGGGTCCTCGAATACCTGCGCAGTGGCTCTGATCGAGGTCGCCAGCGCAGGCGAGTGCGGTAAGGTCAGCAGTTGCCCTGACATCACTTGGCCTGCGGGGGCAGATCGTTGGCGATCATTTCGCCGAACGGGCCCGTCAAATTGGTGATGCCGCGCCCGGCGAGGCTGGCGTAAGGCTCAGGCAGCAGCGGGAAGACCAGTTCGGCAAAGCGGTACGCTTCTTCCAAGTGCGGGTAGCCCGAGAAAATGAAGCTCTCGATGCCCAGGTCTGCGTATTCCTTGATGCGTGCCGCGACTTCCTGCGGGTTGCCGACCAGTGCCGTGCCAGCACCGCCACGAACCAGACCCACGCCCGCCCACAGGTTAGGCGCGATTTCCAGGTTGTCGCGGCGTCCGTCATGCAGCGCAGCCATACGGCGTTGACCTTCGGAATCAAAGCGCGAGAAAGATTTCTGGGCCGCAGCGATGGTTTCGTCGCTGATGTGTTCGATCAATGTGCTGGCGGCTTTCCAGGCTTCTTCACTGGTTTCGCGCACGATGACGTGCAAGCGAATGCCGAACTTCACGGTACGACCTTTGCGGGCTGCCCGTTCACGCACATCGGCCAGCTTTTGGGCCACAGCTGCCGGAGGTTCGCCCCAGGTCAGGTAAACGTCCACCTGATCGGCCGCAAGGTCATGCGCGGCATCGGAAGAGCCACCAAAGTACAGCGGCGGATAGGGCTTTTGAATCGGTGGATACAGCGCTTTGGCATTCTGCACGCGCAGGTGCTTGCCTTCGAAGTCGACTGCTTCGCCCTGTAATACGCGACGCCAGATCTTCAGGAATTCGTCGGTGACTTCATAGCGTTCGCTGTGATCGAGGAAGCTGCCGTCGCCACGGTTCTCGTCCGGGTCGCCACCAGTCACCACGTTGATCAGCAGTCGGCCGCCGGATAAACGATCCAGCGTGGCCGCCATGCGTGCCGAGACGGTAGGGGAGATGATTCCCGGACGGATCGCCACCAGGTACTTCAGACGCTCGGTCAATGGCACCAGTGCCGAGGCGATGACCCACGAGTCTTCGCAAGAGCGACCGGTCGGAATCAATACCCCGTAGTAGCCCAGGTCATCGGCGGCCTGCGCCACCTGTTTCAGGTAATTGAGGGTGACGGGACGTGCGCCCTTTGTCGTGCCCAGATAATTGCCGTCGCCGTGAGTCGGAAGAAACCAGAAAACGTTCATGACAAATCCTTGGGAGTGATCAGCTGAGTGAAAGCTGACGGGACCAACTGTTGATTCGCAGACAGTTCGCCAACAGCGTTCGGGGTGGGGCCATTTATAGAACGTCTGATTTATTCCGCAAAAGAACGTTAAACCATATTTTTAGATCTTAAACGCATATGTGACTTGAAAAATCCTGCTTCTCTTTGCGCGAACCCCTCTACTACAAGGCTTTGACGGCTCTAAGCATCCCGTTAATACAGTTCGCACCAAAAGCCAAAACGTTGACAGTCAGATTGCCAAGATGAAAAACGCGTTGCGCCTGCGCGGGTTTTCCGGCGCTCGTCAGGCCGGCGAAACTTTTCTTCGACGGGTCCAGTCACTTTTTCAGGACTAACAGGAGTCAGACCATGGCAAGGGCAATCTGGAAGGGCGCAATCAGCTTCGGGCTGGTGCATATACCGGTCGCACTGGTGTCGGCGACAACGTCAACCAGTGTCGACTTCGACTGGCTCGACAAGCGCAGCATGGACCCGGTCGGCTACAAGCGAATCAACAAGGTCACCGGCAAGGAGGTGACCAGCGAAAATATCGTCAAGGGCGTGGAGTACGAAAAGGATCGTTACGTCGTACTCAGCGAAGAAGAAATTCGCTCCGCGCACCCCAAATCGACGCAGACCATCGACATATTCGCCTTTGTCGACAGCCAGCAGATTCCTTTGCAAAACATCGACACGCCTTATTTTCTGACCCCGGATAAACGCGGCGAAAAAGTCTATGCGCTGCTGCGTGAAACCCTTGTCGACACCAAAAAGGTGGCACTGGCCAATGTCGTGCTGCATACCCGCGAACACCTGGCGGCGGTCATGCCGCTGGAGTCGGCGCTGGTCATGGTGATCCTGCGCTGGCCTGCCGACGTGCGTGAGCTGGACACACTGGAACTGAGTGAAGCAGTGACGGACGCACAGTTGAACAAGAGCGAACGCGACATGGCCAAGCGTCTGGTCAAGGACATGAGCGCCGACTGGCAGCCTGAGCAGTACCGCGACACTTTTCAGGAAAAGATCATGCACCTGGTCAAAACCAAGGCAGACGAAGGCGAGATCGAGGATGTCGAGACGGATCCGGCCGAGGAAGAGCGCAAAAGTGCCGATGTCATTGACCTCACCGACTTGCTGCGACGCAGCCTGGCGGGCAAGGGGGGCGTCAGTAAAGGCAAAGCGAGCAAGCCCGCAGCAAAAGAAAAACCTGCTGACAAGGCCGCGGCCAAGCCCAAGCGGCCCGCAGCCCGCAAGAAAACCAGCAAAGCCTCTTGAGCCAGACGGAGACACCGGACATGGCCAAGCCCGCCAGTGAATACACGCGCAAGCGCAATTTTGCCATCACCTCCGAGCCTGCCGAAAGCACGCGCAAAGGCAAGTCTTCGTCCAAGGCCAAGGCGCTGGGTTTCGTGATTCAGAAGCATGACGCACGCAACCTGCACTACGACTTTCGACTGGAGCTGGATGGCACGCTCAAGAGCTGGGCGGTGCCCAAAGGCCCGAGCCTGGACCCCAAGCAAAAACGTCTGGCGGTGCATGTTGAAGACCACCCGCTGGACTATGCCGATTTTGAGGGCAGCATCCCGAAAGGGCAGTACGGCGGCGGTGATGTGATTGTCTGGGACCGTGGCGTCTGGCAGCCGCACGGTGATCCGCAAAAAACCTATGAGGAAGGCAAACTCAAATTTACCCTGGTCGGCGAGAAGCTCAGCGGCGACTGGGCGCTGGTGCGCACGCGGCTCACGGGCAGCGGCAGCAAGGAGCAGTGGCTGCTGATCAAAGAAAAGGACGCCATTGCGCGACCTGCCGCCGAATATGACATCACTCTGGAGCAGCCGCAGAGCGTGATCAGCGGCGCGCACGTAGGGGCAGGGCGTGCAGCGCCAGCGAAGCCAAAAGCCAGCGCCGCAAACGAAAAAGCCAAAGCCGGTGCAGCGAAGCCTGCGCGCAAGCCCGCGCAAAAGAAGTCGAAAACGGTTTTCCCGGAAACCCTTTCGCCGCAACTGGCCACGTTGGTAGATGCACCGCCAGAGGGTGACTGGCTGTATGAGATCAAGTTCGATGGCTATCGCATTCTGACCCGCATTCAGGGCGACGAAGTGCGCCTGTTCACCCGTAACGGCCACGACTGGACCGAACGGCTGCCCGAGCTGGTCAAGGCGCTCAAGGGCCTGAAATTGCAAAACAGTTGGTTCGACGGCGAAGTAGTGGTTCTCGACGAGCAAGGGTTGCCCGACTTTCAGGGGTTGCAGAATGCCTTTGACGCAGGGAACAGCAAAAACATCCTGTATTACCTGTTCGATATGCCGTTCCTGAGTGCGGAGGATCTGCGTGAAGTACCCCTTGAGCGGCGCCGCGACGCCTTGAAGCAAGTGCTCGACGCCCAGCGCAGTCGCTTGCTGCGTTATTCGGATGCGTTTCAGGCCGGGCATCAGGATATTGTGGAAAGCGCTGCGGCAATGGGCCTGGAAGGTGTCATCGGCAAGCGGGCCGGCAGTGTTTATATCGGCAAGCGCAACGCCGACTGGATCAAACTCAAATGCCGGTTGCGTCAGGAACTGGTGATCGTCGGCTACACCGCCCTACAAGGCAGCCGCTCCGCATTCGGGGCCTTGTTGCTGGCGGTCAATGAAGGCGATGAAGGGCTGGTCTATGCCGGGCGGGTGGGCACCGGCTTCAGTGAGGTGACGCTTGAACAGCTTTATCAACAACTCAAACCGCTGCAGCGCAAGGATTCGCCCCTGGCGAAAAAACTGACCTCGGCTCAGGCCCGCGGCGTGCAGTGGGTAGAGCCGCAGCTGGTCTGTGAGGCGGAATTCGCCCAGTGGACCCGCGAAGGCATTGTGCGACAAGCCGCATTTGTTGGGTTGCGCAGTGACAAGCCTGCCAGTGAGGTGGTGCGCGAAGACGCTCAGCCCGCCAGGGTTGCCAGCCAGACCCGGACGCAATCGACATCGGCAGCGCCGCGTTCAGGCAAGAAAACCGCTGCCGGCAAAGGCAAAGTGGACGTGGAGGGCACGGGCATCAGCCATCCGGATCGGGTGATCGACAGCAAGACCGGCACCAGCAAGGTCGAACTTGCGCAGTTCTACGCGTCTATTGCCGAATGGATTCTGCCTTATCTGAACAAGCGTCCTGTGGCATTGTTGCGTTGCCCGGAAGGCATCGACGGCGAGCAGTTCTTCCAGAAGCACGCCGAGCATCTTGCGATTCCACACATCAAACAGCTGGATCGTGCTCTGGACCCCGGGCATGCCGCGCTGATGGAGATCGATTCATTGCAGGCGCTGGTCGGTGCCGCGCAAATGGGGGCCATCGAGTTGCACACCTGGGGCGCTACGCGTGACAGGATCGAAACGCCGGATCATTTTGTACTGGACCTTGATCCCGACCCGGCGCTGCCCTGGCGCAGCATGATCGACGCCACGCAAATGGTGCTCGCCGTGCTGGAGGAACTTGGGCTGGAAGCTTTTCTCAAGACCAGCGGCGGCAAGGGCATGCACATCATCGTGCCATTGGCGCGGCAGGCTGACTGGGACACGGTTAAAGCCTTCGCCAAGGCTATCGCCGAATTCGTTAGCCGTCAGTTGCCCGAACGCTTCACCGCGACCATGGGGCCGAAAAATCGGGTAGGGAAAATTTTCATTGATTACCTGCGCAACAGCCGTGGCGGCAGCACCGTGACTGCGTATTCGGTGCGCGCCCGGCCAGGTTTGCCGGTCTCGGTGCCGATTGCTCTGGATGAACTGGCAGGCCTGAAATCCTCGGCGCAGTGGGACATCACCAACCTTGAGCAGCGTTTAAAGAAACTCAAGGCCGACCCGTGGGCAGGCTACAGCAACCGCCGCAAAATCACGCAGAAGATGTGGAAGCAGTTGGGGGCGAAACGTCCCTGACACACCCTGTTTCTTTGGTTGTATGGCCGACATGCCAGGCATGTCGGCCTCAGGCTTGAGGGGCAGAGTATCCGGTACAGCAATCGCTCGACCCGCACACGGCTGACGCGCTTGAGGAATTTGCGTACCCCTTCGGGATAATTGGCCAGTGTGTCGAGTTCGTCGTACTGGTTGACGCGTTGGGTGTTGCGCATCAAATGGGCGATTTCCGCCTCGCGCGTTTCGCTCCACTGGCCCTGCGGATCATCGATCAGCAAGGCGTTTTCCAAATCAAGATTGAAGGCGCGAGGGTTCAGGTTGTTGCCTGTCAGCAGCGTATAGCGCTGATCGACCCAGATGCCTTTGAGGTGGAACGTATTATCGCCGTGTTTCCACAGGTGCACGTTGAGGCGGTTCTGCGCGATTGCCTTCTGATGCTTGTGGGCAAAGCGTCGCAGGCTGATTTCATACAGATAGGGCAGGGCCGAGATCACCTTGAACGGCTCGTCCGGGTCGATGAAGAAGTCGTTGGCGGTTTTGTCACCAATGATGATATCGACCTGCACACCGCGCTTGAGCGCCCGATTGATTTCGCGGGTGACCGCCACCGGCAGGTTGAAATACGGCGTGCAGATGGTCAGCTGGATCTTGCTCGAGGCGATCAGGTCGCAGATGGCACGATTCAGATTGTTACGCGGCCCGACGCCCAGCAGCGGAATCACCCGCAGCTCGCCGTTTTCCTTTTCGCCTGCTGAAGTGTCGTACGCAGCGCGTTTCAGGTCCGCACGAAAAGCGCGAATCTCGCTGCGAATGCTGCGCGAGCCAGGTGGCGATTGCAGGTCGAGGCGGTGCACCGCCGGTGAGGGGAGTATTTCGCGCTGGACCAGGTTCTGGAAAGCGTCGGCCAGTGGCGCACTTTCGATCAGGTGGTAACGGTCCAGACGGTATTTGTCGAGCTTGTGCAGGTAGACGTTGTTGATGCTTGCGCCACTGTAGATCACACAATCGTCGATCACGCTGCCCTTGAGGTGCAGCACGCCGAATAGCTCACGGGTTTGCACCGGCACGCCGTAGATCGGCACTTCTTCATCGTATTCAAGGTTCTGCGCCTGATACCAGGTCGAGTTGCCCGGTTGCCGCCCGGCACCGATCAGACCCCGCTGCGCGCGGAACCAGTCAACCAGCACCACGACATCCAGCTCGGGCCGTGCAGCCTTGGCCGCGTACAGTGCGTCGAGGATCTCCTGACCGGCTTCATCCTGTTGCAGGTACAACGCGATGATATAGATGCGCCGGGTGGCCGAAGCGATCCTTTCCAGCAGACAGCGCCGATAGTCGGCGGCAGAAGGAACAATGGAGATTGCATCGCTCGGCAAGGCAAAACCACGAAGTGCTGCCAGTGTCGAGCGTCGGAAAGTGGATTGCATAGGCCTCTCGATGGGAAAACCAATAGCGTACGAGCTTACACGAGAGTCGCACTCAGGTGGCTGTCCCCTACCTGTTTCAAAGCATTGCTGTGTGAGACGTAGCGATGAGCGTTGGTTATGTGACGCCCTGCACACAAATTAATGATAAGCATTCCCAGTAACATATGGTAGCATTTCGCATCCACTGAGTCGGTCATCTCCAGGAAGGTTTCTTCCGATCTCGCTCATCTCGTCAGCAGGACCTTTTCATGCACATCCCATCGATCCCGATGCGCCTCACGTTGCTCGCATTTTGCTGTTCCATTGGTTCTCCGGCCTGGGCCGCTACTGCTGCCGCCAGTCAGCAGGAAGGCCCGATGGTTCTCGGAGAGACCGATATCAGTGCCGACAAGGCCGACCCGCACGCGCTACCGCCCGTGTACGCAGGCGGGCAAGTGGCTCGTGGCGGGCAGTTGGGCGTTCTGGGCAATGCCGACGTCATGGACGTGCCGTTCACCATGACCAGCTACACCGAACAATTGATCGAGGACCAGCAGGCCGAAGACATCGGCGATGTGCTGCTCAATGATGCATCGGTTCGCCAGTCAAGCGGCTATGCCAACGCCTCGAAGATCTTCGTCATTCGTGGCCTCAAACTGACCACCGATGATATTTCCTACAACGGCCTCTACGGCGTGCTGCCGCGCCAGATCATCTCCACCGATGCGCTGGAGCGGGTTGAGGTTTTCAAAGGCCCCAATGCCTTTATCAACGGCGTGACACCGACCGGCTCCGGTATTGGCGGTGGCGTGAACCTGCAACCCAGGCGCGCGCAGGACACGCCGACACGGCGTTTTACCACCGACATCAGCAGCGACGGCCGGATCGGCGAACACCTGGACCTTGGTCAGCGCTTTGGCGAAGACAATCGATTCGGCGCGCGTCTCAACCTGTCTCAGCGCGAAGGCGAGACCGGCGTTGAAGACGAAGAGCATCGCAGCAAGCTGTTCGCGCTGGGGCTTGATTATCAGGGTGACAACTTCCGTCTTTCCGGCGATTTTGCCTACCAGAAGCAGCGCATCAATCAGAATCGCAACATGGTGTTCGTTGGCAGTGGCCTGACCCGTGTGCCGCATGCACCGGATGCCGACACCAATTACGCGCCGAACTGGACCTGGACCGAAACCGAAGACACCTTCGGCATGAGCCGGGCCGAATACGACCTCAACGATGACTGGACGCTGTACGCTGCAGCCGGTGCCAAGCACACCCGTGAAAACGGTATCTATGGCTCGCCGACTATCAATGACGCCGCAGGCAACATCACGGCGTCACCGTCTTCCATTCCGCATGACGAAGACAACAAGACAGCCATGGCCGGCATCAACGGCAAGCTGCAGACCGGCGCGGTCAGTCACAAGGTCAACTTCGGTCTGTCCGGCATCTGGACCGAGCAGCGCAGTGCCTACCTGTTCGGCAGTCCGGCTGGCAGCAACCTGTACAACCCAGTGGAAACAACACGTCCTGCGCTGGACAGCTTCTCGGGTGGCGATCTCAGTGATCCCGGTATCGTCGGCAAGAGCCGTATGCGCAGCGTAGCGTTCTCCGACACGCTGGGCTTTTTCGATGATCGCCTGCTGCTGACCGCAGGCCTGCGTCGCCAGCAACTGCGCGTCCAGGGCTACGACTATGGCAGCGGCCCGCGCAACGCACTGTATGACGAGGCAATCACCACGCCGGTCTACGGGCTGGTGTTCAAGCCTTGGCGCTATGTGTCGTTCTATGCAAACCGCATTGAAGGCCTTGCGCAGGGGCCGACGGCGCCGAGCACCGTGACGATCAACCCTGGCGAGGTGTTCGCGCCGGCGCGTTCAAAACAGATTGAAGCGGGCGTGAAGCTGGACATGGGCACCTTCGGTGCAAGCCTGGGTGTATACCGTATCGAACAACCGACTGATGGCTACCAGATTCAGGATGGCAGCGGAACGCGCTACGTCCGTGATGGCGAGCAGCGCAACCGTGGCGTGGAAATGAACGTGTTCGGAGAGCCTGTCAGCGGCCTGCGTCTGCTGGCCGGTCTTACTCTGATGGACACCGAGGTGAGCGGCACGTCGGGTGGCAGCAACGATGGCAACAGGGCCATTGGTGTGCCGACCTTTCAGTTCAATGCGGGTGCCGACTGGGATGTTCCAGGCATCGCAGGCGCAGCCATCAACGCGCGCATGCTGCGCACCGGCGGGCAATACGTCGACTCTGCCAACAATCTGAGCATTCCGACCTGGAACCGTTTCGATCTGGCCGCGCGTTATACCTTCAACGTTGCGCAAAAGGACGTCACGCTGCGTGCCAACGTCGAAAACCTGATGAACAAGGATTATTGGGCATCGGCCAATGGGGGTTATCTGACTCAAGGCGAGCCACGCACCTTGAAGCTGTCCGGCACCATCGATTTCTGATCAATCGGCGCTGGCCGCATCGCAGGATGCGGCCAGCCAGTCGATCAGTAGCCGTTACGCTTCAGAATCGTCTCGATGCTCTCTTTCGCTGGCCGCCCGTAGAACTTCAACAGTTCGGCAGTGCGGTTGGTGAAGAAACCGTCAACCCCGTCATTACTGATCCGCTTGAAGTCCTCTGCGTCGTCCACCGTGTAAGGGTGGATCACCATGCCTTTCTCGTGGGTCAGGTTGTTCATCCAGGGTTTTACCAGGTCCATGTAGCTCTGATCGCCACCCTTGGCCAGTTGCGAAGAAGGGCCGGTGCCGATCGCACCATGAGCCTTGGCCCAGTCAATCCACTTCTGGAATTCCTCCGGCGATTTGACTTCCTGCGCTGCGTAGTAGCTGGCCTTGTCCTTGGCCCCCGAGTCTTTGAACGCGACGCTGGATTTAGGCTCTATCGAGCCTTCGCCAATCCATAGCAGCATGACCTTGGGCACTTTCGGCATTTCTTTTTGCAGCAGCTCCAGGCTCTGCTTCTCGAACGTCTGCAATACCACGCGCCCCGACATGTGCGCTACGTTCACATGACCAGCCGCTGCGGCCGGACGCTGAGCCAGCCAGCCACGTTTGGTCAGCACCTTTTTAAGATCGGCTTCGACACCGGGAAACTTGTTCGGCACCTTGGTCTCGATATACAGCCCAGGCTTGTTCGCGCCGCCTTCGGCGATGTCGATGACCTCATCCAGCGTCAGGATCTGCAACCCGCTGTAGCTTGCGCGCGCCCGGTCGGGGTAAGCCTTGTTGAACCATGAGCCGGCGTCCAGTTGCTTGAGCTCCGCCAGGGTGAAGGTGCTGACCGGGTCCTTGACCCGTGTCGGGAACACTTCGGCAATATTGGTCGTGCGTTCCAGTACGTCATCGTGCAGCGCTATCAGCACGCCATCTTTAGTGCGCTGGATGTCCATCTCCAGATAGTCCGCGCCCAGGTCGCGTGCCAGGGTATACGCCGGAATGGTCTCTTCCGGAGCATCGAACGAAGCTCCGCGATGGGCGATCACGGCTGGCCAGGGCAGACCGTATTTTTCGCTCAGCACCTTGCCCGGTGCATCCGCCGCCGCTGCCATACCGGATGACAGCATCAGGCCCGACATGACCGCTGCGCCCAGGAAGGTCTTTTTCAACAGGGTTGTGGTCGACAGAGTGGCGGAAAATCCTTGCATGGGCGGTTGGTTCCTTATGGTTGGAAGGTGTTCGACTGCACCAGCCAATACCGTTACTGGTCACAGCGTTGCACGCAACGATAGCGCACTATCGCGTTGGCGAGGTTGCTTGTAACGCAGTCTGTCCGGCAAATGCGTCCACTTCATGAACACCTGGTGTTATCGCGAAAGGTTTTTTCCAACGAGCGCCATTGTCTGTGCAATTGGCTCTGCACAAGCGCACGAAGTCGCGTTACTGTCAGCGTTTTGCTGACCGAACGGGAGTGCGCATGACAACGGTATTGGTGCTGGTGGAAAATCTGGACATGTATTTGCCGATTCTGGAAAGCAGCGGTTATCAGTTGATTCGTGCGCCGACGGCCGAACTGCGTGCCGAGGCAATTGCTGCACACGGGAAGAGCATCAGCGCCGTGATGACGCGTGGGCCACTGGGTTTTTTCGCCGAGGAAATGGATGCACTGCCGAACCTGCGCATCATTTGCGTGAGCGGTGCCGGCTACGAGAAGGTTGATTTGCCCGCCGCGCAGGCACGCGGCATCACCGTGACCAATGGTGCAGGCGTCAACGCCGCCACAGTGGCTGACCATACGCTGGCGCTGTTGCTGTCGCTGGTACGCGACATCCCGCAGGCCGATGCGTCGGTACGCCGTAGCGAGTGGCGCAAGGTGGTTCGACCGTCGCTGGCAGGCAAGCGCCTGGGAATCGTCGGACTGGGGGCGGTTGGGCTGGCGATTGCCAGGCGTGCAGCTGCGTTCGACATCGCCATCGGTTATCACAATCGCAAGCCGCGCACCGACTGCGATTACACCTGGCACGCCACCGCACAGGCGCTGGCTGCGGCGTCGGATTTCCTGATCATTGCCACACCCGGTGGCAGTGGCACGCAGCACCTGATCGATGCCGGTGTGCTTGAAGCGCTGGGCCCTGACGGCTTTCTGGTCAACATTGCGCGTGCCAGTGTGGTGGATACCCATGCGCTGGTCAGTGCACTTCAGAACGAGCAGATTGCCGGGGCTGCGCTGGATGTGTTCGACGATGAGCCCGCTGTGCCGGACGTACTCAAAACGCTGGGCAATGTTGTGCTTACGCCCCATGTTGCAGGCCTGTCGCCCGAGGCTTCCAGAGACAGTGTGCAAATGGTCAACGATAACCTGCTGGCGTTCTTTTCCGGGCAGCCGGTGCTGACGCCGGTAACTGGCTGAAGAAACGTGCAGCGCTGCACGCCAGGCATTGCTGCAATGCCCATTCTGCTGGTTTTGCTGCCTGTTTATAGTCCGCCCGGGTTATACGAAATCGAACAGGGGGCAGGGCATGGGCACAGTCAATAACGTACGCAACACTTTGCAGATCGGGCTGGTGGGCGATTTCAACGCCGATGTGCCAGCCCATCAGGCCATTCCCCTGGCGTTGGAGATGGCGGCTGAGACCGTTCACGTGCCGGTCAGCTTCGAATGGCTACCGACGCCACAGATCGGCAGCGGTGCACGGCTTGGCGAATTCGACGGTCTGTGGTGTGTACCGGCCAGCCCGTACCTGGACATGCAGGGCGCTTTGACGGCCATTCGTTTCGCACGCGAGCGTCTCGTACCGTTTCTGGGGACGTGCGGCGGCTTTCAGCACGCACTGGTGGAGTACGCCCGCAATCAACTGGGCTGGAAAGACGCCGAGCACGGCGAAACTGCGCCGCAGGCGGCAAACGTCATCATCGAACCATTGAGCTGCTCGCTGGTTGAATCCGTGGCGGCGATTCACCTGCAACCCGACACTTTGATTGCCCAAGCCTACGGCACGCTGAATATCGAGGAGCGTTATCACTGCCGCTACGGTCTGCGTCGTGAGCTTGAGCCAGCGCTGTTCGGCGATGCATTGAAAGTCAGCGGCCGCGGCCCTGAAGGCGAAGTGCGCAGTATCGAATTGCAGGGCCACCCGTTCTTCGTCGCCACGCTGTTCCAGCCGGAGCGGGCTGCGTTGCAGGGCAAGGTATCTCCTGTGGTTGCTGCGTTCGTCCGCGCGTGCAGCCAGGCCGCGCAGAGTAATCAGTTATGATGGCAGCGCGCTTTCCCACACCCTACTTTGCGGTGGTGTTCACCTCACTGCGTACGTCTGAAGAGGGTCAGGCGTACGCAGACGCGGCGCAGCGGATGGTAGAACTGGCCAGGCAGCAGCCCGGCTTTCTGGGCGTGGAATCGGCTCGCGACGAACACGGACTGGGCATCACCGTGTCCTACTGGAGCGACGAAACCGCGATTCTGGCCTGGAAACAGCAGGCCGATCACGCCCAGGTCCGCGAACAGGGACGCGCGCGCTGGTATCAGGCGTTCACCACGCGAATCTGCAAGGTCGAGCGTGACTACTCGTTCAATGGCTGACGATCAGGGCATTACCGGTGGCGTATAGACCAGCGTAGTGCCCAATACCCAGAGCAGAAACAGCACCAGCGGCGTGTGGACCAGCAACTGCACGAACGAGAAACCGATCAGGTCACGTGCCTTGAGGCCCAGTACGCCCAGCAGCGGCAGCATGTAGAACGGATTGATCAGGTTGGGCAGCGCTTCGGCTGCATTGTAGATCTGCACCGCCCAGCCGAGGTGATACTGCAGGTCGTTGGCGACTTGCATCACGTAAGGCGCTTCAATGATCCACTTGCCGCCGCCCGACGGAATGAAGAAGCCCAGAATGGCCGAATAGACGCCCATCAGAATCGCGTAGGTATCGTGGGAGGCAATGCTGGTAAAGAATGTCGAGATGTAGTGCGCCAGGGTCTGCGCATCAGCGCCTTTGACTGTGGTCAGTAACGCAGCAATCGAACCGTAAAGGGGGAATTGAATCAACACGCCAGTGGTGGTGGGTACGGCCCGCGCTACGGCATCGAGAAAGCTGCGTGGTCGCCAGTGCAGCAACGCACCGAGCATGATGAACAGAAAATTGTAGGTGTTGAGTCCGGAAATTGCGGTGATCGCCGGTTTGCTCGAAAACTCGCTGAACAGCCAGCCGACCCCCAGCAGCACCATCAGGATGATCAACAGCGGGCTGTATTCCAGCCATTCGCCGGGCCGTGTGCGAGGTGCCAGTGGCGGCAGGCTGAATGCCGGGTCGACACCGCAGGCCTTGGCGTCCCGGGCGCTGTTCGGGCCAGGGGCGGTGGCATAGGCCACGATCAACGATATGACTACCAGCGCGGCGAGCATGACCCCGGATTGCCAGAGAAAGATGGTTTCGGTGAAAGGGATCACGCCGGTTATCGCCAGGATCGAAGGCGGCAGACTCGCCGGATTGGCCTGCAACTGTGCAGCCGAAGAAGACAGCCCCAGCGCCCAGACTGCGCCCAGCCCCAGATACGCGGCAGCACCGGCCGCGCGATAATCCATACGCAGATCGGTACGGCGGGCGAGGGCGCGCACCAGCAGGCCGCCGAACACCAGTGACAGCCCCCAGTTGAGCAGCGAAGCCAGCATGGAAATCAGCGCCACCCAGGCCACCGCCGAACGACCGTTACGCGGCACCCGGGCCAGCCGGTCGATCAGGCGCACCGCTGGCGGCGAACTGGCCACGACGTAACCGCCGATGACCACGAAGGCCATTTGCATGGTGAACGGAATCAGGCTCCAGAACCCGTCACCGAACGCTTTGGCAGCCTCGGCCGGACGTGCGCCAATGGCCAGTGTTGCCAGTGTGACGATGACCACCGCCAGCGCGGCAAATACCCATGAATCGGGAAACCAGCGTTCAGCCCATGCGGCGCAGCGCAAGGCGAATCGGGCAGAGCGGCTTTCTTCTATGTTGGCGGCCATCGGGGGCACCTCTTTTTGTAATTATTATCGGGGAGTTACTTGAACAGCCGACTATTGCGGACGCAGAGTGTCCAGAACGACAAATCCTGTGAGAGCGCAGAGGCCAGTACAGTCCCTGGATATCGAGTGTTTGAACCAATGTCTTCGTGAGCAAGCTCACTTCCACAACTGTCCGGAATCTGTGGGAGCGGACTTGTCCGCGAACTGCCGGGAACCGGCAGCAAAACGAAATCATAGAATCTCCCACAGAGATGTATCCATCCTGCTCGAAGATGCCTGAGTTCAGAAACTCATCTCGATCACATCATCCGGCACGATCAGTTTGCCTGCGGTTTTTGCCACGATTTCTTCCACGCTGACCCCCGGCGCACGTTCGCGGAGGATGAAGGCACCATTGTCGATTTCCAGATACGCCAGGTCAGTCAGAACCTTGCGGATGCACGCCGCGCCGGTCAGCGGCAGGCTGCAGCGAGGGAGCAGTTTGGATTCGCCATCCTTCGAGGCATGGGTCATGGTCACGATGATGTTGTCGGCACCTGCCACCAGGTCCATTGCGCCGCCCATGCCTTTGACTAGCTTGCCGGGGATCATCCACGACGCGATATTGCCCTCGACATCCACCTCGAAAGCACCGAGCACCGTCAGGTCGACATGACCGCCGCGGATCATGGCGAAGGATTCGGCAGACGAGAAAATCGACGCGCCGATACGCGCCGTAACCGTCTGTTTGCCAGCATTGATCATGTCCGCGTCTATGGTGTCTTCGGTCGGAAATGCGCCCATGCCCAGCAGACCGTTTTCCGACTGCAACATGACGTCGATGTCGTCCGGTACATAGTTGGCCACCAGGGTCGGAATCCCAATGCCCAGGTTCACGTAATAACCGTCCTTGAGTTCACGGGCGACGCGTTGAGCCATTTGTTCGCGAGAAAGTGCCATGGTCTGAAATCTCTTTGTTGTTGTATGGCCGAGCTGCTCTGTCAGGATTTTCTGACGGTGCGCTGTTCAATGCGCTTTTCGAAGGTGCCCTGAATCACCCGGTCGACGTAAATGCCAGGCGTGTGGATCTGAGTGGGCAAGAGTACGCCGGGCTCGACGATTTCCTCGACCTCAACCACCGTGATCCGCCCTGCGGTGGCCACTACCGGGTTGAAATTCTGCGCGGTATGACGATAGATCACGTTGCCGAAGTGGTCGGCTTTCCAGCCCTTGACCAAGGCGAAGTCGCCGGTAATGGCCTCTTCCAGGATCACATTGCGGCCATTGAACTGCCGGGTTTCCTTGCCTTCAGCCACTGGCGTGCCATAACCGGTCGCGGTGTAGAACGCAGGAATGCCTGCGCCGCCTGCGCGCAGTTTTTCCGCCAGAGTGCCTTGCGGGGTGAGTTCGACTTCCAGCTCGCCGCTGAGCAACTGCTTTTCGAACAAGGCGTTCTCGCCGACATAGGACGAAATCATTTTCCGGATCTGCCGGTCCTCAAGCAGGATGCCCAGGCCGAAGCCGTCAACGCCACAGTTGTTGGAAACGACGGTAAGGCCCTTGATGCCCATACGCTTGATCTGCGCAATGAGGTTTTCCGGAATGCCGCACAGACCGAAACCACCGCAGAGTACCGTCATGTTGTCGGTCAGCCCGGCAAGGGCTTCTTCGTAGGTCGTTACTCGTTTATCGAGTCCAGCCATGTTGATCCGCCTTTTATAGTTGTTGACCGACAGTCGCACTGTCGGAGGATCGGGTGACTTGCATCTTCTCTCGGGTCGACTGATTTGTTAATTTTGTTTTACTGATCAATTGATAAGAAAAACAAATATATGAACGTCAAGCAGCTTCGGGCTTTTCTGGCAGTGGCGCAGTACCTGAGCTTCGCCCAGGCCGGGGAACGACTGAACATCTCGCAACCGGCGTTGAGCCTGACCGTCAAGAGCCTTGAGGAGGACCTTGGCGGGCAATTGCTGACACGCACTACACGTAACGTCGGCCTGACACCCGAGGGCGAAACCCTGTTGCCGCTGGCGCGCCAGTTGCTGGCTGACTGGGACAACACCGAAGAGCTGCTGCGACAGCGGTTTACCTTGCAGACGGGCCGGGTTTCGGTCGCCGCAATGCCTTCATTTGCTGGCAATCGATTGCCGGCAGCGCTGAAGGTGTTTCGCGGGCGCTACCCACGGGTCAATGTCGCGGTGCATGACGTGATCAATGAGCAGGTGCTGGAGATGGTGCGTCACCGCCGTGTCGAGCTGGGCATCGGCTTTGAGCCCGAGTCGAACAGCGCTTTGTTGTTCACTCCGTTTTATATGGATCGCTTCGTGGCTGTGGTCTCGAAGGATTCGCCGCTGGCCGGGCTTGGCGAAGTGTCCTGGGCCGAGCTGTTGGGCAAAAACTTCATTGCCCTGCAAAGGCCTTCGGCTGTGCGTTTGCTACTGGAGCAGGCCATCGAGCCGATGCACGGCAAACTGGCAGTGGCGTTTGAAAGCCATCAGCTGTCCACCATCGGGCGCATGGTTGCCAATGGCCTGGGTGTCAGCGCGGTGCCGTCGCTGTGCATCGGGCAGATGCAGGAACTGGGTGCTTGCTGCATCGCGCTGGTAGGACCGCGTATCGAGCGTCGTATCGGCCTGATGATACTGGCCGATCACAAGCTTTCCGCTGCGGCTCAAGCGTTGCGCGAGGTATTGATCGAGGATGCTCGCGATAGTCGATAGCGACTATCACGGCGGATGATTTTTGCTGCGTCGGGGGCGGGCGTAACCTTGCGTCATTCCTGAAATGAAGCCTGCCCCGGAGGCCCCAGATGAACCGTATACTTGCCCTTGCGCTTGTCCTCACATTCACCGTTGCATTGCTCTCCGGCTGCTCCACCCACCATGCTGTCGAGCAGCGTCCCTTCAGCGCCGAAGAAAGCCATCAACTGGCGCTTGAAGACCTTAACCGGCGCGGCCTGTCGTTTGATGAATACCAGGCACGCAAGGCGCAATTGATGGCTGATCCGCAGGCACAGCAGGCGCGCGAATTCGATGATAAAGGCGAAGCAAGCGTTGACCTGAATGTGACTGGCCAGCAGCCACAAGGGTAACAGTCCGCTTTAAAAGAGTTTTTTATCAAACTGTACGGTAATAATTACCGGTCAACTGTCCGTGTGTTTCCTGCAGCGCCTTCTATAGGGTAAGTGCCTGACCCACTGATCCGGACAAGCTGTATGGTGCTCTCTTTCGATTTGCTTCTTGCCTTCACACTCTTCGCGTTCGTCACCTCTATTACCCCCGGCCCGAATAACATGATGCTGCTGGCCTCGGGCGTCAATTTCGGTTTCAGCCGTACGTTGCCGCACATGCTGGGTATCAGCATCGGTTTTTTTGTCCTGGTGCTGGCCGTCGGTTTCGGGCTGGGTAGCGTGTTCAAGGCATGGCCGCTTCTCTACACCATCCTGCGCTATGTCGGCGCCGCTTATCTGTTGTACCTGGCGTGGAAAATCGCCACGTCAGGTCCTGCCTCCGATAACGTCGACAGTCAGGGCAAGCCGCTGAGTTTCATGAGTGCAGCGCTGTTTCAATGGGTCAACCCCAAGGCCTGGATCATGGCGATTGGTGCCATTAGCACCTACACGCCGATGCAGGGCTATTTCTACAATGTGGTGGTGATCTCGGCGGTGTTTGCGCTGATCAACCTGCCCAGTGTCGGCATCTGGGCAGGCTTTGGCAGTTTGTTGCGCAATGTTCTGCGTGACCCGCTGGGGTTGCGCATCTTCAACGGCGTGATGGCCGTGCTGTTGGTGGCCTCGTTGTATCCGCTGTTTGTCGAGCATTGATGCCGGGCTATAAAGCCAGTTGCAAATGCCCGCCGGCCTGCTTGTGACGTGCCTGCAAGCGACGTTGCAGGCCGTGATGGAAATGCTCCAGCCCCTCATGCAGGCGCTCGGTGAGGATTTCGTCCAGGGTGCCGCCTTCTTCGTTGTCGTCGTAGCTGATCTGGGTATCGATGGCGAAGATGCCGTGCAGCACTTCCTGCGATTTGAGCGCCGACAGTACCGGTTTGAGGGCGTAATCCACGGCCAACATGTGCGCGATACTGCCGCCGGTGGCCAGCGGCAGGACCACTTTGCCATGCAGTGCGCGCTCGGGCAGTAAGTCGAGCAGGGTTTTCAGTGCGCCTGAAAATGACGCCTTGTAGACCGGCGTACCAATCAGCAGGCCATCTGCTTGCCTGACCGCTTCGATAAATTCCAGCACTTGCGGGCTGTCGAAGCGGGCGAAAAGCAGGTCCTCGGCATTGAAGTCGCGTATGCGCAGCGTGGTGACTTCCACCCCGTGGCTTTGCAACCAGCGGCTGGCATGGGCCAGCACTACGCCGGAACGGGATTTTGGGGAGGGGCTGCCGGAAAGTGAAACAACGAGCATATGGGATTTCCTTGCGATAAGCGTGTGTCTGTAAAGCAGCTTGTGTGCCAGCCTTCGCAAGGTCCGGTGATGGCCCGCAGGTGAACCGCCCCGGGTTTCTCGGAGACTCCAACCTTTGAGAGGATGGAGCGATGAAAAAACTACCGAA
>NZ_LKBW01000012.1 GCF_002699855.1 Pseudomonas amygdali | reverse complement strand
ATTCCCACGATGAGTCGGAGAGTTCGTAACGCTTTGCCATGCGGGCCTCCAGCCAATCATGGCGGCAATTCTACCCCAGCCGACTTTTCGTACAAAACCTAACCATGAAACCCGACATCCATCCCTCTTACCGTACTGTGCTGTTCCACGACACCGCTGCCGACGTCTACTTCCTGATCGGCTCGACCGTAGACACAGACCGTACGCAGCAGCACACCGACGGCAACACCCATCCTTATGTCGCGCTAGACGTGTCCAGCGCCTCGCACCCGATGTATACCGGGCAGCAGCGCAAGACCACCAACGAGGGCCGGATCGCGGGTTTCAACAAGCGTTTCGCCACCTTCGGCTCTGGCGGCAAGAAAGAAACCGCAGCGGCTCAATGAGCTGTCTGACCTCCCGGTGATGGGCATTTCGCATGGATTGCCCACCACCGGGTTTTTTTTGCCTGAATTCCAGGCGTATGGCCAATCATCTGCTGGACTAACAGCCAACATTGCTTTTATGTTCGCGGCCTGAAAAACAGGAGTAACCGCTTTGAAAAAGTCAGTCGCCATCGTTTTCGGTGGGCAATCCAGCGAGCATGAGGTTTCGTTGCAGTCGGCACGCAACGTGATCAATGCGATTGATCGTGAACGCTATACGCTGACCCTGATCGGCGTCGACAAGCTGGGCCGCTGGTTGCGCTTCGACGAGGGCGACTACCTGCTCAATGCCAATGATCCTGCGCGGATCAAACTGAGCGCATCCGGCAAGCAGTTGTCGCTGTTGCCTGGCAGCACTGGTGGCCAGTTTGTCGAGGTCGATACAGGCAAGCCACTGGCAGCCATTGACGTGGTATTTCCGCTGATCCACGGCGCGTTTGGTGAGGACGGTGCGTTGCAAGGCGTGCTGCGCATGCTGGCCGTTCCGTTTGTCGGCGCTGACGTACTCGCCTCGGCGGCGTGTATGGACAAAGACGTGACCAAGCGTCTGCTGCGCGATGCAGGCATTGCTGTCGCGCCGTTCATGGTGCTCAGCCGTGCGGAAACCTTGTCGTTCGCTGATGCAGCCACGCAATTGGGCCTGCCGATGTTCGTCAAGCCGGCCAATCAAGGCTCGTCGGTGGGCGTCAGCAAAGTGTCTGACGAGGCTGGCTTCGTGGCTGCGCTGGCATTGGGTTTCGAATTTGACCACAAGCTGCTGATCGAGCAGGGCATCGTCGGCCGGGAAGTGGAGTGCGCGGTACTGGGTAACTTCGATGCGCAGGTCAGTGTCTGTGGCGAAGTGATTGCCAACGACGAGTTCTACGCCTACGACACCAAGTACCTGAATGGTGATCAGGCGCGCATCGCGATACCCGCCGAGTTTCCTGCCGATCTGAGTGATCAGGTGCGTGAAGTCGCGTTGCAGGCTTACAAGGTGCTGGGTTGCGCAGGGCTTTCGCGGGTCGATTTCTTCGTTACCGACACGCGTGACATCATCATCAATGAGGTCAACACGCTGCCTGGCTTCACCTCCATCAGCATGTACCCCAAGCTCTGGCAGGCCAGCGGTCTGACCTACGCCGAACTGATCCATCGCCTGATCGTGCTGGCCCTTGAGCGCGCTGATCAGGCACGTTTGCTGAAAACGGAAATCTTTGCATGAAGATAATCCGCATCGCGGCGGCGCTGCTGATCGGCACAGACGGCCGGACCCTGCTGGTGCGCAAGCGCGGCACTCAGGCATTCATGCAACCGGGCGGCAAGATCGAACCTGGCGAACCGGCACCGCGGGCGCTGGCCAGGGAGCTTGAAGAAGAACTCGGGCTGATCATCGATCCGCAGCAGGCGCTGTTTCTCGGCGAGTTCGTTGCACCGGCTGCCAATGAGCCAGGTTTTGAGGTGTGTTGTCAGCTTTACGAGGTCAGATCTGATGCCCAGGTTCTGCCCGCCGCCGAGATCGAAGAAGTACTCTGGGTCGGCGCAGACAGTCTTGCGGATGTGCATCTGGCTCCGCTGACACGCGACCTGATCCTGCCGTTGTACCGCCAGCGGCAAACCCGAGCGAACTGAACCCGTGTCGTCCTGTGCCTTGGCGCAGGACGACACTGTCAGCGAACCACACTCACCCCGTCCAGCGTTGAAAACGAGGTGTCCTTGGCGGTCAGCAGGAAATCGCGCATGTACGGTGCGTCGAGCATGTCGGCGCGAATACCGGCATACAGCGTTGCGAACAGTCCTTTCTCACCCAGGCGCTTGGCCTTCACATAACCGCGTGAGCTGTATTCATGCAGCGCCCAGTGCGGCATCCCACAGACCCCGCGTCCGCTGGCGACCAGTTGCATCATCATCACCGTCAATTCCGAGGTTCGTACCTGTGCAGGCTCGATATCGGCGGGCTCCAGAAAACGGGTAAAGATGTCCAGTCGGTCGCGCTCCACCGGGTAGGTGATCAGCGTTTCGCTGAGCAGGTCTTCTGGAACAATGTACGGCCGGCCCGCCAGCGCGTGTTGATTGGCCACCGCCAGCATCGCTTCATAGGTGAACAGCGGCACGTAGGTGATGCCGGGCAATTCCAGCGGGTCGGACGTCACCACCAAGTCCAGGTCACCACGCGCCAGCGCGGGCAATGGTGCAAACGAGAAGCCGGAAGACAGGTCCAGTTCGACCTCGGGCCAGGCATCGCGGAACTGGTCGATGGTCGGCATCAGCCATTGAAAACAGCTGTGGCATTCGATTGCCATGTGCAGCCTTCCCGCGGTGCCGCCTGCCAGACGGGCGATGTCACGCTCGGCACTGCGCAGTTGCGGCAGCATGGAATCGGCCAATTGCAGCAGGCGCAGACCGGCGCTGGTAAACCGTACCGGTTTGGTCTTGCGCACAAACAGCGGCATGCCCATGCGCTCTTCCAGTTCCTTGAACTGATGGGACAGCGCCGACTGCGTCAGATGCAGGCGTTCGGCGGCCTCCACAAGGCTGTCGGCCTCGCGCAGGGCGTGCAGGGTTTTGAGGTGGCGTATTTCAAGCACCGTCAGTGCTCCATGAGCAGTATTTGTGATCAACACGAAAAAAATGAGTTTGTCTCATGTTGTGTCAGCTGTCGACAATAGACCCATCTTTTATGGAGGACGCATCGTGGCCCTGACTCAACACCCTGACTATTTTCACATTGGCGCAGACCGTGAATTGCAGCACGCTCTGCAGGCTTTCTGGAAACAGGATCAGGGTGTTGCGACAACTGACGCCGAACTGCGCAGCTGGTTGATGGCGCGTTACCCGCAGCAGGTGCCACACCTGAAACGCGACCAGCGTTTTCAGCCTGATTGGGCACCGCTGCTGGCGAGCGTCGCTGAAGCGTGCGAGCAAGGCCGCAAGCCCGCATTGATCGGTCCTCTGACACTGCTCTGGCTAAGTGACGTTCAGGGTGACCAGGTAGATCGCCTCGACCTGCTGGAGCATCTGCTGCCGGTGTATGGCGAGATCTTCGGGCGTCTGGCGGCGCGCGGTGTCGAGTGGATTCAGATCGACGAACCGATCCTGGCGCTCGACCTGCCGCTGGCATGGAGCAACGCCTTCGAACGTGCCTATCACATTCTTCAGTATTCGCCGTTGAAGAAGCTCATTGGTCTTTATCACGGTGACCTGCGGCCCAACCTGGGTGCAGGGTTGCATCTGGACAGCGTGACCGAACCGGAGCTGCTGGCTCCGGTGTTTGATCGTCTGCCGGTTTACAAGGTCCTGTCCTTGGGCGAGTGCGACACGCATTCGGGCTGGCACCAGGAGTCACTCCTCGAAGCGCGCGCCCGTTTTGGAGAAAACCTGATGGTGGCGGATCAGTTCGCCGCGTAACGCAACACTCGATTAACGACCGCTCAGCGCCATTCATCAAACTGTCACGCAAGTGTGGCACCGCGCTTGGGGAAACATCATCAGACTCGCGGCCTACTGGGGATCTGTTTTTTGGTGTTTTTCATGCGGGTTTTAATTTTTCTGGCCGCGCTTCTGTGCGGCTTGCCGTCTTTTGCGGCCGATCGTTGTGATGTCGATGTTCCTGTACAGCATGCTGACCTTAAAGAGGTACGAATTGCCTATCAAAGCATCGGCAGTGAGTCCGACCCTGCCTTGCTGTTGGTAATGGGCCTTGGCGGGCAGTTGATTCATTGGCCGGACGAGGTTGTGGTTGCGCTGTGTCAGCAGGGCTACCGGGTGATTCGCTACGACAATCGCGACGTCGGTCTGTCTACCTGGGTGCAACAGCCAGCCGAGGCCAACCTGACCTTTGAAGTGCTGCGCTACAAGCTGGGCCTGCCGGTCTCTGCGCCGTATTCGCTGACCGATATGGCCGATGATGCCTTGGGCCTGATGGACGCCTTGCAGATTCGCCAGTTTCACGTTCTTGGCGCGAGCATGGGCGGCATGATTGCCCAGCACCTGGCCGATCTGGCCCCGTCGCGGGTCGAAAGCCTGACGCTGATCATGACCAGCTCCGGTGCGCAGGGCTTGCCTATGCCCAGTGCGGCGTTGATGCAACTGCTGGCGCGGCGCGGCGCACCCAACCGGGAAATGGCCATCGAGCAGCAGGCCGATCTGCTTGCGGCGCTGGGCAGCCCGCAGGTCAAGGATGATCGCCAGCAACTGCTGCATCAGGCTGCGGTGTCCTACGACCGGGCCTTCAATCCCGAGGGCGTCAAGCGTCAGATCATGGCGATTCTGGCCGAGCCGAGCCGGGTGGAGTTGCTGAACCGTCTGCGCCTGCCGGTGCTGGTCGTGCATGGCACGGCTGATCCATTGTTGCCGGTCATGCATGGTGTGCATGTGGCCGCGCACATTCAGGGCAGCCAGTTGCGCCTGATTCCGGGGCTGGCTCACCGTTTTCAGGAAGCCTTCAAGGCACCGTTGCTCGGGGCTGTGCTGCCGTACCTGAAAGCCCAGCATGAAGACGGTCGCAGCCTTGCCCAACTGTAAAGCCTGCCCGGTTGTCAGGCACTGACAGAGGTGTATCGTATGGCCCTTGCTTATTGAATCTGCTGACTGAAAAGGGCCGATATGACGACTGCACTGAAGATCGATTTCATCTCCGATGTTTCCTGCCCCTGGTGTGTCATCGGCCTGCGCGCGCTGGATCAGGCGCTGGAGGCGCTGGGGGATGAAGTGCAAGCGCACATCCACTTCCAGCCTTTCGAGTTGAACCCGAACATGCCTGCCGAAGGGCAGGACATCAAAGAGCACATCGCCGAAAAATATGGCTCTACGCCAGAACAGATCGAAAGCATTCACGAGACGATTCGTGCGCGCGGTGCCGAGCTGGGCTTCACCTTTGCCAAGGGCGAGCGACGTATCTACAACACGTTCGATGCTCATCGCCTGTTGCACTGGGCCGAACAACAAGGCAAGCAGTACGCATTGAAGCAGGCGCTGTTCGAAGCCTATTTCAGTTACCTGAAAGATCCGTCCAGCCACCAGACCCTGGCAGACGTAGCGCAGAAGGTCGGCCTGGACCGTTTGCGTGCTCAGGCCATCCTCGACAGCGGCGAGTACACCGCAGAGGTCCGCGAAGCCGAGCAACTCTGGACATCCCGCGGTATCACCTCCGTGCCGACCATGGTCTTCAACGACCAGTACGCGGTATCGGGCGGGCAGCCGGTTGAAGTGTTCGTCAGCGCGATCCGGCAGATGCTCAGCGAGTCGAAGTAAGGTACTGCCTGTGCAGGGTCGGTGTCGTGCGGACGCCTATCGTTCCGCACGCTCCAGCGTGGGAATGCAGTGGGTGACGCTCTGCGTCACAGATCTGCGCGATACCGCACACTCAAGATTGGACACAGTGCTCAAAGCCCGTATTTCTTGACCTTGTCGAACAAGGTGGTCTTGGCCATGCCCAGTTCCTGACTGGCCTGGCTGAGGTTGCCGCCGCTGCGTTGCAGGGCCTCGCTGAGCAGGGATCGTTCGAAGGCCTCAACCGCTTCGGCAAACCCCAGGCTTTGATTTTCACTGACCGTGCCTGCCTGTTTGAACGCCGGCAGACCCAAGGCAAACCGCTCGGCTACGTTGCGCAGCTCCCTCACGTTACCCGGCCAGTCGTGGCTCATCAGGCTTGAACTGGTCTGTCTGTCCAGCGTCGGCGGCTCACGGTCGAAGCGCAATGACGACAACTGCAGGAAGTGTTCGAACAGTTGCAGAATGTCTTCGCGGCGCTCACGCAATGGCGGCAGCTCCAGCGTGACGACGTTCAGACGGTAATACAGGTCGCTGCGGAACTGACTGGTCTTGCTCAGTGCATTGAGGTCGGATTTGGTCGCCGCAATGACCCGGCAATCCACTGCAACACTTTGGTTCGAACCAAGCCGCTCCAGAGTTCGTTCCTGGAGGACGCGCAACAGTTTGATCTGCAGGTTGACCGGCATGCTTTCCACTTCATCGAGAAACAGCGTGCCATTGTGGGCGTGTTCGATCTTGCCGATGCGCCGCTTGCCCGCGCCGGTAAATGCATTGGCTTCGTGACCGAAAATTTCCGACTCGAACAGGCTTTCTGCCAGCCCGCCGCAATTGAGTGCCACGAACTGACTGTCCTTGCGTCGGCTGAAGTCGTGCAGGCAGCGCGCGACTAGCTCCTTGCCGGTGCCGGTCTCGCCTTCGATCAGCACATTGGCCGACGTATCGGCGACGTTGGTAATCAATGCGCGCAGGTTTTGCATGGCGGGGGAGCGGCCGATGATCCGGCCTTCCAGCGAATCGCGTTCGGCAAGTTGCTTGCGCAACGCCCAGACTTCACGGGCCAGCCCGCGCTGCTCCAGCGCGCGCCGGGTGACGTCGACCAGACGCTCGGGAGAAAAGGGTTTCTCCATGAAATCGTAAGCACCATCGCGCATTGCGTTGACGGCCATGGTGATGTCGCCGTGGCCGGTGATCAGCACCACCGGCAGGCTGCTGTCACGCGCCTTGAGGCGGCTCAATAATTCCAGCCCGTCGATACCCGGCAAACGAATGTCGCTGATGACGATACCGACAAAATTGTCACCGATGCGCTTGAGGGCGTCTTCGGCGCTGGATACGCCTTCGCTGGCAATGTCTTCCAGCGCCAGCGCCTGCTGGCAGCCGAGCAACACATGCGGGTCGTCTTCGACGATCAGCACGGTCAGGTCGCTGTTGATGCTCATGGGTGTCGTCTCATGTCAGTCCACCTGGGCCGGGGCCGCTCGGGCGATTGTCGGTCGGGGCATCGGGGACAAATGGCAGGCTCAGGAAAAATGTTGTGCCGCCGTCACCTGGGTGCTCTGCGCTCAGGCTGCCCCCGGCTGCGGCGGCGAGGCTCGCCGACAGGGTCAGGCCCAGTCCCAGGCCTTGTTCGCCGGGTTTGGTGTTGAAGAAAGGTTCGAACAGGTGCTTGCGGGTTTTGGTATCGATGCCGTGCCCGTTATCACGTACCCGCAAGCGATAACGCCCGTCTTCAATTGACCCGGTGAGCCACAACTCGGGCGCTGGCTGGTTGAACATGGCATCCAGCGCATTGCCGATCAGATTGACCAGGATCTGTTCCAGGCGGGTCTGGTCGATGCTCAGGGTGGCGTCGACGAAGTCTCGGTGTAACGTCAGGCCAGACTGCTCCAGGCGTACGCCCAGCAACTGCGCCGCCGCCTCGACGGCCTTGCTCAGTTGCGCCTGGCCCTGATCGTCGCCGCGTCGGGCGAATGCGCGCAGGCTGGCGGTAATGCGGCCCATGCGGTCGACCAGATCATTGATGGTGCGCAGGTTGGCACTGGCGGTGTCCAGCGCGCCTCGCTCAAGAAAACGCACGGTATTGCCGGACAAGGTGCGCAATGCCGCCAGAGGCTGGTTCAATTCATGAGCGATGCTGGTCGACATCTGGCCGATGGCCGCCAGCTTGCCAGCTTGCACCAACTCGTCCTGGGCTCTGCGCAGGGTGTCTTCAGCCTGTCTTCGTTCGCGAATCTGCGCCTTGAGGCGTTCGTTGCTGGCTCGCAGGTGTTCGGTACGCTCGGCGATCTTGCGTTCCAGCTCATTGTTCGCAGCCTGCAGCGCCTCTCTGGCCGCCAGTCGGGTCGAGATCACCTTGCGCCGCTCGTTCCAGGCAATCAGCAGAAAGGTCACTAGCGCGCAGGCCACAGCTACCAGCATGCCCTGATTGGCCGCTTCACGGCGTAGGTCTTCCAGTGGCGTAAGCAGCGTCAGGTGCCAGGCGGTATCGCTCAGCGGACGGCTCTGGGCCAGATAACTGACCTGCTTGTGTTCCCGATCGACACTGACGTTGGCCGGGAAAACAAGCTTTTCGACGCCTTCGGAGAGGGTTTCCCGCTCCAGTGGCACCAGTTCGTTAAGCGGCCACCAGTAATATTGCAGGCTACGGGCCAGGCGTTCCTTGACCTGCGGGGTGAGCGGTCGTACTGACTTCAGGCGCCGAGCCGGGTCGCTCGAGAGGATGATGATGCCGTTCTCGTCGCTGACAAACGCCTCCAGGCGCGCACGCTGCCAGCGTTCTTCCAGTGCTTCCAGGCGCACCTTGATCACGGCGACGCCGATGATCCGGCCTTTGTCTTCCAGCCCGTGGGCCAGGTAGTAACCCGATTCGCCCGTGGTGGTGCCAATCCCGTAAAAACGGCCGGGCAGTCCGCGCACCGCATCCTGAAAATAGGCGCGGAAGGACAGGTCTTCACCCTGATAACTGTCGGAATCACGCCAGTTGCTTGTGGCCAGCACCCGACCGGTGGTGTCCATCACATAAATGGCGCGGCTGCCGCTGCGTCGATTCATCCCTTCCAGATAGCGGTTGACCTGCTGCTGAAGCTCGGGACTCGGCTCGTTGAGCAACTGCGACACGCTGGATTCAAGCTCCAGCACGCTGGGTAAATAGGTGTATTTGCTGATTTCGCTCTCGACCGTGCGGGCATGCAGCTCCAGCTGGCGCTCACCGGTTTCGCGCAGGCTCTTGATACCGCTGTGTTCGCTGATCAGGTAGGCGATATAGCCCAGTCCGATCATCAGCATGAGGATCAGCGGCGGTAAAAACAGTTGGCGTATCAGACGAGGTTTCACGGCGAGTGATGGCGGCGCGGCGCGATACAGAGTGGGGTCGCATTTCATCACAGTCGTCCTGAACCGAACAGCTGCCCGCGAATGCGCAGGCAGCCGGCATTACCTAGTGCTGGAGAATCTTGGCGAGAAATTGCTGAGCGCGTTCCGAGCGTGCGCTGACGTCACCGAAAAACTCTTCTTTTTCGCAGTCTTCGACAATCTTTCCCTTGTCCATGAAAATCACCCGATTGGCGACCTTGCGAGCGAAGCCCATTTCGTGGGTCACGCACATCATGGTCATGCCTTCGTGCGCCAGTTGCACCATCACGTCGAGCACTTCGTTGACCATTTCGGGGTCCAGCGCAGATGTCGGTTCGTCAAACAGCATGACCACCGGGTCCATCGCCAGGGCGCGAGCGATGGCAACACGCTGTTGCTGACCACCGGAAAGCTGCCCGGGATGCTTGTGCGCATGCTCGGACAGGCCGACGCGGTCCAGCAGTTTCAGGCCTTTTTCGGTCGCTTCGGCCTTGCTGCGACCCAGTACCTTGATCTGCGCGATGGTCAGGTTTTCGACAATGCTCAGGTGCGGGAACAGTTCGAAGTGCTGAAACACCATGCCGACCCGCGAGCGCAGTTTTGGCAGATTGGTCTTCGAGTCGGAAATCGATGTGCCGTCGACGACAATGTCGCCTTTTTGAAACGGTTCCAGCGCATTCACGCATTTGATCAGGGTCGACTTGCCGGAACCGGAGGGCCCGCACACCACAACCACTTCACCTTTGCTGACCTCGGTGCTGCAATCGGTCAGCACCTGGAAGTCGCCATACCATTTGTTGACGTTTTTGATGGAAATCATACGGCAAACCTTTTTTGCAGACGCTTCACCAGCAGCGAGGCGGCAAAGCTGATCGTGAAATACACCAGACCGGCAATGATCAGGAACTCGTTGGCGCGCCCGATAATGTCGCCACTGGAGCGCGATGCATTGAGAAAGTCCACAAGGCCCAAGGTGTACACCAGAGAGGTGTCCTGGAACAGAATGATGCTCTGTTGCAGCAACAGCGGCGTCATCTTGCGAAACGCCTGGGGCAGGATGATCAGTCGCATCATCTGCGAGTAATTCATGCCCAACGCCTGGGCTGCGCCCATCTGTCCTTTGGAAATCGACTGCACGCCGGCACGGACGATTTCGCAGAAGTACGCGGCTTCGAACATCATGAAGGCCACGACACAGGAAGCGAAGGCCCCGATGGGCGTGTCTTCACCGGTAATCCAGCGCAACACGAATGGCACTGCGAGGTAGAACCAGGTGATCACCAGCAGCAGCGGGATCGAACGGAAGTAGTTAACGTAAGCGCCAGCCACATTGGCCAGCAGCTTGTTTGATGACAGGCGCATCAACGCCAGCAAAGTGCCAAGCACCAGGCCGCCGACAACACCCATTGCCATCAGCTTGAGGGTCATGACCATGCCGTTCCACAGGCCGGGAATGGCCGGAACGATTCCAGTGAAGTCCATTATTTGCCCCCCAGCGAGATGAGTCCGGGTACAGCGACTTTCTTCTCTATCATGCGCATCAGCAGCATCAGGCTCATGTTCAGCGTGAAGTAGATGAGGGTTGTGAGCGTAAAGGCTTCAAACAGGTTGGCGGAAAACTCGGCGGTCTGTTTGGTCTGCGCGAGCAGCTCCATCAGGCCGATCAGTGATGCTACCGACGAGTTCTTGAACACGTTCAAGAATTCGGAAGTGAGCGGTGGAATGATGATCCGGTAAGCCTGTGGCAACAGCACGTTCCAGTAAATCTGTGGCAGCTTGAAGCCCATTGCACGCGCGGCCGATTCCTGGCCCTTTGGCAGTGCTTCAATGCCGGTACGCACCTGTTCGCAGACCCGTGCAGCGGTAAACAGACCCAGGCAGACCACCACGCTCAGGAACGCGGAGGTAGTCGGGTTTAGGTCCTGCTTGTACCACTCCTGCAGGTTTTCCGGCAGCAGGTCGGGCACCAGAAAGTACCAGATGAACAGCTGCACCAGCAGTGGCACATTACGGAAAATTTCCACGTATACCGTGGCAATACCCGATACCAGACGGCTTGGTACGGTGCGCATGACGCCCAGTACCGAACCCAGTATCAGGGCAATGATCCAGGCAACGACAGCAATGGCGATGGTCCAGCCCAGGCCGGATATGAACCAGTCCAGATAGGTCTCGCTGCCGACGCCGGTGGACTTGAAGAACACGCCCCAGTCCCAGTTGTAATTCATCAGGGTCTCCCCCTATTTTTCTATTTATATCGAGATGCACGCACTGTCGGACTTCGAGAGTGAGGAGCCGGCCCCGAACAGGTTTTGCCTGCCCGGGATGCGATCAGTTCAGGCTGGCTGAACCGGTTGCTCAGGCTTTCTTGTCTTCTGCGGCCTTGTCGGTCGGGTTCTGAATCAGTTCCTTGAGCTTGTCGCTCATCGGGAAATTCAGATTCAGCCCTTTAGGCGGGACGGGGGACATGAACCACTTGCTGTAGATGGCATTGATGTCGCCAGACTTGTAGGTGGCAACAATGGCGTCATCCACTGCCTTCTTGAACGGAGCATCGCCCTTGCGGACCATGCAGCCGTAGATTTCGTAGGATTGCGCAGTACCGGTCACTGCCCAGTCATCCGGCTTCTTGGCCTTGGCCATCTCGCCGGCCAGCAGCGCGTCGTCCATCATGAATGCGACCGCACGGCCAGACTCAAGCATCAGGAAGGATTCGCCGTGGTCCTTGGCCGAGATCACGTTCATGCCCATCTGCTTGTCGGCGTTCATCGCCTTGAGGATGCGCTCGGACGTTGTGCCTGCGGTGGTCACGACGTTCTTGCCTTTCAGGTCATCGAAGTCCTTGTAGCTGGAGTCTTTTTTCGACAGCAGGCGCGTGCCGACTTCGAAGATGCCGATGGAGAAGTCGACCTGCTGCTGACGCTCGACATTGTTGGTGGTCGAACCACATTCAACGTCGACGGTGCCGTTCTGAACCAGCGGAATACGGGTCTGAGACGTTACCAGGTTGTACTTGACCTTGAGGTCAGGCATGTCGAGGTCTTTCTTGATGGCTTCGACGATTTTCAGCTGGATGTCATGCGAGTAGCCCATCGGTACGCCAGAAGCGTCTGCGATGTAGGAAAACGGAATGGACGCGTCACGGTGGCCCAGCGTGATGGTGCCGGATTCCTTGATTTTCTTCAGGGTGCCGGTAAGTTCGGCGGCGAAAACCGGGGTGCTGATCAGAGCGGCAGTGATTGCTACGCCCAACAGGTGGGGAACGATGCGCATTGATGAATCCTTGATTTCATTTTTATTGATGGGGCCGCAATGGGAGGCAGCCCGCTTCTTGGCGAATGCTTCAACGGCGTCCTGTTCCAGACACACGCCCTGTCGAAACGCTCGGTTCAGAGTGTAGAGCATGAGTCGTGCCAAGCAGCTTGAATCAATCAAGGCTATGAATTTAAAAGATTTTATTCGTGATTGACGCGACGCCCGGAATCGAAGCGTCCGGGAAGCCGAATCAGGCAGAGCGAAATGTTCGGAAAACCGAATGCAACCGAGTATTCAGGGGGGAGGGCGGTGCAGAGGAACAAACCTGTTCGCCGCGCGATGGGCGAACAGGTGGTATGCGAGCTATCAGGCAGCCTCGATAGCGGCCTTGTTGCGCACAACGGTTTCCAGATAGCTGCGCACAGCGGCCTGTTCTTCAGGCGTGGTGAACAAGCCAAGCTTGGTACGGCGCCACAGGATGTCTTCGATGCTGGTAGCCCATTCCTGGTCGCACAGGTAATCGACCTCTCGAGTGTACAGACCTGCACCCAGATGCTGGCCGAGGTCTTCCAGACCTTGCGCGCCTTCCAGCAAACGCCAGCTGCGGCTGCCGTAGGTAATCGCCCAGCGTTTGGCGATAGGCGCGGGCAGCCAACTGAAGCGGCGAGTCATTTCTGCTGCCAGGGCTTCTGGCGTGGTCATATCTTCGCCGCCTGGCAGTGCTGCCTTGGCCGTCCAGCTCGGTTTCATCTGCTTGAAGAACGGTGCCAATTGCGTCATCGCCGATTCGGCCAGTTTGCGGTAGGTGGTCAGCTTGCCGCCGAACACCGACAGAATTGGCGCCTCGTCCGCGCCGCCTGACAACGAAAGCGTGTAATCACGGGTAATGGCAGACGGATTATCGGACTCGTCGTTGCACAGCGGGCGCACGCCAGAGAATGTGTGGAGCACGTCTGCGCGACTCAACTGTTTCTTGAAGTGGTCGTTGGCCACTTTCAGCACGTAATCCATCTCGCCTTCGGTGATGTCCACCTTGTTCGGATCGCCCTGATACTCACGGTCGGTGGTGCCGACGATGGTGAAGTGCTCCAGGTACGGAATCGTGAACACGATGCGCTTGTCTTCGTTCTGCAGAATGAACGCGTGCTCACCCTCGTACAGTTTCGGCACGATCAGGTGGCTGCCTTGAATCAGGCGGATGCCGTAAGCCGAATCGAGCTTGAGGTCTTCACGGATGAACTTGGCCACCCACGGGCCTGCCGCATTGACCAATGCCTTGGCGTGGATCGAGAACAGGCTGCCGTCGCTGCGCTCAAGATGCAGATGCCACATGCCCTTGATACGGCGGGCGCTGACACAGCGAGTCTGAGTATGAATGTGCGCGCCGTTTTCACGCGCTGCCATGGCGTTGAGCACCACCAGACGAGCGTCGTCGACCCAGCAATCGGAGTATTCGAAGCCACGGGTGATGCTCGAGTTGAGCGGACTATCCGCACCAAAACGAATGGTTTTCGAGGCGGGCAGCTTTTCGCGCTTGCCGAGGTTGTCATACAGGAACATGCCGGCACGAATCATCCACGCTGGACGCAGGTGCGGGCGGTGCGGCAAGACAAAGCGCATGGGTTTAACGATGTGCGGCGCCTTGGCAAGCAACACTTCGCGCTCTGCGAGTGCCTCGCGGACCAGGCGGAAGTCGTAGTGCTCAAGATAGCGCAGGCCGCCATGAATCAGCTTGCTGCTGGCCGAGGACGTGTGGCTGGCCAAGTCGTCCTTCTCGCAAAGAAAAACCGACAGGCCGCGACCGGAGGCATCCGCCGCAATACCGACACCATTGATGCCACCGCCAATAACGGCGATGTCGTAAACCTCGGAGAGGGGTTGGGTTGGCACGGTAGTGTGGGGCATTGGTGGCCTCCTGGACAATTCGTGAGCAAAGCTCGAAAGGCGAATCTGAACATTAATGTTCACTTTCGAAAATAATAGCTCAATAAAATGACCCTTGCTAGCGAGTATCGATTGAAAATACTGATGGTGAAGTCAGGAAAAGAACAAAAATGAACATTGTAGGGCGGGATGTCACGCGGGGGATGATCGTACTATCTGATGCTTTTCGTTCTGCACGCGCCAGCCTAGACACCTCTCGTGTCTCAGGCTCCAGCGGGAATGCAGATCGCGACGCTCTGGCCGCAAGAGGACGCAGAGCGTCCAGAAAGGCATGCGAAGCGGAGCGTCGCACGATATTCGGCGCTCTGCGTAACACATCTGCGCCGCGCCTCATATTCAGGATAGGGCGCAGAGTGTCCAGAACGGCATGCGTTATCGCGGACAACGCTCGTTCCTGACAATCACACCACTTCCAGACGAATCTTGTGCTGGGTCAGCAGTTGTTGCAGTGCGGGCACAGGTGGCTGATCGGTGACCAGGCAATCGATGAGGGTGATTGGCCCCAACCGGACCATCGCATTGCGCCCGAACTTGCTGGAGTCAGCGGCAAGCAGCACTTTGCGTGCGTTGGCGATGATCGCCTGGGAAACCCGTACTTCCTGATAATCGAAATCCAGCAGGCTGCCGTCTTCATCAATGCCACTGATGCCGACCAGCGCGAAGTCCACCTTGAACTGGGTAATGAAGTCGATACTGCCCTGGCCCACCACGCCGCCGTCACGACGCACATTGCCACCGGCTATAAGGACCTCGAAATCATCCTTGGTACTGAGGATCGATGCCACATGTAGGTTATTGGTGATGATCTTCAGGTTGTTGTGGTTGAGCAGGGCGCGTGCGATGGATTCGGTGGTGGTGCCGATATTGATGAACAACGAGGCGTTGTCCGGGATCTGCGCGGCGATGGCCTCGGCGATCCGTTGTTTTTCGTCGCGCATCTGATCCGCACGCATGGCGTAGGCGGTGTTTTCGATGCTGGAGTCATAGGCCGCGCCGCCGTGGTAGCGCCGCAGCAGATTCATTTCCGCCAGTTGATTGATATCACGGCGGATGGTTTGTGGGGTCACGACGAACAGCGTCGCCATTTCCTCGATGCTGACGTAACCACGGTCACGGACCAGTTCGAGGATCTGTTGTTGGCGGGGAGGCAGGTTCATTGTTTTTCCTTGAGCGCCCTCTGCAAATGGCGCCCATCATGCCGCAGGCAAGTGTGACCTGTCAGCCGGAATCCTGTCCCCTCCGCACAACAGCGGGTATCACTCTTCGTTTTCGTGCGGTTCCCAGTCACGGGTGCGCGCGACAGCTTTTTGCCAGCCCGCGTAGAGTTTCTCGCGGTGGGCCTCTTCGCAGGAAGGTTCGAACACGCGCTCGATCACCGCCTTGTTGCGCAACTCGTCCAGGCTGCTCCAGAACCCGATCGCCAGGCCGGCCAGGAACGCGGCGCCCAAGGCTGTTGTTTCACGCATTTGCGGGCGTTCGACGTGGGTGCCGAGAATGTCCGCCTGGAACTGCATCAGGAAGTTGTTGGCTACCGCACCGCCATCTACACGCAGTGACTTGAGGCGTTCGCCAGAGTCCTGCTGCATGGCATCAAGTACGTCGCGGGTCTGATAAGCGATGGATTCCAGCGCTGCACGGATGATGTGATCAACCTTCACGCCGCGGGTCAGGCCGAACAGAGCGCCTCGCGCATACGGGTCCCAGTAAGGTGCGCCCAGGCCCGTGAACGCCGGCACCAGGTACACGCCGTTTCTGTCCTTGACCTTGCTGGCAAAGTATTCGGTGTCCAGCGCGTCGTTGATGAGCTTGAGTTCGTCACGCAGCCACTGCACGGTCGAGCCACCGTTGAAGACCGCGCCTTCCAGTGCATAGGCCACTTCACCACGCGGGCCGCAGCCGATGGTGGTCAGCATGCCGTGCGCCGATTTCACCGCTTTCTTGCCGGTGTTCATCAGCAGGAAGCAGCCGGTACCGTAGGTATTCTTGGCCTGGCCTGGTTCGACACACATCTGGCCGAACAACGCCGCCTGCTGGTCGCCTGCGATACCGGCAATCGGCATGCCGCTTTTGCTGTGACCGTAGACCTCGGAGGAGGCTTTGACCTCTGGCAGGATCTCGCGCGGGATATCCAGCACGTCGAGCATGCGCTGATCCCATTCCAGTGTATGGATGTTGAACAGCATGGTCCGCGAGGCGTTGGTGTAGTCGGTGACGTGAACCTTGCCGCCAGTGAATTTCCAGATCAGCCAGGTATCGATGGTGCCGAACATCAGCTCGCCTTTGCGGGCGCGCTCGCGGCTGCCTTCGACGTTGTCCAGGATCCACTTGACCTTCGAGCCGGAGAAGTACGGGTCAATCACCAGACCTGTGGTGTCCTTGATGTACTCCTCAAGACCGTCACGCTTGAGCTGCTGGCAGATCTCGGTGCTGCGTCGGCACTGCCAGACAATTGCGTTGTAGATAGGGCGGCCGGTATCGCGCTCCCAGATGACGGTGGTTTCGCGCTGGTTGGTGATGCCGATGGCAGCGATCTGGTTATGGTGCAGATCAGCCTGCGCCAGCGCCTTGGTCATGCACGCAGTCTGAGTGGCGAAGATTTCCATCGGGTCATGCTCGACCCAGCCTGCCTGCGGATAGTGCTGTACGAATTCGCTTTGGGCAGTGCTCACCACATTGGCATCGCGGTCGAAAATAATGGCGCGCGAGCTGGTGGTGCCCTGGTCAAGAGCAATGATGTAGTTCTTGTTCTGTGTGTCAGTCATGTCGATTGCCTTGCATTGTTGGGTGGGATTCAGTTGGGTGAGATTCAAATTGAGTGAAATTCAAGATGAAGCCTGAACTTTGCCGCGAACCACTGGAGCATTTTTTTCGTTTTCAACAGGATCGGCACTCGGCAGATGACGCGCAATCAGCGCGCGATAGCCAGCAGCACCAAGGCAGGCACCCAGGATGGGCGCAAAAATCGGAACCAGGAAATAAGGAATGTCACGACCACCGGTGAAGGCTATTTCACCCCAGCCAGCGAAGAACGTCATCAGCTTTGGGCCGAAGTCGCGCGCCGGGTTCATGGCAAAACCGGTCAGCGGGCCCATCGAGCTGCCGATCACCGCCACCAGCAGGCCGATCAGCAAGGGTGCCAGCGGGCCACGCGGCAAACCGTTGCTGTCATCGCCCAGAGCCATGATGACGCCCATCAGAATGGTGGTGATGACCACTTCGACCAGAAATGCCTGCCCCACGGAAATGGCAGGGTTTGGATAGGTCGAGAACACCGACGCCAGTTCAAGGCTCTGTTCGCTGCCGCGAATGATGTGGTGCGCATGTTCGAAGTCGAAAAAAAGACTGATGTACAACAGGTACACCAAGCCAGCTCCGCAGAACGCGCCTGCGATTTGCGCCGAGATATAAAAAGGCAATTTGCGTTTTTCGAAACCGGCAAACAGACTCAGCGCGATGCTGACGGCCGGGTTGAGGTGGGCACCTGAAATGCCGGCGCTGAGGTAGATCCCCATGCTGACGGCCATGCCCCAGATGATGCAGATTTCCCACAAGCCGAAAGTGGCTCCCGCGACCTTGAGCGCTGCAACGCATCCTGTGCCGAAAAAAATCATCAGGGCTGTGCCAAGAAATTCAGCTACACATTGCCCGGTGAGTGTCGGTTGTTTTAGGGTTTGTCTGAAAAGTCAGCCCGCAAGCATCTTTCGATGCAAGCCAGTGTGACCATCGCTTTAAAGCTACTTGCCAGCTTGTCGTAACGC
>NZ_LKBW01000011.1 GCF_002699855.1 Pseudomonas amygdali | reverse complement strand
CAGGATGCAGGCCGCCAAGGCAGCGTAAGTGGATAATTGTCCAACCTTCGGGGGGCATACCACTCCCGCGTGGGAATGCCTTGGGTGACGCTCCGCGTCACGATTTTGCTCCGCACCGCACACGCATGTCTGGGCGCAGGTGGCACGACAGCGGGAGGGCGCGATGGTTGGAGTGCTATCGGATCACTGCTGCGACTTGAGGCAATCCAGGTCAGTGAAGTCCTTGCGCATGTCGGCGATGCGGCTCAGCAGTTTTGCACGCTGTTCCGGTGTGCTCATGGCGGAAACGTCGACAATCAGCGATATCGCTGCCTTCTCGGTCTGGTCATACGCCTTGCGGTACTCGGGCGTCCAGAATGTTTCACGGTCTTGCAATAGCGCGGCAATACGTTGCGGGAAATCGCTTGCCTGACGTTGTTGCACGGTCGCCAGAAACAGGTTCTGCCAGCGAGTACGGTTTTCAATCCACGCCTTGTTTTGCTCGCCAAGCGAGGCGGACCAGGCCTGAATCCGGTCTTTCTGCGCCTGATTCAGCTTGCCTATCCATGGCGTCAGGCGTTTTTGCATGCGGTCGGCGCGCTCGGCAACCTGGCGTTCCAGCGGTTGCTCAAGGTATTTGTTTTCACGTTTACGCTGATCCTTGGCAAACGACTCCTGCATCTCTTGCACTTGCTTGTCATCAAAGCGCGAGAGCAATTCCACAGCAGACGGGGTAATTTCCTTCGATATTTTCGCTATCGCCTCTTTGGCTTCGCGAGTGCGGGCCTCCAGCCCCTCGTACGTCACCTGGTCGGTTTTGACCATATCCTCAAGCTTGTCCAGCCAGGTCAGATACTCCGGCAACTGGGTACTGCAATGCCAGCTCAAGTGTTGCTTGAGGCGCACATCCAGCCAGCTTTTCTGTTCCGAATTCATGTCCAGGTAGTCGCTGAGCGTCCACGGGATGATGACGTCGAGATTGCGATACGCCAGTCCAACCTGATTGCATCCTGCAAGCAGCGCAGTGGTCATCAACAGGGTGATGAGGGCTTTGAATAAAGACTGCATGACAACTCCTTGGCGTACTGACGTGCAGTAGAGGAGTGTAGCGTCTGGCAGTTCAACCGGTTTGAGCCTTTAAAAGAACGAGCGCACCGCTTTGAGCGTAAACGTCCCTTCACAGCGCGCGTTGTGGCCGCTGTAGACACTGCAATCGCCGCCGCTCAGGCTTGAGCCGCTGTAGATGAGGTTCATGTCAATGCCCAGCCAGGGGCGTGACAGGTTCAGCGACCAGTCGTTGAAACCGTTGATCAACCCGCCGTCGGCGGAAGATTGCGGGGTATCAAACTGATGATTGGCGTATTGCATGCGCACGCCCACCCCCAGTTGCTCGATAGCCCCCAGGTCGACAAATACCGTGCTGTCGCGTGTGCCAACATCGTTACTGAATGCTGCGCCGATGCGGCTGTTTCGCATGCGCAGTCCGGCGTAGAACTCGTGACTGTCGATCTGGCTGGTATCGGGGTAGCTGTAACGAATCATCCCCAGTTCATAGCCCAAGGTATTATCGAAGGGTTTCTTGAAGCCCATGTAGGAGTCAAGTTCCATCCCTGAATCGGAAGCAAAACCCATGTTTGGTGCCCATTGGCCGAAGTAGAAGCCGCTCTCGTGGGTCAGGTCCAGTCCGCCATGAAAAGAGCCCGAGCCGCCGCTGGGCGTCACAAGGCCTTGCGCCATGCTGCGCGTGGGCGTAGTTGCCAGTTTCAGGTCGAAGTCGCCCAAATCCCGCTCCAGAACCTGGGCAGAGACGGACTGACAGACAAGCATGGCGCTGAAAGACAGCACATGTAAGCGATGGCTGAGCATGGCTCACTCCTTGATCTGCGAGGAGTGTGGTCAGGGATGGCGTATCAAAAATGGCTCAGGAGCCGACACAAGCCGCGAGCTAGAGCCTCGCAAGGATACCGTTGAAATGGACCGCGGGCGCACCGTTCGTCGATCCGTTGTGTGTCAGTTAGCCGCAGTGGTGCGCGCCGAGGGGATGACCAGGCCGCGAATCACTACCAGCGCCTGTTGAAATGACGGGTAGCCGCTCTTGGCAACGTCCAGTTGGGAGTACTCGGCCTGGTAACGTTCAGCAAGCTTCGGGTCGCTGACGCTCAGATGTTGCGAGAGCAGGGCGATGGCCAGTGGATGCTTGTGCTTTGCCGCAGTCTGCAGCAGTTCGATAATCTGTTTTTGATCGGCCTGCTGGCGGATCAACAGTACGGCCTGGTAGAACTCGGCTTCGCCCGATGCGTCGTCGAGTGCGGCACGGCGCAGCATGGCTTCGGCCAGCTCGTAGTTTTCGCGGTCGTCTTCGCTGATCAGCAACTTGGCCTGGAGCATGTCGTTCTGATAAAGCAGATGCCCCGCCCGGCATGGGCTGTCGGTGAGCTGGCTGTCATTGGGACCGTTTTCGCAGTGGTGCGATGCGCAGCCGCCAAGGTAGACAAGTGCGCCGAAAAGCATCCAGTTCTTCATTCGAGCATTCCACAAAGGAGATAACGTCCAGAGCGTGATCCAGCTCGTGGTCATAGTGATATCAGAGGAGAGAGTAGCAGCGTGACCGGAAGAATATCCAGCGAAGGATCGTCAATCTAGCGCCTTGAGCGTCAAGGCGCATAGAGATCGACAGGCAGGGCGCGGTTTTACTTTTTACCGAGATTGATCTGCTTGGAAGGTGCGAAGGTCTGGCCACTCACGCCTTTGGCAATTTGCTGGATTTCACCGCCGGACTTCAGGAAAGCTGCAATCTGCGCGTTGATCGAATCGCTCGTTTCAACGGCTGGGGCGGGTTTGGCTTTCGAGTGGGATGCTTTGATACGCATGGCTGCCATTTACCTTCATAAACGTAATACGGCCAGCCAGAGTACAGGAAACGCTTGATTATTGCTTGGCAAATATGGCATTCGCCCGAGGTCGGCCGTTTGGCGGAGCTGCCTGGGCTCTGCGCGATTTAAATCTAACACTCTGTTTTAAAAGACAAGTTTATGACTGGTAGCCTTTGTGCTGCCCGAGCGCGTCAAGCCGTTTCGATCGGGGAAACTGACGAGTGGAGGCTATGTCGGCACCTTCTGCCACGCGGCGCGAACCCGGCGGTAAAGTCGGGTAGAATGCCGCCCACGCAATGAGGGTATCTGGAAATGGCTTTAATCGGGCGCTACAACAGCTTGCAAATCGTCAAGCACACGAACTTCGGTCTGTATCTGGACGGTGCGCAGGATGGTGAAATCCTTCTGCCCAATCGGTACATCCCCAAGGATATTCCTACTGAAGATGAAGACTGGCTCAATGTGTTCATCTATCTGGACAGCGAAGACAAGCTGATCGCCACCACTGAAAAACCCAAAGTGCAGGTCGGTGAGTTTGCCAGCCTCAAGGTGGTTGAAGTCAACAGCATCGGCGTGTTCCTCGACTGGGGCCTGCCCAAGGACCTGTTGCTGCCGTACTCCGAAGAGAAGCGTACCTTGCAGGCCGGTGAATACTGCGTGGTTCATGTTTACCTCGATAAGCACACGCGGCGCATCACCGCCACCGCGCGCCTGGATCGCTACCTGGACAAAACCCCGGCCAGTTACAGCGTCGGCCAGGAGGTTGACCTGCTGGTCGCCGAAGCGACCGATATGGGTTTCAAGGCGATTATCAACAACAAGCATTGGGGCTTGATTCACAAGAACGAAGTGTTCAAGTTCATGCGCGCCGGCAAGCAGGAAAAGGGCTACATCAAGGAGATCCGTGCCGACGGCAATATCAGCCTGAGCCTGCAGCCGGTGGGCGCAGAAGCAGCGAGCAGCCTGAATTCGAAAATTCTCTCAAAGCTGCGTGAGAACAACGGTACATTGCCAGTCAGCGACAAAAGCGATCCGCAGGTCATCAGCGGCCTGTTTGGGGTCAGCAAAGGTAACTTCAAGAAAGCTATCGGTGCGTTGTACAAACAGGGGCAGATCGTGATTCACGCTGACCGTATCGACCTGGTCTGATATATCGCCCGGGCCCGGAATTTCATCAAGGACGTCCCATGAAAAGAATACTCACGGCTTACCTCGGCACGTTACTGGCGTTTCTGATCCTCGACGGGTTGTGGCTGGGCGTCCTCATGGGGCCGACCTACCGTGAATGGCTCGGACCGCTGATGCTTGCCACGCCCGTGGCTGGGCCTGCAATAGCGTTCTATCTGCTCTACGGGGCAGGCGTCGTGGTTTTCGGCGTAATGCCCGCGGTCAGAGAGCAGCGACTGAGCCGTGCGACCTTGTGCAGCGGGCTGCTGGGGCTGGTTGCCTACGGTACTTATGACCTGACCAACTGGGCCACCTTGCAGGGCTGGCCTGCGCAACTGGCGCTGATAGACCTTGCGTGGGGCACGGTGGTGTCGGCATTGGCCGGGACTGCGGGGTATCTGGCGGTGCGTCGGTTTACGTGAAGCGGCAGGCCGGGATGAGGTTGCCGATTGGCAACTTTCATCCCGAGACGTGCGGGAACGTGACGACTGCTGGTGGAGCTATTTTTGCAAGAAGGCGGCAAAACCCAGGTTGCTGCCCTTGGGGCGCATGTCCTTGAGGAATGAATCCTTGTCGGCGCTCAGCTCCAGGCTGACGGTCGGCTTGCGTTTGTCCGCATTGCGCACTTCAAGGCCTTCCATGTGATCGCGCATGAACACCGTGGTCACTTTCAGGTGCAGCAACTGGTCGGTTTCAGGTGTGTGCAGCAGCAAGTGCAGCCATTCGTACTGACCCACTTGCAGGCGCGGCACAGGCAGGTCGAACCACCAGATGTTTCTTTTTGGGTCCAGCACGGCGAAGTGCGTGTTATTGACGCCGAGCACCGCGCCGCCCAAGTCCTGGTTTCTGCGTGCAATGGCCAGCTTTTTATCGAGTTTCATAACGTTCCTGTGCATCGGTTTGTTCAGCGTGTCGGCCCTGCCGGACAACAGTGGCGCGCATTCTCGCACAAACTTCGATGCAAACTCGCCGTCGGCGGCGCTAAAAACGCGCCATTGCAAATGGCAGACGAGTGGCATCAGCCGGCCAGAAAATAGTTGAAACTCTTCGCGACAGCCGCAGGTCAACCATTCTGTCGAGTACGACATCCGATTCCAGCGCGGTCTTCAGACCCAGGAGATTCACGATGAGCAGCACCAGCGATAAAGCCAAAGGTATGGCCAACGAAGCCGTTGGTAACGTCAAGCAGGCTGTTGGCAAGGCTACCGACAACACCAAACTGCGGGCTGAAGGCAAGGCGCAAGAGCTGAAAGGCGAAGGCCAGCAAGCCAAAGGCAAAGCCAAGGACGCGATCAAGAAGGGCGTGGACAAGGCTTGAGTCGATGGGTCCCGGGGCTTTCATTCCGGGATCAGACAAGACCGATAACGGCCATCCGCGGATGGCCGTTATGCTTTCTGCTCTGCGGGACTGAAACCTTTCACGACCTGTCCAGTCAATGTGCCATCGGTATTCGCATCTCTGCGCCACATACGGGACACTGCATGTATGAAGTACCGGTTTTCAGGATGTGAGGTTTTCCAGTAAGGGAGCGAGAGGAAGCGCCATGATTTTCCCCCATTTGCGTAAATTGAAAGTCAGCAAGGTGCTGGTGAGAACCGTCAACGAGTTCCTCGACGACGAGATGTCCACCTACGCCTCGGCACTGGCTTATCAGATGCTGTTCTCTCTGTTTCCGTTTCTGCTGTTTCTGATCGCATTGATCGGCTTTCTGCACCTGCCGGACTTTTTTTCCTGGTTGCGGCTGCAATCGGAATTCCTCTTGCCGCCCCAGGCGCTCGAGCAGGTCAACCCGGTCATCGACCAGTTGCAACAGTCCAAGGGTGGCCTGCTGTCCATCGGTATCGTGATCGCGCTGTGGACTGCTTCAGCAGGTGTGCGCCTGATGATGAGTGCCATGAACGCTGCCTACGACGTGGTCGAAGGGCGGCCTATCTGGAAGCGCCTCCCGCTGTCGATCCTGTATACCGTAGGCATTGCCGGCATGTTGCTCGCGGCCGCAGCTTTCATGGTGCTGGGGCCGCAAGTGATGAACTGGATTGCAGCCCAGATCGGCATGGAAGACTTCATCGTGACGCTGTGGACCATCCTGCGCTGGCCGGCGATCATCATTCTGCTGATGGTTGCGGTGGCGCTGATCTATTACGTGATGCCTGACGTCAAACAGGAGTTTCGCTTTATTACCCCAGGCTCGGTGCTGGCGGTGGTGGTATGGATCGTTGCTTCACTGGCGTTTGGTTTTTACGTCAAGACCTTTGCCGATTACAACGCCATGTACGGCAGTATCGGCGCGATCATTGTCCTGCTGCTGTACTTCTACATTTCGGCTGCCGTGCTGTTGTTGGGGGCTGAAATGAATGCGGTGATCGAACATATGTCCGCCGAAGGCAAGGACGCAGGCGAGAAGGAAGCCGGTGACGGGCTGGGCGAGGAAAGCAGCGAAACAGGCAAACAGCACGTTTCCGGCCTGGGCCGCGATCACTCGGTGCCACTGCAGAAGGCTGACGAAACCTGATCGCGTTCTGTGGCAAGATTGCTTTTTAGGCAAGGAACACGCAACCATGATCCGTAGCATCCTGAAAATGGGCGATGAGCGCCTGTTGCGCATCGCCCCTCCGGTGCCCGCAGACATGTTCGGCAGCAGCGAACTCAACACGCTGATTGCCGATATGTTCGAGACCATGCACAGCGTGGGCGGTGTGGGCCTTGCCGCACCGCAGATCGGCATTGATCTGCAACTGGTCATTTTCGGTTTCGAGCGCAGTGAGCGCTATCCCCAGGCCGAGGCGGTCCCTCAGACCATCCTGCTCAACCCGCTGATTACCCCATTGAACCCGAGCCTGGAAGAAGGTTGGGAAGGGTGTCTGTCGGTGCCGGGGTTACGGGGTATGGTGAACCGTTACCAGAGCATTCGCTACGAAGGTTTCGACCCTGACGGCCAGCGGATCGAGCGTGTTGCCCATGGATTTTATGCGCGGGTCGTGCAGCATGAATGCGACCACCTGATTGGTCGTCTCTACCCGTCGCGCATTACCGATTTCAGCAAGTTCGGCTTCATGGACGTAATGTTCCCGGACATGGACCCCAATGCCGATGAGTGATCTTCCGGCGGCTCTGCAAAACCGTCAGGCTTCCCGACAGAGCGCAATCAGCGGTTTGCTGCGGCTGTAGCGCATGAATTTCTCGCCGAGGGTGTGTGGCAGACGTTGTGCTGTCTCAAACCCGGCAAGTTGGTAAAAACCCATCAAATCCGGATGGCAGAACAGCCATACCGGCCCGGCCAGCGGTTGCAGCGCGGCATCGATCAAGCTTCGCGCCACTGTCTTCCCGCGCATGGGGGGCGCTACGAACAGCCCGGTCAGCCAATGTCCCTCAGCGACGGGCGTCAGGCACAAGGCACCGATGATTTCTGCCTGCTTCGCCACCCACGCCTGCCCCTTGCTGGCCGCACGCATCGATGACTGATGCTCGCGGTAAAACTTGCCCAGCAGCGGGCGGCACGCATCGGGTAACGGGTAAAAGCGGATTTCAGACATCGCGGACGGGCTCGGTACGTGGGCTGCGCATCATACAGAGGCTAAAGCCGTGACAACTAATCGCCAAGGGCTGCTGTCGATAGTTTCAGACCCGTTTTTTTTTTCGCGCCATTTGAGGTGAGCATGAAATCGATAACACGACTATTGGGCTGTTCACTTCTGGCGCTGGGGCTGCTTGGGCAGACAGCAGGGGCGGCTGAAAAAAACGCGCCTATCCAGTTCGGTGCGCTCACTTGGGAAAGTGGCAGCCTGATCACCGAGGTGCTGCGTACCCTTGTCGAGAAAGGCTATGGCTACCGTACTGATACCTTGCCCGGCAGCACCGTCAGCCTGGAAACCGCGCTGGCAAAAAACGACATTCAGGTGATCGCTGAAGAGTGGACCGGACGCAGCCCGGTGTGGGTCAAGGCTGAAGCTGACGGTAAGGTGCTCGGTCTGGGCAACATCGTCAAAGGCGCGACCGAAGGCTGGTGGGTGCCTGAGTACGTGATCAAGGGCGATGCCGCCAAAGGTATCAAACCTGTAGCGCCCGATCTGAAGTCTGTCGCTGACCTGGCGCGCTACAAGGACGTTTTCAAAGACCCTGAATCGCCCGACAAGGGCCGTTTTCTGAACAGCCCGAGCGGTTGGACTTCGGAGATCGTCAACACCCAAAAGCTCAAGGCTTATGGCTTGACAGACAGCTTCGTCAACTTTCGCACCGGCTCGGGCGCGGCGCTGGACGCCGAAGTCGCATCGGCCATACGGCGTGGCAAGCCAGTGCTGTTCTATTACTGGTCACCCACACCCCTGCTGGGCAAGTACAAGCTGATCAAGCTGGAAGAGCCCGCTTTCGATGCAGAAGCCTGGAAAACCCTGACCGACGCCAGTAATCCCAACCCGCGTGGCACCTCTTCGCTGGCGGCGACGCTGTCTATTGGTGTGTCGGCAGAATTCAGCAAGCAATACCCTGAGTTGGTGAGTGTCTTCAAAAACGTCGATTTTCCGATTGATCTGCTCAACCGGACATTGGGTGAAATGAGTGACAAACATGAGGACCCCGGCGTGGCCGCCGCCAGGTTCCTCAAGCAGCACCCCGAGGTCTGGAAAGCCTGGTTGCCGGCCGATGTTGCCGCCAAAGTCAGTCACAGCCTTTGACCGTTGCGCTGCAAGGATCATGGAATGGGCATAGCTGATAACGTCATCAATGGCCGGTATACGACGTGTCGGGTGGTAAAGCTCTGCCGAGCTGTTAAGTTCAGGGCTCAGTCAATTCATGCTCAGGAGGAGCCATGGCTGATTACATCCAGGGCTCGCGAGGTGCGTGGCAGACCTGTCTGGCACTCAGGGCCTGCCTGTGCCTGGACGCGCTGCACCCGGTCAATGCTGAAGAAGCGGATGACATGGCGCTGGCGTTGGTGGAACAGCGAAATCTGGGCGAAGGTCTGGCGTGGCTGGGTTATCAGGTCGCCTCGCGCACAGCGACGTTTGCCGGTATCGTGCAAGCAATTGGCAAGACCGAAGCTCAGGAACTGGTGCAAAAAGAGTTGCAGCGCCTGCAACCTGAGTATCAATCGCAATGGGACCGCAATCTGGCAGCGGCCTATGCCCATTCATTTACGGCCGAGGAATTGCGTTCGCTCAATCAGGGCGAGGACTCGCCTTACCTGGTGAGCAGATTCAGAGCCAGAAACACCCAGGTCAGTGCCGACATGAAAGCCCGGTCCTCGGAGCTGCTGGGACAATTCGTAAGTCGTGCGCTGGGCAACGCTCAGGCAGCACTGCAACGCTGACATCCATTCGATGATATGAGGCAAAACCATGGACGCATTCATGCAGGCTGCAATCGATGAGGCACAACTAGGGCTGAAAGAAGGTGGAATCCCCATCGGTTCGGTCATTGTTCACGAGGGCAAGATCATTGGTCGGGGGCATAACCGCCGTGTGCAAGAGGGCAGTGCAACCAGGCACGGCGAAATGGATGCCCTCGAAAACGCCGGTCGCCAACCGGCCCGCGTGTACCGTGACGCGGTGCTCTATACCACGCTGTCTCCTTGTGCGATGTGCAGCGGGGCGATCCTGCTCTACGGCATTCGCAAGGTGATCGTCGGCGAGAACCAGTCGTTCATGGGCGAGGAAGAACTCCTACGCTCGCGTGGCGTGCAGATCGAGGTGCTTGATAACCAGGAGTGCAAGCACATGATGCAGGGCTTCATCGCCAGCAAGCCTGAGTTGTGGAACGAAGATATCGGCGAGTAAGGGGGGTGAAACCTCCAGGTCATGAGTCCGAGAACGGGCTCGGACCAGCGCAATTGCCACAATAGTCATCGCGATACTTGCCTGCCGTGCCAATGCTCTGCGTTGGCATGCCTTTGGTGAGATTCTGCGTCACACATCCTCAGCCTGGCGAGGCAGCGTGCATAACCGACGCTCAGGCCTCAATGCCCCGACCCTGATCATCGATCAATAATCTTCTTCCGCTCCGGACTTAAAGTGCTGTTTGTGCCACTAGTGTGCCTTTAACGGTGATAATCTCCTCTCATCATCATTACGGTATGCACAACAGGCCGGTTGCCTGGTTATTTTCGGAGCCCGATATGTCGGTCCAACAGCGCAATAACGTCAATATCGTGGGCGACGGACCGGCCACTCTGATTTTTGCTCATGGATTCGGCTGTGATCAGCACATGTGGCGCTTCATAGCTCCGCACTTCGCCGAACGCTTCAAGGTTATTCTGTTCGACCTGGTAGGCAGCGGAGATTCCGACGTGTCGGCCTGGTACCCGCACAAATATGCGTCGCTCAAGGGCTATGCAAGCGACTTGCTGGAACTGGTCGACGAGTTCGCCGGAAACGGCCCGGTTGTGCATGTCGGTCATTCGGTCAGTTGCATGATTGCGGTGCTTGCTGAACTGCAGTCGCCCGGCCGGTTCGACGGCCATATCATGGTGGGTCCATCGCCCCATTACCTCAACGACGGTGATTACGTCGGCGGCTTCACTCGCGCTGATATCGACTCGTTGCTTGAGACGCTGGAAAGCAATTACCTGGGCTGGTCCAGCACCATGGCGCCGACACTCATGGGCGCCTCTGACCGGCCTGAACTGGGTGAAGAGCTTGCCAGCAGCTTCTGTCGTACCAATGCCGAGATTGCCAGGCAGTTTGCCCGCGTAACCTTTCTTTCCGACCATCGTGCCGATGTCGCGAAACTCAAAAGCAAGACGCTGATCATGCAAAGCAGCGATGATCTGGTGGTGCCGGTGCAGGTTGGCGAGTACCTGCACCGTGTCATTGCCGATAGCACCTTGCACATGATCGACAATGTTGGGCATTACCCGCACATGAGCGCGCCGCAGCAATGCATAACCGCCATGAATCAGTTTCTGGCGTCTTACGAGAGCGCTGCACATGACGGTTGAACAGGTGAGTCTGCCAGTGACAGAAGACCTGTACGAACATGCGGCCTGCGGTCTGTTGGTTACCTTGCCCAATGGCACCATTGAGCGTGCCAATCTGACGTTCTGCAGTTGGCTGGGCCTTGAGCGTGAAACTGTTCTGGGTCGCCGCCTTCAAGACCTGCTGAGTCTGGCAGGCAAAGTCTTCCTGCAAACCCATTGGGCGCCGCTGTTACAGACCCAGGGGTCGATTGCCGAGGTCAAGGTTGAATTGATCCATGCCGATGGCCGCGCCATTCCCATGATGCTCAATGCCGTACGCCGCGAGCATCCGACCGGGGTTTTGCATGAAGTGGCGGTGTTCATGGCCGAGGAGCGCAACAAGTACGAACGTGAACTGCTTGCTGCGCGCAAGATCGCCGAAGAGCTGTTGCAGCAACAGATGACTGTTCAGACAGAACTTACCTCGGCACGCAATCGCCTGCGTCTGGCTCACGCCGAGGCGGAAATACGGGCCATTTTTGCCGAGCAGATGATTGGCATCGTCAGCCACGACCTGCGTAACCCGCTGGCGGCAATCAAGATGGCGGCCGGGCTGCTGGAGCGCACGCAACTCGAGTCGCGACAAGAACGAATCCTCGGGCACATCCACCACTCCACTGATCGGGCCGACCGCATGATTGTGGATCTGCTGGATTTTACTCATGCCCGCGTCGGCAGCGGTATTGCCGTGGTCCCTCAGGCTATCGATCTGCACGCGGTTGTTGCTCGAGGCGTCGAAGAGCTGCGCCAGGTTTTCCCGCACAGGGTGCTGACGCATCGCAGCGAAGGACAGGGTGCGTGCTCGGCGGATCCGGATCGTCTCCTGCAAATGCTCGGCAATCTGGTGAGCAACGCCATCAACTATGGCACGGACGGCAGCGAGGTTTTGATCACGTCGTCCTTCGATACCTGGCTGATCAAGCTGTCGGTGCACAACGTCGGCGAACCCATACCGATGGAGAAGGTGGACGACCTGTACGAACCGGTCGTACGGGTGGTCAGCGACAGTGACGAAACCCGCACAGTCGGGCTTGGCCTGTTCATTGTTCGTGAGATTGTTCGAGCCCATCTGGGTGAGGTGACGGTTCGCTCGTCGGTTGAGGAGGGTACAACGTTCACCGTGGCCTTCCCGCGCCCTCCAGCATGAGTGAACGTGCGGCCAGGTTTTTTTCGGTCAACGTGGCGTATTCACGGGTGCACAATGATCGTTACAGACCTAGACTAAACGCTGCGCCATTACCTCAAGGCTGATACAGGTTCTCCATGCGGCAATCCATTTCAAATGATGTAGCCAAGATAAGCCGGATCAGCGCGGTTCCGGCCATCCTGCAAGTCATCACCGAATCAACCGGCCTGGGCTTTGCCGCCGTGGCGCGTGTCACCGAAAGTACCTGGATGGCCTGCGCGGTTCTGGACAAGCTGGATTTTGGTTTGAAACCCGGCGGCGAGCTGGAACTCAGCAGCACAATCTGCCACGAGATTCGCAGCTCCCACAAGGCTGTGGTGATTGATCATGTCGCTGAGGATCCGCTGTTTTGTGAGCACCATACGCCGCGGTTATACAACTTCCAGAGTTACATATCGGTACCGATCTTCCTCTCCAATGGCACCTTTTTCGGCACTATCTGTGCGCTGGACCCCAAACCCGCCAAGCTGACGGGTACCCCCATCGAGTCGATGATGGCGTCTTTTGCGCGTCTTCTGGCACTGCAGATCGAGGCCGAGGAAAACCTGCAGCAAGTGCGTGAAGACCTTCTGGCCGAGCGTGAGGTGGCAGAGCTGCGCGAGCAGTTCATCGCCGTTCTGGGGCACGACCTGCGCAACCCTTTGTTTGCCATCAATGCCAGTGCCGAATTGCTGCTGCGTCGGCCACTGGATGAAAAGGCCCTGCAAGTCGTGCAACACATCCTGACGTCTGGCAAACGCGCCTCACAACTGGTCGACGACGTGCTCGACTTTGCCCGTGGCCGCATGGGACATGGTATTCCGCTGAGCATGCACGATGCACACGGGCTGGATGAAACGCTTGAGCATGTTGTGTCAGAGATACGCCGCGTTCACCCGTCCCGGCTGATCAAGTCGGATATAAAGATGTTGGAGCGTATTCGCTGCGACCACGAGCGGATCGCACAATTGCTGTCCAATCTGGTGTCCAACGCGATCAGTCACGGCGATCCCCAAAGCCCGGTCGAGGTGACAGCGGGCGTGCGCGGTGATCTGTTTCTACTCAGCGTTACCAATCAGGGCGAGCCGATACCCGAGTCCGTTCGTTCGCAGTTGTTCCTCCCTTACTCACGGCCAATCACCGACGAGCCGCAAGCCGGGCTAGGCCTGGGGCTCTATATCGCCAGCGAGATAGCCCTGGCGCATGGCGGTACGCTTGAAGTGTGCTCGACACAAGAGCAGGGCACTGCCTTCACGTTCAGGATGCCTTTGAAGTCGGCGTAGATACGCCCGCAAGCCACGATGTGTGATCTGTGCGTGGCGCTTCCTTGCCCTGCGCCAGGGCCAAGCCTGCGTGGCGTCGCGCATGGCTGAAGGTATGCGCTTTGACCATCCTTGTTACAAACTCTCACACCGCTATGCTTGCTCATCGACACTGTCGGGTCGAACCTGAGGCCTGGGCTGCCGTCAAAGGCCTGAGTCTTCACGGTTACCCCGCAGTTTCACCTTTGCCAAGAGGTAGTGATGAACAGTTTTTTGCGCAATCTTGTAGGGGGCGTGCTGGTTGCGTCATGTGGCATCGGTGCTGTTCAGGCGCAGACACTGCCAAACAGCACACTCAACAACAGCGCCAGCAGCAACCCCTATAACAGCCCGATCAAGCGCTCCAACCCCAACAGCCGTCAGGGCACCGAGTCAATCACGCCCCGCGCGCCCGGCTCCAATATTGCGCCGCCTGTGCGCAGGCCTACGCTGGAGAACGGCGGTATCGGCAACGGCTACCCCACGCGCCAGAATGCTCCGCGTCCCTCTACGCCGACAACCGACCCCAGCCGCGCCAACTGAATCTTCAACCAAGCGAGCCCGTTTCACCGCGGGACGTCGACTCAATGCATAAGGAAACGCTCATGCTTAGAAAAACCCTGATCGCCACTTGGTGTGCTGCTGCCATTCTGAGCCTGCCGCTGACGGCAAGCGCCGCCCCGGAAACCTACAAAAGCGAACAAGGCACCGTCACGGTCACCCCGGTTGCCGAAGGTCTGGATCACCCATGGGCACTGGCATTTCTGCCTGACAAGCAGGGCATTCTGGTGACGGAGCGCTCCGGCAACCTGCGTATCGTGTCGGCGGACGGCAAATTATCCGAGCCGCTTTCCGGTGTGCCGCAAGTCTGGGCAAGAAAACAGGGTGGGCTGCTCGACGTCGTGCTTTCCCCGGACTTCGCCAAGGACCGCATGGTCTACCTGACCTACTCCGAAGGCAGTGGCAAAACCGCTGCCGAGGGAGATACTGCGGGTACTGCGGCAGGGCGTGGTCGTCTGTCCAAAGACATGACCCGTCTGGAAGACTTCGAGGTTATCTTCCGTCAGCAACCAAAACTCTCGGTGGGCAACCACTTCGGCGCGCGGATGGTATTCGATCGCGACGGTTATCTGTTTATCGCGCTGGGCGAGAACAACGATCGTCCCACTGCGCAAGACCTGGACAAGCTGCAAGGCAAGATCGTACGTATCTATCCGGATGGTAGTGTGCCGAAAGACAACCCTTTTGTCGGGCAGAAAAACGTCCGGCCCCAGATCTGGTCCTACGGCCATCGCAACCAGCAGGGCGCAGCGCTCAACCCGTGGACCGGTACGTTGTGGACCAACGAGCATGGGCCCAAGGGCGGCGATGAATTGAACATCATCGAGCGTGGCCAGAATTACGGCTGGCCGATTGCGACCCACGGTATCAATTATTCGGGCGAGCCGATTCCGGAAGCCAAAGGCAAGTTTGTCGAAGGCACAAAAGTACCGTTTCAGGTCTGGGAAGTGTCACCGGGCATCAGCGGTATGGCGTTCTATGACCACAGCCTGTTCAAGGCGTGGGATCACAATCTGTTCATCGGCGCGCTGGCCACTGAGGAATTGATCAGGCTGCAATTTGATGGCGACAAGATCGTTCATGAAGAACGGCTGTTGAAAGGCATGAAACAGCGGATACGCGATGTGCGTCAGGGGCCGGACGGTTACTTGTATTTGTTGACGGATGAAGACAAGGGGAAGTTACTGAAAGTCGGGTTGGCTCAGTAATAACCTGTTAAACCTTTGAAAAAGAAAATTCCCACAATGTAGTGGGAGTTTTCTTATGGTTTCTCGGTGCGATAACTGTTGGGGCAGTCGGATCAGTTATCCTTTGCGTCACGTACCACTTCGCCCGTCTTGGCATCGACGTCGTAGTTCCATTCCACACCCTTGGCGTCTTTCAGTTCGATCTTATAGACCAGGCGGCCGTCGCGTTCTTTTTCCAGCTCGGTATCGTGGACCGTGAAGCCTGTGTGCTTGGCAACGGCCTGCTTGTTGAACTGTTCAAAGTCACCCAATGCCTGAGACTTGTAAAGGCGGATCACTTCATCGGGACCAACGTCGGCCTGGGCGGCACCTGCAACAGCAGTGAGGGCAACAGCGGCGAAGACGGCAGGCATAAGTTTCATAGGGTATTCCTTTCTGATTGATCTGTTTCAATGGATTCGTGACACGCTGATTGGTTCAGCGGTTTTGTTGAATTCAGATTAGCCACACTTACTTAATTCATGCTTAATTATTCCGGTGCGCAACGTTTTTTGCGGTGGCTTCTTTCCCTGATACGTAAGTAGAGTTTTTCCGCGTCATTCTTTTACCGGCAGACCGTCACGCAAAGGTTGAAAAAAACCGGCAGTGAACGTAAAAGGTTGGCCCCCTGCCGGAAGGTGCATCGCGTCTGTCCAGGCACCTGTCCTTGCGGAGTCTGATCGATGAGTACGCCCTACCGACCTGCCATGCGTCATGCCTGGCGATTGTTACCGTTGGGCATGGCTGTTGCCTCGCAGCTAATGGCTGCGGATCCGCTCACTCTGGACGCGGTCAACGTGACCGGGTTCAGCGAACAGGAAGGTGCCAGCGACTATAAAGCTGGTCGGGCGTCGATTTACGGGTTTGATCAGGCTTCGCTGCTGGATACGCCTGCCTCGGTTTCAGTGTTCAGCGAAGCGCTGATCAAGGACCGTCAGGCAAAACTGCTGAGTGACGTGCTGCGCAACGATGCCTCGGTCGGCGACGGCTATGCGCCGGTAGGCTATTACGAAAACTTTGTGGTGCGCGGCTTCTCATTGAACGCGGCCAACAGTTATCGCATCAACGGCCGCAGCATTGCCGGCGAGCAGAACGTGGCGCTGGAGAACAAGCAGCAGGTCGAGTTGCTCAAGGGGCTGTCCGGCTTGCAGAGCGGCGTTTCAGAGCCCGGTGGTGTCATTAACTATCAGACCAAGCGCGCGCAGGATGTCCGGTCGGTAACGGTCTCTACCAACGAACACGGCGAGCGCTACCTCGCGACCGATGTCGGCGGCTGGTTCGGCAGCGAACAGCAGTTCGGGCTGCGCGCCAACCTGGCCCATGAAGACATTCGCTCGTACGTCGAGCACGCCGATGGCCAGCGTGATTTCGCCTCGCTGGCCTTCGACTGGAACATCAGCGAGCGCGCCTTGCTGCAACTCGACATCGAGTATCAGAGCAAAGAGCAGCGCTCGGTGCCCGGTTATCAATTGCTCGGCGGCACGGTGCTGCCTCACGACGCCTCGCCACGCAAGCTGCTGGGCTATCAAAACTGGTCCAATCCGGTGGGCATCGACTCGCTGAACATGAGCGGGCGTTTCGAATACCGGTTCAACGACAGCTGGAAGGGCAGCCTGAGTGCGTGGGGCTGTTACGGCTCGGCCAGCTGCGCAGCCGAAGCGGTACCCAACCACTTCAGCGCCGAGGGTGGCTACGACATCTACGACTTCCGCAGCCCGGACGACACGCGCCGTAACGACGAGGTCGAAGCGGCAATGTCCGGTACGTTCAATACCGGATCACTGGGGCACGAGCTAACCTTCGGCACCAGCGCCTACCGCCGCACCGTGGACACGCGCGGGACCTTCAATGAATTCGTCGGCTCAGGCACGATCAACGAGTCGCCTGAATCGGTGGCACCGTCGCCTTTGACACTGCCACATACCGAGCGCCGTCTGGACAGCCGCCAGTACGGGCTGTTTATCATCGACCGGATCAGTTTCAACGAGCACTGGCAGACCGTGCTGGGCGGGCGACAAGTGCGGCTCGACGAGCAGGCGTTTACCGAAGACGGCAGCGACGCAAGACACACCGAGCGTTACGTGTTCCTGCCGCAGGCGGCATTGATCTACAAACCGGTGGACAACGTTTCGCTCTACACCAGCTACAGCAAAGGCCTCTCGCTGGGCGGGACAGCTGCCTGGTTCACTACCAACGCCAGTGAAATTCTTGCGCCCACCGTGTCTCGACAACTGGAAGCGGGTATCAAGTATGACTGGCAGCGTATGAGCCTGACGGCCGCAGTGTTTCAAGCCCGTCAGGCTTACCAGTATTCCAGGCCCAACGATGACGGCACGTTTACCTATGTGCAGCAAGGCGAGCAGAAAAACACCGGGCTTGAACTGGGGGCGAGTGGCTGGGTGACCGACCGCCTGCAGATATCCGCCAGTGCGGCGGCCATCCGGGCGCGCGTTGAAGACAGCGGCACCGAGGCCTATGACGATCATCAGGCCCTCAATGTGCCCAGATACCGTGGCACCCTGCAAGCGGACTATAGCCTGCCGGTGCCCGGGCTCGCCTTACTCGGCGGGATGCAGTACAGCGCCAGCAAGTACGCTGACCGTGAAGGCTCCGTGCAGGTCAATGACTACACACTGACCGTCGACAACCTCTTCGACAAACGCTACTGGCGTGATGCCGGGGAGTATCTGGGTGACGACTACCTATTCATGGGCGCACCCAGAACGGCAAGATTGTCGGCCACCGTCAACTTTTAGTGGACGGGCTCTACTGCACGGAGCGTTGGCACGATCGTCGGGATTCTCGTTCCACACGCTCCAGCGTGGGAGTGCAGTTCACGACGCTCTCCGTCGTCAAGAGGACGCGGAGCGTCCAGAAATTGCATGCGACGCGGAGCGCCGCACGATAGTTGAAGTGATCGTTCCTCACGCTC
>NZ_LKBW01000010.1 GCF_002699855.1 Pseudomonas amygdali | reverse complement strand
CAGGATGCAGGCCGCCAAGGCAGCGTAAGTGGATAATTGTCCAACCTTCGGGGGGCATACCAAAGAGCTGGTGGAAGCCATGCATTCCATTCTTGAAACCACTCTGCAAGACACCGGGCACGCCATTCGCAGTGTGCATGCCAAGGCACACGGGTCACTTCGCGGGCAGATTCAGGTCTATGACGACCTGCCCGAGCCGCTGGCTCAAGGCGCGTTTGCGAAACCTGGAAATTTCCCGCTCTTCATGCGGTTCTCAACCAACCCGGGGGATATTCTTGACGACAAGGTCTCAACGCCCAGGGGGCTGGCGATCAAACTTGTGGGTATCGAAGGCACGCGCTTGCCCGGCAGCGCCGACGCATCGACCCAGGATTTCGTCATGCAGAACGCCAAGGCCTTTACTGCCAGGGACCCCAAGGCTTTTTTGAAAACCTTGAAGTTATTGGCCAAAACAACTGACAAAGCGCCGGGCATGAAGAAGGCATTGTCTGCAGTCCTTCGCGGTATCGAGTCCGCTATCGAGTCTGCCGGGGCGAGAGTGGCACACTGAGAAGTCTCGGCGGGCACCCGATGACTCATATTCTCGGCGAGACGTTCTACACCGTCGTACCTTTTCTGTAAGGGCCCTACTACGCCAAGCTGAGCGTAGTCCCCATTTCCGCAGAGTTGATGGCGCTGACCGACAAGGCTGTGGACCTGAAAGACAAGCCGGATGGCCTGCGTGAAGTAGTCAAAGCGTTTTTCCTCGAAAACGATGCCAGCTGGGAGGTTCGTATCCAGCTGGCCACGGACCTGGAGAAGATGCCGGTAGAGGATGCGTCGGCGATCTGGCCGGAAGACCTCAGCCCCTACGTGGCAGTCGCTCGAATCGATGTCCCCCGCCAATCCTCGTGGTCAGAGCAAAGCATTCAGGAAATCGATGAAGGCATGTCATTCAGCCCATGGCATGGTCTTGAGGCGCACCGTCCGCTGGGCGGAGTGATGCGAGTGCGCAAACCTGCCTACGAACACTCGGCGGGCTTTCGCAGTCAGCACAATGGGTGCCCGATGCACGAGCCACGGGGTTAACAGGTCAATCGGCCCGAGGTTAGATCCTTATGGCGATGGCTCCCGTTTCATCAGTGCGCATCTGATGAAACGGAACAGCCTTCAGGCAAATACGACTTCAACTCGCGGCCGAGAGCGTAGCCAGATACGTCCTGCATATCCTGAAGGTCTCAACCAATGCGCCTCCCTCCCGAACCTGACAATTGCGCACACAAAGTATGCAGGCTCGCGCAACAGCCAAGCGCTCTTTGAGCATAAATCCTCTCCTCGCCTGACATACGTCGCAATTCTCATCCAAACGCTGGTCATCGCGCCCGCTCACCGCTAGAATTGCGCACTTTTTGATCAGAGGCGCAGCAAGCGCCCAGTCAGCGCCTGCGCTTCGCGTTCGGGTGCCCTTCACGCCGAGGTTTGCCATGTCCACCGTCACCACGCCGTCCGCCCCAAAGGTCGGATTCGTTTCACTGGGTTGCCCGAAGGCACTCGTTGATTCCGAACGCATCCTGACCCAGCTGCGCATGGAAGGTTACGAAGTCGTTGCGACCTACGAGGATGCCGACGTGGTCGTGGTCAATACCTGCGGCTTCATCGACACCGCCAAGGCCGAGTCGCTGGAAGTGATCGGCGAAGCAATCAAGGAAAACGGCAAGGTCATCGTGACCGGCTGCATGGGCGTTGACGCAAATGTCATTCGCGATGTGCACCCCAGCGTGCTGTCGGTGACCGGCCCGCAGCAGTACGAACAAGTGGTCAACGCAGTGCACGATGTCGTGCCGCCCCGCAAGGACCACAATCCGCTGATCGACCTGGTGCCACCGCAAGGCGTCAAGCTGACCCCGCGCCACTACGCGTATCTGAAAATTTCCGAAGGCTGCAACCATAGCTGCAGCTTCTGCATCATCCCGTCGATGCGCGGCAAGCTGGTCAGCCGTCCGGTTGGCGATGTACTGGATGAGGCCAAGCGTCTGGTCAAATCCGGCGTGAAGGAGCTGCTGGTTATTTCCCAGGACACCAGCGCCTATGGCGTTGACGTCAAATACCGCACCGGGTTCTGGGACGGCCAGCCGGTCAAGACCCGCATGACCGAGCTGTGCCAGGCGCTGGGTTCGATGGGCGTCTGGGTTCGCCTGCATTACGTTTACCCGTACCCGCACGTCGACGAACTGATTCCGCTGATGGCGGCCGGCAAGATCCTGCCGTACCTGGACATCCCGTTCCAGCACGCCAGCCCGAAAATCCTCAAGCTGATGAAGCGGCCAGCCTTTGAAGACAAGACACTGGCACGCATCAAGAACTGGCGCGAGCAGTGTCCTGATCTGATTATCCGCTCGACATTCATCGTCGGCTTTCCCGGTGAGACCGAAGAAGACTTCCAGTACATGCTGGACTGGCTGACCGAAGCCCAACTGGACCGCGTCAGCTGCTTCCAGTATTCGCCGGTTGAAGGTGCTCCTGCCAATCTGCTGGATGCGGCCATCGTGCCGGATGACGTCAAGCAGGACCGCTGGGATCGCTTCATGGCTCATCAACAGGCAATCAGCGCTGCGCGCCTGCAAATGAAGATCGGCAAGGAAATCGAAGTACTGATCGACGAAGTCGATGATCGTGGCGCCGTAGGCCGCTGCTTCTTCGATGCTCCGGAAATCGACGGCAACGTGTTCATCGGTCTGGAAGAGGGCAGCACCGTTCAGCCAGGCGACAAGATCATGTGCCGCGTTACCGATGCTGACGAATACGACCTGTGGGCCGAGATGCTGTAAGCACAGCCCCTTGCCGTAACCGAAAGCCCTGCCCTTGAACCGGCAGGGCTTTTTCGTCTCTGGCCGTTGTCTATGCAAGACTGGCCGAAAGGAGAACGCGAGATGCGGTTATATACCCCGGACACCAACGATTACCCGGAGATGAGCGAGGTGTGGGAGCGCTCGGTGCGCGCCACCCATGACTTTCTACCGGACGCCTACATCATCAGGCTCAAGGGGTTGCTGACACAGTATCTGGACAGCGTGACGCTGTTCTGCACCCGGGATGAGCAGCTCAACATCACGGGCTTCGCGGGCGTGAACAAAAACCGACTGGATATTCTGTTCATCGACCCGAACCATCGCGGGAAAAAGCTGGGCACGCAGCTGCTGACCCACGCAATCGAGCACTTCGACATCCGTGAACTGGACGTCAACGAGCAGAACACTCAGGCACTGGGGTTTTACCTCCGGCATGGTTTCGACGTTGTCAGCCGTTCTGAAGTCGACGGTTTGGGTCAGCCTTATCCGATGCTCAGAATGCGCCTGACCCGTCGTAACTGACATCGATTACAGCGCAAATGCAATGTTGCCGCGATTAACCAGCGTGAGGCGGTTACAATGGCGCCTTTCCCATCAGTAAACGGCTTTTCTTCATGACAGACCCCATTCGCCTTTCCAAACGCCTTATCGAGCTGGTCGGTTGCTCCCGCCGGGAGGCCGAACTGTTTATCGAGGGTGGCTGGGTTACTGTGGACGGCGTGGTCATCGAAGAGCCGCACTTCAAGGTCAGCACCCAGAAAATCGAGCTCAGCCCGGATGCCAAGGCCGACTCCCCTGAACCGGTCACGATAATCCTGCACAAGCCTGCCTCGGCAAGCGCCGAAGAGGCTTTGCAGATGATCACGCCGGGCACGCTCTCGGTCGAGCACAGCTACAGCAAGCGTCCGCTCAAGGGCCACTTCATGCGCCTTGAGGCGATTTCAAGCCTGCAAGCCAATGCCAGCGGCTTGATGGTGTTCAGCCAGGACTGGAAAATCCTGCGCAAGCTCACCGATGACCGCAGCAAGATCGAGCAGGAATACGTGGTGGAAATCTCGGGCGAAATGGTTGCTCATGGCCTGAACCGGCTGAATCACGGCCTGACCTACAAAGGCAAGGAACTGCCCGCCGTAAAGGCCAGTTGGCAGAACGAGAACCGCCTGCGCTTTGCAATGAAAAACCCGCAGCCCGGCATCATTGCCCTGTTGTGTGAAGCCGTTGGCCTGAAGATCGTCGCCATTCGTCGCATCCGCATCGGCGGCGTGTCCATGGGCAAACTGCCCGAAGGCCAGTGGCGCTACATGACGACCAAGGAAAAGTTTTAACTCCCTCGGCACCCGACCTATTACCGCGCGCATGATCACCGTCATGCGCCGCCATACGACTTATCAGGAAACACGCCTCATGATGAACAACGACGTACTGCGCAGCGTGCGCTACATGCTCGATATCAGCGACAGCAAGGTTGTCGAAATCATCGGTCTGACCGGTTTTGAAGTGTCCAAAAGCGATGTCATCGCTTTCATGAAGAAAGAGGAAGAAGAGGGCTATCTGGATTGCAGCGATGAAATCATGGCGCATTTTCTCGATGGCCTGGTTTACTTCAAACGTGGCAAGGACGAAAGCCGTCCGCCGCAGCCGATTGATCTGCCGATTACCAACAACATTGTTCTGAAGAAACTGCGCGTGGCCTTCGAACTGAAAGAAGACGACATGCATGCCATCCTGAAATCCGCAGAATTTCCGGTTTCCAAGCCAGAGCTGAGCGCACTGTTCCGCAAGGTCGGACACACCAACTACCGCGCCTGTGGCGATCAACTGCTACGCAATTTCCTCAAGGGTCTGACCCTGCGCGTGCGTGGCTGAACCGGTCGGCACCATGAGTTACAACGTCTCCCCTGTCGGCTTCGTACGCTCCTGTTTCAAGGAGAAATTCGCCATCCCCCGCCAGCCACAGCTGGCCCCGGCAGCACGTGGAGTGCTGGAGTTGGTGGCGCCTTTCGATCAGGGTGAGGCTGTTCAAGGGCTGGAAGAGGTCAGTCATGTCTGGCTGCTGTTTCTGTTCCATATGGCGCTGGAAGACAAGCCGCGCCTGAAGGTTCGCCCTCCGCGTCTGGGCGGCAACCAGTCGATGGGGGTATTTGCCACGCGCGCGACGCATCGCCCCAATGGCATCGGCCAGTCGGTGGTCAGGCTGGACAAAGTCGAAGCCGGTCGCCTGTGGCTGTCCGGCATCGACTTGCTGGATGGCACACCAGTGCTGGACATCAAGCCATACGAACCCTACGCCGATGCAATCGCCGAGGCGACCAACCACATCGCCAGCGCTGCGCCGGCCCTGATACCGGTGCAGTGGCAGGACGCCGCCCTGCTGCAGGCTCGCGAACACGCACTACGCCTGAGTGAGCCGCTGGTCGAGCTGATCGAGCAATGCCTGGCGCAGGACCCGCGCCCGGCCTATCAGCTACCGACGCCGGAACGCCGCTACGGCGCTCAATTCTGGGATCTGGACGTACGCTGGCACTACCGGTGTGATTTGCGTGCTTGAAGTCCTGCTGGCCTGAAGGGATGCCAGCGACAAATCCCGAGCAATAAAAACCCGCCTGATCCCTTCAGGGACGAGGCGGGTTTTGTAAGGCCAACTTACTTCTCGACGAATGCACGCTCGATCAGATAGTCGCCGGGCTCACGCATGCGTGGCGAAACGGTCAGACCAAAGCTGTTGAGCACTTCGCTGGTCTCGTCGAGCATGCTCGGGCTACCGCACAACATGGCGCGGTCGTCCTGTGGGTTGATCGGTGGCAAGCCGATATCGCTGAACAGTTTGCCACTGCGCATCAGATCGGTCAGGCGACCTTCGTTCTCGAACGGCTCGCGGGTGACAGTCGGATAGTAGATCAGCTTGTCACGCAGCGCTTCACCAAAGAACTCGTTCTGCGGCAGATGCTCGGTGATGAATTCGCGATAGGCGACTTCGTTCACGTAACGCACGCCGTGGCACAGGATGACTTTCTCGAAACGCTCGTAGGTTTCAGGGTCCTGAATCACGCTCATGAACGGCGCCAGGCCAGTACCCGTGCTCAACAGGTAAAGATGTTTGCCCGGCTTGAGGTCGTCCAGCACCAGCGTACCCGTAGGCTTTTTGCTGATGATGATTTCATCGCCTTCCTTGAGGTGCTGCAACTGCGAGGTCAGGGGACCGTCCGGCACCTTGATGCTGAAAAATTCCAGATGCTCTTCCCAGTTCGGGCTGGCAATCGAGTAGGCGCGCATGAGCGGACGACCGTTTGGCTGCTGCAGACCGATCATGACGAACTGACCGTTCTCGAAACGCAAACCAGGGTCGCGGGTGCACTTGAAACTGAAGAGGGTGTCGTTCCAATGGTGGACGCTGAGGACACGCTCGTGGTTCATGTTGCTCATGTACGTGAAGACTCCTGAAAAAATAGTGCGCGCAGAAGCACTGCGCTATTGCGCGACATTCTAGTGGCAGACACAATATCTGTTAAATGAATTATCAAGATATAGGTTATCGGTTATATAGATATGCGATTTACTCTCCGCCAGCTCCAAGTGTTCGTTGCCGTCGCCCGGCAGGAAAGCGTCTCCAAAGCAGCCGTGCTGCTTTCGCTTTCGCAGTCGGCTGCCAGCACCTCCATCACCGAGCTGGAGCGCCAATCGAGCTGCCAGCTGTTTGACCGCGCCGGCAAGCGGCTAAGCCTTAATGCCACGGGCAGGCAATTACTGCCGCAGGCCGTCGCTCTGCTGGATCAGGCAAAGGAAATCGAAGACCTGCTGAACGGTAAATCAGGCTTTGGCTCGCTGGCAGTCGGGGCCACACTGACGATTGGCAATTATCTGGCGACCCTGCTGATCGGCGGCTACATGCAGCGTCACCCGGAAAGCCAGGTCAAACTGCACGTCCAGAACACCGCGCATATCGTGCAACAGGTTGCCCACTACGAGATTGATCTGGGCTTGATCGAAGGCGATTGCAGCCACCCGGACATCGAAGTGCAGTCCTGGGTCGAAGACGAACTTGTGGTGTTCTGTGCTCCACAGCATCCACTGGCCAAACGCGCCCATGTAACGCTGGAAGAACTGACCCATGAAGCCTGGATACTGCGAGAGCAAGGTTCAGGCACGCGTTTGACGTTCGATCAGGCCATGCGTCACCACCGCAACGGGCTGAATGTCCGACTGGAGCTGGAACACACCGAAGCCATCAAGCGGGCAGTGGAATCCGGACTGGGCATTGGCTGCATTTCCAGACTGGCGCTACGCGACTCGTTTCGTCGCGGCAATCTGGTGGAATTGGCCACGCCTGAGCTGGATCTGGCACGTCAGTTCTATTTCATCTGGCACAAACAGAAATATCAGACGTCAGCCATGCGCGAATTCCTCGAACTGTGCCGCGCGTTCACCGCCGGAGTGAAGCGCAGCGACGAGATCGTGCTGCCAAGCCTGTATTGAACAAGCCCTAACCCAGCAGCACAATGCCCCACACCAGAGCGATCATGCTCAAGGCGATGAACTGGGCAGCGCTGCCCATGTCCTTGGCGTTCTTGGACAACGGGTGCAGGTCCAGAGAGATTCGGTCGATGGCAGCCTCTACAGCTGAGTTGAGCAATTCTACAATCAGGGCCAGCAGGCAAACGGCGACCAGCAAGGCATGCTCGGCCTTGCTGACGTGCAGGAAAAACGATAGCGGGACCAACACCACGTTAAGCAGTACCAGCTGGCGGAAAGCGGCTTCGCCTTTGAAAGCAGCTGACAGACCGTCCAGAGAATAGGCTGCGGCATTGAGGATACGTTTTAGACCGGTTTGGCCTTTGAAGGGCGACATAGAGAGGCTGCTGTGTAAAAAAGATGAGGAAAGCTAAGGCACTAAAGGTCAAAAAAGCGTGAATGCTCGCAACCTGAACACCGTTAACTGGACGAGATGGACTCAAGCTGCTGTAACAACAACGCTGCCTGAGTTCGCGTGCGTACGCCAAGCTTGCGGAAAATCGCCGTGACGTGCGCCTTGATAGTGGCTTCGGAGACGCTGAGTTCTGAGGCAATCTGCTTGTTCAGCAGCCCCTCACAGACCATCGTCAATACTCGAAACTGCTGGGGCGTGAGGCTGGCAAGGCCAGCGCTTGCAGCCTTCGCTTCATCCGAAACACTGATCACTTCATTGACCTGCGGCGGCCACCAGACGTCGCCATCGAGCACGGTGCGCACCGCCTGCTGAATGACTTCAAGGGGGCTGGATTTAGGAATGAACCCGCTGGCACCAAATTCTCTGGAACGCACCACTATCGACGCCTCTTCCTGAGCCGAAACCATCACCACCGGTATCTGCGGATATTGGCCGCGCAACAGGACCAGCCCGGAGAAGCCATAAGCCCCTGGCATGTTCAGGTCCAGCAGAACCAGATCCCAATCAGCCTTCTCTCCCAGACGGGATTCAAGCTGGGCAATGCTTTCTGCCTCGACGAGCCGCGCTTCAGGCCCCAGGCCAATGCTCAGCGCCTGATGCAGCGCACTGCGAAACAGGGGATGATCATCAGCGATCAGGATGTCGTAGGTCATGTAGTGATCCTGTTTTTATAGTGAGGGCCGACAGAATCGGCCACCCAGCAAGACTGGCGAATGCGCATCGCGACAACCCGAAAAGAGCGTCGGTGCCACACCAGACAAGATGAATCGGCTTCCAGGCGGCGCCAAGCATGCCCAGCAAGACCATGACGGTCAAGCGCGAAGCGTCATTGCCCGAGAACATGGATGGCAATTAGCCCATACAGGGCAGATCCGCAACACTGCGTGATAGAAAGCCTTCAAATAAAAGCCTTCAAATGAGTGTGGGCCGCGTCGTCAGGGTCTATCGGCTTGAGGTACTTGGCACCCAGATAATGAGCGCTGAACACATCCAGATAAGCATCCAGTACACCACTGGCGCAGGTATCCCCGGCCAGCTCCAGACAAAGCGCGGCGACTTCGGCAGTACAGAAGTGATCGTCTCGCCTTGATCGGCGCAAACGGTAACGCGAGATCTGCTCGGGCTCCAGCGTCAACACCGGAAACCTTTCCAGATACGGGCTTTTGCGGAACATCTTGCGCGCTTCGGTCCAGGTGGCATCCAGCAGAATGAACAGCGGACGCTTGCCATCCATGCGCGACACCTTATTGACCACACGCTCCTCGGCAACGAATTCACCAGGAAAGACGATGTAGGGCTGCCACTGCGGATCGTCCAGCAAGGCGAGCAATTGCTCGTCGACATCTATTCGCGACCAGCCGAAGGCGTGGGTGTCCTTGATGACATCGGCGATCAGCCAGCCGGTGTTGGTCGGCTTCAAAGGCTCGGTGTCGTACATCAGCAGGCACATGCCTGACTCGGCAGTCACGGCAGGTCGCCACGCGCACAGGCAATAACTGGAGATAACCCGGCAATCCGGACAGCGCGGCGCGCGCGAACCGCGAGCAATAAAGGGCTTGGTACTGCGGGCCAGACGCTCGTCGCGCAGACGGGAAACGGCATGACTCATTACAGGACACGCCTGCGGGGGGAATACATCGACACCACAAAGACTCGGCAGGATTAAAGTGCGCGCAGTTTATCAGAGCCCCGGCACTTCAACCCGCTTTCGGTCCTCGATCTGTTCCCGCTTCAGAGAGACCGTGTTGAAACGGGTACAGCCCCTAGGCCCGATGAAGACTCCTGCTCTATACTGCTGCGCCATTGCAACCCGCGTTATCGGCGGGCTGCCCGGAACGCACTTTGAAGTCGCTGGTCCAACGGCCAGCCACTTAATCAGGAGAGTTTATGCTGCGCCTTATCGTACCCACCCTTACGCTTTTGCTCGTTGCTCCGCTATGCGCCCAAGCGGCGTCGAAACAGGAGTTCGAACTCAGCAAGATGCTGGAAAAAGTGGCTAAGGAAAGCAGTGTCGGCACGCCAAGAGCGATCAACGAAGACATCCTCGATCAGGGCTATACCGTCAGTGGCAACGAATTGATCAACCACTTGAGCGTACGCGAAGGTCAGGCCCAGCAAATGCGCGCCAACCCGGACGTGATGCGCAACCAGTTGGGCAACAGCGTTTGCCACAACAACGGTTTCCGCCAGTTGATGACCAAGGGGGCCGTCCTCAAGTATCAGTTCACCGAGTACAAGACCAACCGCCCGGTTGCGACCCAGACCTTTCAGGCGTCGGATTGCACTGTAAAGCCGAAAAAGTAAGTACCCTCGGCACCTGGCACCCTCCCCGCGCGCCTGTCCCTCAGGCGCGTCAGTTCAGCAACGCTCAAGACATCCTGCAATGAATCCGCCCTGGCAATGAACAGGGAATGGGTAGCCTTTCTCTGCAAACCTGGACATCATCGATTCAACACGCCCCACCGGGCCATTGATTCTGCAGGAGGATAAACCCCGAATGCCGTATGTACCTGACGATCTTCTATCCCGACACTTTCAAAGCAACGGGCTCGACCTGACCAGCAAAATTGAAGAGCACATCAACGAGGTTGCTCCTGGTACCAGAAACCTGCCGCTGTATCGCGACATGATGCTCACGGTGCTACGCATGGCCCAGGACGACCGCAATCGCTGGGACGTCAAGATAACGCTGCAAACCCTGCGCGAACTGAACAAAGCCTTTCGGGTGCTCGAGCGCTTCAAGGGCCGCCGCAAAGTCACCGTATTCGGCTCTGCTCGCACCCCTCAAGAGCACCCCCTTTACGCACAGGCCAGAGAGCTGGGCGAAAAGCTTGCCCGCTCGGACATGATGGTCATCACCGGCGCAGGTGGCGGCATCATGGCGGCAGCCCACGCAGGTGCAGGTCTGAAACACAGCCTGGGGTTCAACATTACCCTGCCCTTCGAGCAGCACGCCAACCCTACGGTGGAGGGCACGTAAAACCTGCTGCCTTTCCACTTCTTCTTCACACGCAAGCTGTTCTTCGTCAAGGAAGCCGACGCACTGGTGCTGTGTCCAGGCGGGTTTGGAACCCTGGACGAAGCGCTGGAAGTGCTTACATTGATACAGACCGGCAAAAGCCCTCTGGTGCCCGTCGTGTTACTGGACACCCCTGGCGGCAGCTTCTGGCAAGGTGCACTGGACTTCATCAAAAACCAGTTGCAGGACAACCACTACATTCTGCCAGCCGATATGAAACTGATGAGACTGGTCTACAGCGCCGATGACGCCGTGGAAGAGATCAACCAGTTTTATGGCAACTTCCACTCCAGCCGCTGGCTGAAGAACAAGTTTGTGATCCGCATGCGCTACGCGCTCAGCGCGAAGGCTCTGGAGCACATGCAGGAAGCTTTCGCCGATCTGTGTATCAATGAAAACTTTCATCAGCACAGCTATCAGGGCGAGGAGCACGATGAAGTTCAATTCAGTCACCTGACACGACTTGCGTTTACCTTCACAGGACGCAATCAGGGCAGGCTTCGTGAACTGGTGGACTACATCAATCAACAGGAAAACTGGAAAGACGCCTCAGCGACAAGAGATGGCGCGCAGGATCAAGCGCCACAGAAAACGCTCTGATACCTCAGTCATCCCCGCCACGGCCGCTTAACAAGCGGCCGATCATATCCAGCGGATAGCCGCGATAACTCAGAAACCTTCCCTGCCTGGCTCGCTCACGAGCATCAACAGGCAAAGCACCGGCAAACTTGCGCTGCCAGAGCTCGTGAAGCTTCTCCTGCCAATCCACACCACATTCCCTGAGCGCCTGCTCAATGTCGGCACGTTGCAAGCCACGCTGATTCAGCTCTTCTCGAATACGAACAGGACCGTAGCCCGAACGTGCCCGGTAAGAAACGAAGCTTTCAAGGTAACGGGATTCAGAGAGCAGGCCTTCCTCGACCAGACGGTCGAGTGCTGCATCGATAAGCTCAGGGGGAGCGCCGCGCTGACGCAGTTTACGCGTCAGCTCGACCCGACCGTGCTCGCGACGTGCGAGCAGGTCCATTGCAGTGCGCCTTACGGCGACAGGTGTATCAAGTACGACAGGCATGACTATCAGATATCAGCGTCTGCTTCGGCCATATCATCAGCAACGGCAGCTTCGCGGGAACCGACAGCTTTGGTGTCGACGCCAGGGGTGAGCAACTTGTCGCGAATCTGCTTCTCGAGCGCTTTGCAGATTTCCGGATTGTCTGCCAGGAATTTGGCCGAGTTGGCTTTACCCTGACCGATCTTGCTGCCCTGGTAGCTGTACCAGGCGCCGGACTTCTCGACAAAACCATGCAGAACGGCCAGATCGACGATTTCACCGTTCAGGTAGATACCCTTGCCGTAAAGAATCTGGAACTCGGCCTGACGGAATGGCGGAGCCACCTTGTTCTTCACGACCTTGACGCGGGTTTCGCTGCCGACAACCTCGTCGCCTTCTTTCACTGCGCCTGTACGGCGGATGTCCAGACGTACCGAAGCGTAGAACTTCAGGGCGTTACCACCGGTAGTGGTTTCCGGGCTACCGAACATCACGCCGATCTTCATGCGGATCTGGTTGATGAAGATCACCAGGCAATTGGCGTTCTTGATGTTACCGGTGATCTTGCGCAGCGCCTGCGACATCAGACGTGCCTGCAGACCCACGTGCATATCACCCATTTCGCCTTCGATCTCTGCCTTAGGCACCAGCGCAGCAACGGAGTCGACAACGATGACGTCGATGGCGTTGGAACGTACCAGCATGTCGGTGATTTCAAGCGCCTGCTCACCGGTGTCCGGCTGCGAAACCAGCAGGTCGTCGACATTGACGCCCAGTTTGCCGGCGTATTCCGGATCAAGCGCGTGCTCGGCGTCGACAAACGCACAGGTAGCACCCATTTTCTGGGCTTGCGCGATGACCGACAACGTCAGCGTGGTTTTACCGGAAGACTCTGGACCGTAGATTTCCACGATCCGGCCTTTCGGCAGACCGCCGATGCCCAGTGCGATATCCAGACCCAGCGAACCGGTGGAGATGGCAGGAATAGCCTGGCGATCATGGTCGCCCATGCGCATCACGGCACCTTTACCGAACTGACGCTCGATCTGACCCAAGGCCGCAGCCAAGGCTTTCTTCTTGTTGTCGTCCATTGAAGTCCTCACGTAATCAAATTCAATTAGGGCCTTGATGGCCACAACACCTGTATAAGTAGACAGTATTATTCCACAGCGATGAGCGCGCGCCTACCCCTGTTTTGGCATTTCTCCACGCGCAAGCTGTATAAGCCCTTGCAGCGCGGCTTCGACCGTCTGTCGACGGACCTGATCCCGGTCGCCATCGAACTGGCGACGCTGTGCGACAAGCGCATCATCCTTGCCCCAACACAGCCATACGGTACCGACCGGTTTATCCGGCGAACCACCGCCAGGCCCTGCAACACCGCTGACTGCGACGGCGAATCGCGCGCCGCTTTCACGCTGCGCACCTCGCACCATGGCTTCGACAACAGGCTGGCTGACCGCCCCGGCCTCTACGAACAGTGCCTCGGGCACGCCAAATTGCCGGGTCTTCTGGGCATTTGAATAAGTCACATAACCCGCTTCGAACCACGCCGAGCTGCCAGCGATGCGTGTGATCGCTTCGGCGATTCCGCCTCCCGTGCAGGATTCGGCGGTGGTCACTTGAGCGTTCATTGCGCCGAGAAGCCTGCCAAGCGTATTGGCCAGCCCGGTTATCTCGTCCACGGTGTCCTCGTTCATGCTGGAAGCCTGTAAAAGTGATTCCTGAGACAAGGCAGCCACCTTGAAGCGGGTCTGCCATTGCCGGTTTATCGCGCATCTTTCCTGCGTTCCGGCTTTTTGACCGTTTCGACCGTCGTTTCTCTCGGCCTTTTTCTGGCTTCTTCCAGCGGGATGAAGCGACCGTTGACGGAATCCCTTGCTCGTTTGTTTTTCATATAAAAGTCCTTTTTTATCGCGTGCCGCCCGGTTATAGAGTAGCAGCGATGAAAGTCTATACGCCAAATCGAGGTTGATGGCTGTCAGGAAACGCCCGGTCACCAATAAGCGGAAGGTACGCTCTAACTGCACCGCATGATTGAGCGTGATAACCTTGCGACCATCGCACATACCCGGCAGACGCCCCTCGATTCAAGGAGGGACCACCCGTCATGCCTCAAGGTTGCCTCACTCCTCTCAAGAACTTGCCTAAGCCACTGATGAATAAAGCAATTTCCGACCTTTCCTCACATACTCCGATGATGCAGCAGTACTGGAAACTCAAAAACCAGCACCTGGATCAACTGATGTTTTACCGCATGGGCGATTTCTACGAGATCTTCTATGAAGATGCGAAGAAAGCCGCCAAGTTGCTGGACATCACCCTGACCGCGCGCGGTCAGTCGGCAGGCCAGAGCATCCCCATGTGCGGGATTCCTTATCACGCCGCCGAAGGCTATCTGGCCAAACTGGTTAAGCTGGGCGAATCGGTCGTGATCTGTGAGCAGATCGGCGACCCGGCCACCAGCAAGGGCCCGGTGGATCGTCAGGTGGTCCGCATCATTACGCCCGGAACCATCAGCGACGAGGCGTTGCTCGATGAGCGCAGGGATAACCTGATTGCCGCCGTACTGGGTGACGAACGCCTGTTCGGCCTTGCCGTGCTGGACATTACCAGCGGCAACTTCAGTGTGCTGGAGATCAAGGGCTGGGAGAATCTGCTGGCCGAGCTTGAACGCATCAACCCGGTCGAGCTGTTGATTCCGGACGACTGGCCGCAAGGTCTGCCTGCCGAAAAACGCCGTGGTGCGCGACGTCGTGCGCCGTGGGATTTCGAGCGCGACTCAGCCCATAAAAGTCTGTGTCAGCAGTTTTCAACCCAGGACCTGAAGGGTTTTGGTTGCGAAAACCTGACACTCGCCATCGGTGCTGCGGGCTGCCTGCTCAGCTACGCCAAGGAAACCCAGCGTACCGCCCTGCCCCACTTGCGCAGCCTGCGCCACGAACGCCTCGACGATACGGTAATCCTCGACGCAGCCAGTCGGCGTAACCTGGAGCTGGACACCAACCTGTCCGGTGGCCGCGACAATACGCTGCAATCGGTCATGGACCGCTGCCAGACGGCGATGGGAACGCGGCTGCTGACCCGCTGGCTGAACCGGCCGTTGCGCGACCTGACGATTCTTCAGGCACGCCAGACGTCCATTACCTGCTTTCTGGAGCGCTACCGCTTCGAGAACCTGCAGCCTCAGCTCAAGGAAATCGGCGACATCGAGCGGATTCTGGCGCGTATCGGCCTGCGTAATGCGCGACCACGAGACCTTGCGCGTCTGCGCGATGCCCTGAGCGCTCTGCCCGAACTGCAACAGGCGATGACCGATCTTGAAGCACCGCACCTGCAACAACTTGCGCAGACCGCCAGCATCTATCCGGAACTCGCTGATCTGCTGCAGCGCGCGATCATCGACAATCCGCCTGCCGTGATACGCGACGGCGGTGTTCTGAAGACTGGTTACGACGCTGAGCTGGATGATCTGCAATCGCTGAGTGAAAACGCCGGTCAGTTCCTGATCGATCTGGAAGCCCGCGAAAAGGCCCGTACCGGTCTTGCCAACCTGAAAGTCGGTTACAACCGCGTGCACGGCTACTTCATCGAGTTGCCGAGCAAACAGGCCGAGCAGGCCCCGGCTGATTACATACGCCGCCAGACCCTCAAGGGGGCCGAGCGCTTTATCACGCCCGAGCTCAAGGAATTCGAAGACAAGGCGTTGTCGGCCAAAAGCCGCGCACTGGCACGTGAAAAGATGCTCTACGAAGCGCTGCTTGAAGACCTGATCGGCCATCTAGCGCCGCTGCAGGACACGGCAGCGGCGCTGGCTGAGCTGGACGTGCTGAGCAACCTTGCGGAGCGCGCGCTGAATCTGGACCTCAACTGCCCACGGTTCGTTGCCGAACCCTGCATGCGCATCGAGCAGGGCCGCCACCCGGTCGTAGAGCAGGTACTGAGTACCCCGTTTGTCGCCAACGACCTGGCGCTGGACGACAGCACGCGCATGCTGGTCATTACCGGCCCGAACATGGGCGGTAAATCGACCTATATGCGTCAGACGGCGCTGATTGTACTGCTGGCGCATATCGGCAGTTTCGTGCCCGCTGCCAGCTGCGAACTGTCGTTGGTCGACCGGATCTTCACCCGTATCGGCTCCAGCGACGACCTGGCCGGTGGACGCTCGACGTTCATGGTCGAAATGAGCGAAACGGCAAACATCCTGCACAATGCCACTGACAAAAGCCTAGTGCTGATGGACGAAGTCGGACGTGGCACCAGCACCTTCGACGGCCTTTCTCTGGCTTGGGCAGCGGCGGAATGTCTGGCGCAACTGCGTGCTTATACACTGTTCGCGACGCACTATTTCGAGCTGACAGTGCTGCCGGAAAGCGAACCGCTGGTGACCAACGTGCACCTGAATGCTACCGAGCATAACGAGCGGATCGTCTTCCTGCACCGCGTACTGCCAGGACCAGCCAGCCAGAGCTATGGCCTGGCCGTGGCCCAGCTTGCGGGCGTTCCGGGCAAGGTCATCACGCGCGCCAAAGAGCATCTGCAGCGCCTGGAAACCACCAGCCTGCCGCACGAACAGCCTAAAGCCAAGCCCGGCAAACCCGCGGTCCCGCAGCAGAGCGATATGTTTGCAAGCCTGCCTCATCCGGTGCTCGACGAACTGTCCAAGATCAAAGTCGACGATATGACCCCGCGGCAGGCGCTGGATTTGCTATACACATTGCAAACTCGCCTGTGACGCGAAGCGTTACATACTGTTAGAATCCCGCGCGGTTTGGGACGCTCTCGGCTTTTAGCCTGGTCGAGGCGTTTTTCGAGCCGCGTGAAAATGCAGCGAACCATCGGTAGGTGGCAGGGACAGGTAGCAGACGACGCAGTCTTACCGCTTCAAGGCCACCCACCAAAAGCACGTGTTTTCATAGGGCCGGGAAACCTCCCGAACCTGGCACCCCTGTCTGGAAGGGCTCTGCCGCAGCCGCCTGAGGAGAAAATTAGAAATGACCTTCGTCGTCACCGACAACTGCATCAAGTGCAAGTACACCGACTGCGTAGAAGTCTGTCCGGTGGACTGCTTTTACGAAGGCCCGAATTTCCTGGTGATCCACCCGGACGAGTGCATCGACTGCGCGCTCTGCGAGCCTGAGTGCCCTGCCGTGGCCATTTACTCGGAAGACGAGATTCCTGCTGGCATGGAAAACTTCATCGAGCTCAACGCTGAGCTTGCCGAGGTCTGGCCCAACATCACCGAAAAGAAAGATGCGATGCCGGATGCGGCAGAGTGGGATGGCAAAACCGGCAAGATCGCTGATCTGGAACGCTAGATTCCAGACAGACAAAAGGCCCTCGATAGGGCCTTTTTTGTATGCGTCCGCTGAACACATGTTGCGTGATTAGGAGGATGCCCATCCAAGCTTAAGACATGCGCCTGTCAACTACGAGCTGTCTTTTTTGACAGGTGATTGTCACATCCGTTTATCTGAAAGCCTACTTCTCAAAACCCGCAATGATGAGATTGACATAGACCAGCAACAGCTCCCTTGGGCACTGTGCCCAAGGGAGCGAATTTCTATCAGCCAACTGTCTGATAGAAATTTACTCTGGCCTCGTCAAGGTAGTCGAGGATTTTGGACGGCAAACGTTCAGTCGGCTTAGCCGGGCCGAAGGCTTTGTAGAGAGTCTCGAAATGGGCATGCAGATCTTCGACGCTTTCCCATTGCTCATTCAGGAAAAAGCGATTTGCATTCTCTTCGTCCCGATGCCATTGGTAGACCACTGCCTTATCATGCTGAAAGGTGAGTTTTTGCGATACGGCTGCGATGTCGCGGTAAAACTCTTCGGTTTTGCCGTCTTTGATAGTGCCGCTGAAAACCATATAAAGCATGTCGTGTCCTGCCGTCCGAGTACGATTCTCCGAACATGTCACAACAAGAGGCACAAAACGCTTTTAACGCATTGTCCAACGACCCGGAAAACCATACTCGCGCATTACGAAAAATAAAATCCACGACAAATAGTAGCTCTCATCATGAAAGAGAGGAAACACCCAGAGAAGCACGCGAACGTATGGAGAAAAACCCTGATGCCTGGAGCGAAAACTCCTATCACTCAGGCTTACTACGCAGCCCGGAAAACCATCGCTGGGTGACGGCAATGGACATCGCCATCGGCCAGGCTAAATGCTTGGATGATCCGGCAATGCGTGATGTTTTGATTGCGATTGCAGATTGGAAAATTGACAAAAAAGTATTCGAGCATATTGAAAAGTTACCTGGCTGGGTGCGATTGAGCAATAAAGCACAGGCCCTGGTAAAGGCTAGCAATGATTATTATGTAAAAGGTAAATTTCCGCCCTCAAGTTTAGTGCCTCTCACACCCCCACCTTTGGTCGGCCCTGCTTTAAATGCGGGAGCTGTCGAATGAAAGGCCGCCAATCGACAAGTCTAATCCGACCAAGCTTGAAGCCTTATCTAGGTTTTGTACGAAAAGTATTGCCGCATACAACGTAGGCTACAAGCCAGCGTGACCATGGCTGCGTAGCTCTTGGCCAGCTTGTCGTAGCGAG
>NZ_LKBW01000009.1 GCF_002699855.1 Pseudomonas amygdali | reverse complement strand
CAATATTCTTTCACGGCTGCGAGTTTTGCCTGCACTGTATATTTACCCATGACGCCTCCAAAGGTTGCGTCCAACCTTCGGGGGTCATACCAGAGCGTGGGCACGATAGTCTTCTAGCTTCTAGCTTCTAGCTTCAGCCTATGCCGCTACAAATTGCTCGGCATAGTGGCAGGCCACCTGACGGTTATCCACCAGACGCAGCTCCGGTACGTCTGTTGCGCAACGTTCCGTCGCGTAAGGGCAGCGCTTGTGGAAGGCGCAGCCGCTTGGCGGGTTGAGCGGGTTGGGCAGCTCGCCGACGATCTTGATCTTCGGTTTGAGCGGGTCCGGGTGGATGGTCGGGGTCGCTGACAACAGTGCCTGAGTGTAAGGGTGCAGCGGACGGTTGTAGATCTCTTCCTTGGGACCCATTTCCGCTGGCCGCCCCAGGTACATCACCAATACCGTATCGGCGACATGACGCACCACCGAAAGGTTGTGGGAGATGAACACGTAGGCGGTGTTGAATTCCTGCTGCAAATCCATGAACAGGTTCAGCACCTGTGCCTGAATCGACACGTCCAGCGCCGAAGTCGGTTCGTCCGCGACCAGCACTTTGGGCTGTAGCATCATCGCCCGGGCCAGCGCGATACGCTGACGCTGACCGCCGGAAAACATATGCGGGTAGCGCTGATAGTGCTCGGGGCGCAAACCGACCTGAGCCATCATCGCCTGCACTTTTTCCCGACGTTCTGCTGCCGACAGTTTGGTGTTGATCAACAGCGGCTCGCCGAGCTGGTCACCGACTTTCTGGCGTGGGTTGAGCGACGCGTAAGGGCTCTGGAATACCATCTGTACGTCTTTGCGCAACTGCTTGCGCTCGGACTTGCTGGCACCGGTCACTTCCTGGCCAGCGATTTTCAGCGAACCCGATGAAGGTTCTTCAATCAGTGTCAGCGCGCGGGCCAGTGTCGACTTGCCACAGCCGGACTCGCCGACCACAGCCAGGGTCTTGCCGGCTTCCAGTTCGAAGGACACACCGTTAAGCGCGCGCACCAGCGCTGTGCCTTTGAACAGACCTCGGGAGACTTCGTAGTGACGGGTAAGGTCGCGGGCGGTAAGTACGACGCTCATTACGCCACCTCCTGATTCAAGGGATAGAAGCAGCGCGCCAGACTATGGGCCTTGGGGTCCAGGCCAGGACGTTCGGTCCGGCAGTTGTCGCGCACATACGGGCAGCGCGGTGAAAGCAGGCAACCCTGTGGCCGGTCATAGCGACCCGGAACCATGCCCGGCAGCGTGGCGAGGCGTTCGGCGCCCATGCTGTGCTCGGGAATAGCAGCCAGCAAGGCTTCGCTGTACGGGTGGGCAGGGATCTCGAACAGACCAGGCACCTGACCGACTTCGACGGCCTGACCGGCATACATCACACAGACGCGCTGGGCGGTTTCAGCCACTACCGCCAGGTCGTGAGTGATCAGCACCAGCGCCATGTCCTGCTCTTTTTGCAGGCTCAGCAACAGCTCCATGATCTGCGCCTGAATGGTCACGTCCAGCGCGGTGGTCGGTTCGTCGGCGATCAGCAGTTTCGGTTCGCCGGCGATGGCCATGGCAATTGCTACACGCTGACTCATGCCGCCCGACAGTTGATGCGGGTAGGCATTCAGGCGTGCAGCCGCACCAGGGATTTCGACCTTTTCCAGCAGTTCCAGCGCGCGCTGGCGTGCCGCCTTGCCCGACATGTTCAGGTGCTGGCGCAGCAGTTCCTCGATCTGGAAGCCCACGGTGTAACTGGGGTTCAGCGCGGTCATCGGGTCCTGGAAAACCATCGCCAGGTCTTTGCCGATGATGCGACGACGCTGCCGTGCGTTCAGCTTGAGCAGGTCCTTGCCGTCGAAGTTGAGCGCGTCGGCGGTGATGATGCCGGGTGAATCGATCAGCCCCATCAGCGCCATCATGGTCACGGATTTACCGGACCCCGATTCGCCAACGATGGCCAATACTTCGCCTTTTTCGACGCTCAGGGACAGGCCGTCCACAACAGGTACGGCCTTGGCGTCGCCGAAGCGGAGATTGAGATTCTTGATTTCAAGAAGTGACATACGAATCTCCTCAGGCGGCGTTCTTGAGTTTCGGGTCCAGCGCATCGCGCAGACCGTCGCCCATCAGGTTGATTGCCAGCACGCTGAGCAAAATGGTCAGACCGGGCAGGCTTACGACCCACCAGGCACGTTCGATGTAGTCGCGCGCCGAGGCGAGCATGGTGCCCCACTCAGGCGTCGGTGGCTGTACGCCAAGGCCCAGGAAGCCCAGCGCTGCGGCGTCGAGAATGGCCGAGGAAAAACTCAGCGTTGCCTGAACGATCAGCGGTGCCATGCAGTTGGGCAGCACGGTGATGAACATCAGGCGTGGCAGGGTGGCACCGGCCAGACGCGCAGCCGTCACGTAGTCACGGTTCAGCTCGCCCATTACCGCAGCGCGGGTCAGACGTACGTAGGACGGCAGCGACACGATGGCGATGGCGATCACGGTGTTGATCAGGCCAGGGCCGAGAATTGCCACGATGGCTACAGCCAGCAGCAGCGATGGCAGGGCCAGCATGATGTCCATCAGGCGCATGACCGAAGGGCCCAGCACGCGCGGGAAGAAGCCCGCCAGCAAGCCCAGCAGGATGCCCGGGATCAGCGACATGACCACCGATGCCAGACCGATCAGCAGCGACAGGCGCGAACCCTGGATCAGACGCGACAGCAGATCGCGGCCCAGTTCGTCGGTGCCGAGGATGAATTGCCATTGACCGCCTTCAAGCCACACCGGAGATGTCAGCAGGAAGTCACGGTATTGCTCGCTCGGGTCATGGGGCGCAACCCATGGGGCGAACAGGGCGCAGAACACGATCAGGATCATGAACAGCAGGCCGGCAACCGCGCCTTTGTTTTTCGAGAACGCTTGCCAGAATTCTTTGTACGGGGATGGGTAAAGCAGGCTTTGATCGACTGCTACCGCAGGAGTAGGGGTGCTCATATCGATGATCTCAGCGCTGATGACGTATGCGTGGGTTGGCAAAGCCGTAGAGGATATCCACCACGAAGTTGACCAGGATCACCAGACAGGCGATCAGCAGAATGCCGTTTTGCACGACCGGATAATCCCGGGCACCGATGGCTTCGATCAGCCACTTGCCGATACCGGGCCAAGAGAAGATCGTTTCGGTCAGTACCGCACCGGCCAGCAATGTGCCGATTTGCAGGCCGAATACGGTCAGCACTGGAATCAGCGCATTGCGCAGGCCGTGAACGAATACCACGCGTGCTGGCGACAGGCCTTTGGCCCGTGCAGTACGCACGTAGTCTTCACGCAGTACTTCGAGCATCGAAGAGCGGGTCATCCGGGCGATTACCGCCAGCGGGATGGTGCCCAGCACGATGGCCGGAAGAATCAGGTGATGCAAAGCATCGAGAAACGCGCCTTGTTCGTCACTGAGCAAGGTGTCGATCAGCATGAAGCCGGTGACCGGCGGAATGTCGTACAGCAGGTCGATCCGCCCGGATACCGGCGTCCAGCCCAGTGATACCGAGAAGAACATGATAAGGATCAGGCCCCACCAGAAGATCGGCATGGAGTAGCCCGCCAGGGAAATCCCCATGACCCCATGGTCGAACAGGGACCCTCGCTTGAGTGCGGCGATGACCCCGGCCAGCAACCCGAGAATACCCGCAAAAATCAGTGCCGCCAGCGACAACTCAAGGGTTGCCGGGAACAGCGAGGTGAATTCGCTCCAGACACTGGTGCGCGTACGCAGCGATTCACCGAGGTCGCCGTGGGCGAGCTTGCCGATGTAATCGATGTACTGGGCATACAGTGGCTTATTCAGACCAAGACGTTCCATGGCCTGAGCGTGCATTTCCGGATCGACCCGGCGCTCACCCATCATGACTTCGACCGGGTCGCCCGGAATCAGGCGAATCAGGGCGAAGGTCAATAAGGTGATGCCGAAGAAAGTGGGTATCAGCAACCCCACTCGGCGGGCGATAAAACTAAACATCTTGGTGTGTACCTCATCAGCCGGTTAGGCGTGCTCCGGCGAGTCTCGGGTTATGAGCTCGCCGGATTATTTTTCTACTTCACCTGGGTAGTGGCGAAGTTGTTGGTTGTGAGCGGGCTGATTTGGTAGCCCTCCACATTTTTACGCATGGCCGTGAACATTCTGGTGTGAGCCATACTGATCCACGGCTGGTCCTTGTTGAATATTGCCTGAGCTTGCTCATAGAGCGTCGCACGCTCCTGCGGGTTCACTGTTTCGCGGGCCTTGTCGATCAGCGTCTGGAATTCGGCATTGCACCAGCGTGCATAGTTCTCGCCGTTTTTCGCCGCTTCACAACTAAGCATCGGGGTCAGGAAGTTGTCCGGGTCGCCATTGTCGCCTGCCCAGCCGGCAGACACCATGTCATGTTCGCCGTTCTTGGCGCGTTTGAGCATTTCGCCCCATTCCATGACACGAATGTCGATCTTGATGCCGATCTTTGCCAGGTCGGACTGCATCATTTGCGCGCCGAGCATCGGGTTAGGGTTGGTCGGGCCACCGCCGTTGCGGGTGAACAGGGTAAACGTGGTGCCTTCCGGCACGCCTGCTTCCTTCAGCAAGGCGCGTGCCTTGTCGAGGTCGACCGGCGGATTCTTCAGGCTGTTGTTGTAACCCAGCAGGGTCGGCGGATACGGGTTGACTGCTACCAGCGCATTACCCTTGCCGAACACCGCGTTGACATAAGCGTTCTTGTCGAACGTCATGTCAATGGCTTTGCGTACCCGCACATCGCTCAAATATTTGTGCGTGGTGTTGATCGCAATATAGCCGGTGGTCATGGCCTCCATTTCATCGATTTTCAGATTCGGGTCTTTCTTGATGCTCGGCACGTCGTCCGGCTTTGGGTACAGCGCGATCTGACATTCGTTGGCCTTGAGTTTCTGCAGGCGCACGTTGTTGTCGGTGGCGATGGCCAGAATCAATGCTTCGGCAGGCGGCTTGCCGCGGAAGTAGTCCGGATTGGCCTTGAAGCGTACCTGCGCATCCTTGGCATAGCGCTGGAAGATGAATGGGCCGGTGCCGATTGGCTTGCTGTTTAGATCGTTGGTCTTGTCGGCTTTCAACAACTGGTCGGCATATTCTGCCGGGTAGATAGAGGCGAACGCCATGGCCAGGTCGGCCAGGAATGGTGCTTCGCGGCGGGTCAGGGTGAATTTGACGGTGTAGTCGTCAGTTTTTTCGACGCTTTTCAGCAGCTCTTTGAAGCCCATGCTTTCAAAGTAGGGGAAGCCAACGCTCGACTTGTCATGCCACGGGTGTTTCGGGTCCAGCTGACGCTGGAAACTCCAGAGCACATCGTCGGCGTTCATGTCGCGGGTCGGTTTGAAATAGTCTGTGGTGTGGAACTTGACGCCTTTGCGCAGGTGGAAAGTGTAGGTCAGACCGTCTTCGCTGATGTCCCAGGATTCAGCCAGCGCAGGAATCACTTCCGTGGTACCGGGTTTGAAATCCGCCAGGCGATTGAATACGGTTTCAGCCACGGCGTCGGCCGTCACGGCTGTTGTGTATTGCACCATGTCGAAGCCTTCGGGGCTGGCTTCGGTGCAGACCACCAGGGGTTTTGCCGAAACACTGACGGCGACGCTGAGCAGGGCCAGGGCGATCGAGTTGCGTAGCGATAACAGTTTCATTGTGAACCCTCCATAGAGTTGACGCCGATGGTGATGTTCTGGCGCAAGGCTGTTGCCTTGCACCAGAACGGTTTTCAGCGAATCAAAGAATGTTGAACGGAACGGTGGTCACCAGACGGAATTCGTTGATGTTGCCATCAGCCTGATTCTCGCTGGCGCGGTGCGTGGTGTAAGTGGCGCGGATGGCAGTGGCCTTGAGCGGGCCGGACTGCACGGAGTACGACGTACCGATACCGTATTCGTAGTGAGTCTCGCCGTCCATTGCGTTTACGCCGCTCGCTGTCCGAACGCCATTGATTGTCTGGACGTCGCCGTAGACGTTGCCTTTATATTTGGTACCGTCGATGTCCCAGCCGCGCGCCTGGTAAATGTTGAACTTCAGGCCCGGCACGCCATATTCGGCCATGTTCAGTACGTAGGCGATCTGCAGGGATTTCTCGTTCGGGCCGTTGAAGTCCGAGAGCAGGGAGTTGGCCAGGAAGATTGCGTTGGTGTCGTGCGCATAGTCGAAATACTCATCGCCAGACACTTGCTGATAGGCAAGGCTGATGCTGTGAGCGTTATGCGTACCGGTGAACGACAGGCTGTAGGTATCGTTGTCGATAGGGCCCTGTTTGCTTTGACCGGAGTCCTTGGTCTTGTAGTAGTTCAGGTTGGTGCTGAGCGCCAGTGCCTTGCTGTCACCCAGTTCGTGGGTGAAGCCGAAGTAGTACTGGTGCCAGAAATCTTCCAGATTCGATGCATAAAAGCTGGTAGTCAGGCTGTCGGTCGGCTTGTAGTCAGCGCCGAACATGTCCAGGCGGTCGGCGGTCTGGCTGCGATCACCGTACTCGGAGCGGAACTTGTCCAGACTCTGTTCCATACGTGGCGATACGCGGTCGAAGCTACCGGCTTGAAACGACAGGTTGTTGAGCTCGTCGCTCTGTACGGCAACACCCTGGAAGCTGGAAGGCAGTGCGCGGTTGCCAATGAAGGCGATGACCGGGGTGTTCACCGATTGGCGACCCATGGTCAGGACGGTGTTGGAAACCCGCGCCTTCACGTTGCCCAGGCCCATCTTGCTCCACTGACCCACTGCATCACCGTCACTGTGTGCCAGGGTACGGTTGGAGTTGCCGGCAAAGTCATCGGTGTCACGGTCCAGCGCAATGGCGTTGTACAGTGCCAGCTCGGTGGCGAAACCTACAACACCCTGCGTGTAGCCCGAGGTGTAGTTGACGATGGTGCCCTGCTGCCAGTTGATACGACGCGAGGTCTGCTCAGCGACGCCGTTGTCGTTGTAGCGGAAAACCTCGCCACGACGCTTCAGTTCGTTGGCGTACCAGTTGCGGGTCGTGCCGGTCAGGTGTTGATCTTCGATAAAGCCGTTGGCGTCAGCCTGTGCGTTCTTGGAGCTCAGCTCGGTCGGTATGAACGTCTGGCTGGCTGGTTCTGCCTGAACCAATGCGCCGAACGACGAGAGAGATAAGGCCAATAACGCAGTACTTGTTGTTTTCACGATGTGCAGCTCCCTTTATCACTTTTTTATATGCCAGTTCTTAAGCCTGGCTTTTGGTGGTGCAGGGCTTTGGGCCCTGCGTTGTTATCGGTATAAACGCGCAAGTGCTGGCTCTCGCCGTGACACAAGACGGCGAGGGCATGCGTGGTTGCTGATCAGTCGGCGATGCTGACGCCTGAAAAGTTGTTGCGACCAAACGGGCTGACGTGGAAGTCTCTGACCTCGGCGCGCAACGGCTGATTGACCGTCGAGTGGGCAATCGGGGTGATCGGCACCTGTTCCTTGAGGTAGCGTTGCGCCTGTTTGTACAGGTCGGTGCGCTGCTCGCGGTCGGTGACAGCGACGGCGGCCTTGACCAGCTGGTCGTATTTTTCGTCGCACCACATCGAGTAGTTGTTACCGCCAATGGCGGCGCAGCTGTACAGCGTGCCCAGCCAGTTGTCCGGGTCACCGTTGTCGCCGGTCCAGCCGATCAGCGAGATATCGTGTTCGCCATTCTTGGTGCGCTTGAGGTATTCACCCCATTCGTAACTGACGATCCGGACTTTGATGCCGACCTTGGCCCAGTCGGCCTGCAGCATCTCTGCCATCAGCTTGGCGTTGGGGTTGTAAGGACGCTGGACCGGCATGGCCCAGAGGGTCAGTTCGGTGCCTTCCTTGACGCCAGCCGCGCGGAGCAGGGTTTTCGCTTTTTCCGGGTCGTAAGGCGCGTCCTTGATACTGTCATCGTAGGACCACTGGGTTGGCGGCATGGCATTGACTGCCAGTTGTCCTGCGCCCTGATATACCGCGTTGATGATTGCTTGCTTGTTGACGGCCATGTCCAGCGCCTGGCGCACTTCCAGCTTGCCTAGCGGCTCGTGGCGTACGTTGTAGGAGATGTAACCGAGGTTGAAGCCTGGCTTCTCGATGATCTGCAGGCTTTTGTCTTCCTTGAGGCTGGCAAGGTCTGCCGGACGCGGGTTGACCGAGACCTGGCACTCGTTGGCCTTGAGCTTCTGCATGCGGGCAGAGGCGTCGGTCACGATGGCGAAAATCAACTGGTCGATCTTCACCCGGCTCGGGTCCCAGAACTCCTTGTTGCCCTTGTAACGAATCTGCGAGTCTTTCTGATAGCGCTGGAACACGAAAGGCCCCGTGCCAATCGGTTGCTGGTTGATGTCGCGCACATCACCCTTGGCCATCAGTTGTTCGGCGTATTCGGCGGAGAGGATCCCGGCGAAGTTCATCGCGATGTTCTGGATGAACGCTGCATCGACCGTATTGAGGGTGAACACCACGGTCAGCGGGTCGGTCTTGTCGATGGATTTGATCTTTTTGTTCAGGCCCATACTGGTGAAGTAGGGGAACTCGGTCGGGTAGGCTTTGCGAAACGGATGGTCGGGGTTGAGCATGCGGTTGAAGGTGAACAGCGCGTCGTCGGCATTGAAATCACGGCTGGGCTTGAAGTTCTTGTTGCTGTGAAACTTCACGCCTTCGCGCAGATGAAACGTGTAGGTCAGACCGTCTTGCGAAACATCCCATGAAGTAGCCAGCCCCGGAACCACGCTGGTATCGCCCTGCTTGAATTCGGTGAGTCGATTATAGATCGGCTCGGATGCATCGTTATCGGTGGATGAGGTGTATTGAGCACCGTCGAAGCCAGCCGGACTCGCTTCGGAGCAAAACACCAGATTGCTTGCCGCCTGGGCAAACGGGGCCAGTGCCAACAGTCCCAGGCACGACGTCATCGCAAGAGTTTTACGCATGATGATCCCTATCCTTCAAAGGACGAGCCGAGGCTCGAATGTCTAACTGGCCCGAAGGCGCTGACCCGAAAAAGATTTCCGAACAACCTGTCCGCACACATTGGGTTACAACGGCCACGAAGCGGCTGGCTTCCTGCCAGTTGCCGCGACCTCAGGACGGTAATTCGCCAAAGACGCGCGGTATATAGGCTCGCAGGCAGCAAAGTGCGTAGGAAATATCTTAGTGATAGTCGAAGAGTGCCAATATCGACACTTTTTCAACCAACTGCTCGGGGCTCATGTTCAGGNGGGGGGGCGCGCCCTGCCGCCGGTTTTATTTCCCGGTTACGCTCACGCCGTAGAAGGAATTCAAGCCAAACGGGCTGATCTTGAAGTCCTGTACGCTAGTGCGCATGGGCTGGTAGACAGTCGAGTGCGCAATAGGCGTCATCGGCACTGCGTCTTTCAGGAGGTGTTGCGCCTGTTTGTACAGCTCGGTGCGCTTGGCCTGATCGGACGTTTCCTTGGCCTGATGGATCAGCGTGTCGAACGGCTTGTCACACCATTTGGCAAAGTTGTTGCCGTTCAGGGCGTCACAGCCGAACAGGGTGCCGAGCCAGTTGTCGGGGTCACCGTTATCGCCGATCCAGCCAATCAGCATGGCGCCGTTCTCGCCATTCTTGGCCCGCTTGATGTACTCGCCCCATTCATAGCTGACGATCTTGGCGTTGATACCGATCTTCTTCCAGTCGTTCTGGAGCATTTCGGCCATCAGTTTGGCGTTGGGGTTGTAAGGACGCTGAACCGGCATCGCCCACAGGGTGATTTCGGTGCCTTCCTTGATGCCCGCTTCCTTGAGCAGCTCGCGAGCTTTCTCGGGATCGTACTTGGCATCCTTGATGGTGGTGTCATAGGACCACTGAGTCGGCGGCATGGCGTTGACCGCCAATTGACCTGCACCCTGGTAAACCGAGTCGATGATCTGCTGCTTGTTGACCGCCATGTCCAGCGCTTGGCGCACTTTCAACTGAGCCAAGGGATTTGGATGGTCTTCGCCCTTGATCTCAGGCATCACGTTGTAGGCGATGTAACCCAGGTTGAAGCCAGCCTGATCAGGCATCTTCAGGTTTTTGTCGGCCTTGAGTGGCTCAAGGTCGGCAGGACGTGGGTAAGCGGTGATCTGGCATTCGTTTTTCTTGAGCTTCTGCATGCGCACCGAGGCATCGGTGGTGATGGCGAAGATCAGGTTTTCGACCTTGACGTCTTCAGGCTTCCAATAGTCCTTGTTGCCGGTGTAACGAATATTGGAGTCTTTCTGGTAGCTCTTGAACACAAACGGACCGGTGCCGATAGGCTGCTGGTTGATCAGCTCCGGCTTGCCTTCCTTGAGCAGCTTGGCGGCGTGCTCTGCGGACTGGATGGACGCGAAGCTCATTGCCATGTTCTGGATGAACGCAGCGTCGACTTTGCCAAGAATGAACTTGACGGTGTGGTCGTCGACTTTTTCGATCTTGGTGATGTTGGTGTCCATACCCATATCAGTGAAGTACGGGAATTCGGTCGGATACGCTTTGCGGTAAGGCATGTCCTTGTCGATCATGCGATTGAACGTGAACAGCACGTCATCGGCATTGAATTCACGGGTCGGCTTGAAGTAGGGCGTGGTGTGAAACTTGACGCCTTCGCGAAGGTGGAAGGTGTACGTGAGGCCATCATCAGAGATGTCCCACTTGGTTGCCAGGCCGGGCACCACGGAGGTGCCGCCGCGTTCAAACTGGCTCAGGCGGTTGAAAATGGTCTCTGCTGCGGCGTCGAAGTCAGTACCTGTGGTGTATTGACCCGGATCGAATCCGGCAGGGCTGCCCTCGGAGCAGAACACCAGATTCGAAGCTGCGTGAGCGAAAGGAGCACTGGCGAGCAGGCTGGCGCCGACCAGAAACGGAATGACCGCGTGTTTGAGCATGGTTGCCTCAGTTGTTGTCATTTTGATTAGAGGGAACGACCTCGTGAGCCGATCCATCCGATACTTATGCAGGGGCCATACCCAAAGCAAGACAGTGACGCCAAAGAAGCGACAAAGAGTGGCACGATCGTACAGGAATGTCGCGAAAGTGTAATTTTCGACCCTGTTGATCGTTTGCGTGTCGTTTTTTGAAGCGTTTTACGCACCGTTAAGGCGCAACCGGGTGAGAAAAATGCACCCGGTTGGAGCCATGTTGTTACTTCACTGTTCCCAGGCTGACACCATAGAAGGGTGTCAGACCGAATGGGCTGATCTTGAAGTCCTGCACTTCCTGGCGCATCGGCTGAAACACCTTCGAGTTGGCAATAGGTGTGATCGGTACCTGCTGCTTGAGAATGTGCTGGGCCTGCTGATAGAGCTTGATGCGCTCGTCGCGGTTACTGGTCAGCTTGGCCTGCTGCACCAGCTTGTCGTAGGCCGGGTCACACCACTTGGCGTAGTTGCTGCCTTTGACGGCTGCACAGCTGTACAGCACACCTAGCCAGTTGTCAGGGTCGCCGTTGTCACCGGTCCAGCCGTAGATCATCGCGTCATGCTCGCCTGCCTTGGCGCGCTTGATGTATTCGCCCCACTCGTAGCTGACGATGTTGGCCTTGATGCCGATCTTTTCCCAGTCGGACTGAATCATCTGTGCAGACATGCGCGCATTGGGGTTCGAGGCGCGCTGTACGGTCATGGCCCACAGGTCGATTTTCGTGCCCGGTGTCACGCCTGCTTCCTTGAGCAGTTGCTTTGCCTTGGTCAGATCGTGAGGGGCATCCTTGATCGTCGGGTCATAGCTCCACTGACCCGGCGGCAAGGCGTTTTCGGCCAGTTGACCGGCGCTCTGGTAAACCGCTTTGATAATCGCCGGTTTATCGATAGCCATGTCCAGCGCCTGGCGCACCTTGAGCTGATCAAGCGGCGCATGGGTGACGTTGTAGGCGAGGAACCCCAGGTTGAAGCCCGGCTGGCTGAGGACCTTGAGTTTCGGGTCCTTTTTCATTTCTTCGATGTCCTGCGGACGCGGATAGCCGCTGACCTGACATTCGCCAGCCTTGAGCTTCTGCATGCGCACTGCGGCATCGCTGCTGATCGAGAAGATCAGATTGTCGATCTTCACGTCCTCGGGCTTCCAGTACTCGGTGTTGCCCGCGTAACGGATCTGCGAGTCTTTCTGGTAGCGTTTGAAGACGAACGGGCCAGTGCCGATCGGCTTCTGGTTCAACTCCTCGGCCTTGCCTTCCTTGAGCAATTTGTCTGCGTACTCGGCGGACTGGATGGACGCGAAGCTCATGGCCAGGTTCTGCACGAACGCAGCGTCAATGTTGTTCAGGGTGAACTTGACGGTCAGCGGGTCGACTTTCTCGACGCTCTTGATCGTTGTGTTCAGGCCCATATCAGTGAAGTAGGGAGACTCGGACGGGTAGGCCTTGCGGAACGGATGGTTGGCGTCGAGCAGGCGGTTGAACGTGAACAGCACGTCGTCAGCGTTGAATGCGCGAGTAGGAGTGAAATAGTCCGTGGTGTGGAACTTCACGCCGTCGCGCAGGTGAAACGTGTAGGTCAGGCCATCCGGCGAGACGTCCCAGCGAGTAGCCAGGCCTGGCTCCACTTCCGTGCCGCCACGCTTGAATTGGGTCAGGCGGTTGAAGACGGTTTCGGCCGAGGCATCGAAGTCGGTGCCGCTGGTGTACTGACTGGGGTCGAAACCGGCCGGGCTGGCTTCCGAGCAATACACCAGTGTGCTGGCCGCCTGGGCCAGAGGTGCGCAGGCCAGCAGAGCGGAGGTCAGCAGCAGCGGTTTGAAGAGTGTGTGTCCCATGGATCCCTCGCGTAGTGCTGCGTTCTCAATATTGGACGCAGAGCGTCGGTAACTGCATTCCCACGCAGAGCATGGGAGCGATAGTTGTGCTGATTGAGCTCCGGTTTCCGGGCTCGGAATAAATGATGACCGTTTCTCAGGGAATCGCGACTTCAATCACGCCATCGGCTGCAACGCTGACCTGGCTGGTGCCCGCTTCGACATCGGGTGTTGGCGCTGAGTCTTCCCGCGAGGATTTTGCCATCATCATCACCGGTGCGCGCAGATACGGCTGCGGGTAGCCCGAGGTGTTCAGGTTCAGGTTAACCAGCTTGTAACCCGTGCCGCCCAAGGCTTCTGTGACCAGTTGCGCTCGGGCCTTGAACGCAGTCACGGCGTCCTTGAGCAGGGCGTCTTCGCTGGCCTTGCGGGTCGATGGCGAGATCGAGAAGTCCATGCCGCCCATTTTCAGATCCGTCAGCAGCTCGCCGGTCAGCTTCGAAAGTATCGCAAAGTCCGCACTTTCCAGACGCAGCTCGGCGCGTTCACGCCAGCCGGTGATCTTCTGCCCTTTGTCGTCGTAAACCGGATAGCTGTTGCGGCTGCCCTGACGGATCTTCACATCCTTGACCTGCCGCGCCTGGCCCAGAGCCTTGTTCAGGGTTTCAGTGATCTGAGCTGCCAGTTTGGCCGGGTCGCTGTCCTGTGCTTCGGTATAAAGGGTAACCAGCATCAGGTCGCGCTGGACTTCCTGATTGACCTCGGCGCGCAAGGAAATCTGGTTGTAGCGGGCTTCTTCAGCCAGGGCCGGCAGGCTGGACAGGGCGGCGGCCAGCGCGACGAGCGTGGCAGCAGGGCGAAGATTGAACATGAGAGCTCCTTGTTATCAAACGGCCTGCGACACGTGTCGCTCGGCGCAAAGTGTTCTGACTGTAGCGCTTTGGCCCGGTTCCTGCGATGCCGGGCTGCTGTGGTGTGCGGTGCGTTGACGCACTTTTCCAGTTTTGCCTCTCGCTTGGTTATACTCGCTGCGATCCGCCTGGAGCACTCATCAGGAGAGCTCATGCTCGCCCCCGTTCAAATGCTTTCGGCCACACGTCAAAACCTGTGGCGCCTGACATTCATCCGTATTCTGGTGCTGGCCGCGCAAGCCGGCTCGGTAGGTATGGCCTGGCTGTTCGACTTTCTGCCACTGCCGTGGCTGCAACTGTCGATCACCCCGGGCTGTTCGCTGGTCCTGTGCGGGCTGACAGTCATTCGTCTGCGCACCTCGCTGCCGCTCACTGAGCTCGAATATGCGCTGCAACTGGCGCTGGACCTGCTGATTCACAGCGCGCTGCTGTATTACTCGGGCGGCTCGGCCAACCCGTTCGTGTCTTATTATCTGGTGCCGCTGACCATTGCCGCCGCCACGCTGCCGTGGCGTTACTCGCTGATTCTGTCCGGCTTTGCGCTGAGCATGTACACCTTGCTGATGGTGCGTTCCTACCCGCTGGAAACCGATTCCATTGCCCGGGAAAACATGCAGGTCTACGGCATGTGGCTGAGTTTTGCGCTGGCGGCTTCCGTCATCACCTTTTTCGCGGCAAAGATGGCCGAAGAGCTGCGTCGCCAGGAGCAGTTGCGCGCCGAGCGCCGGGAGGAGGGCTTGCGCGATCAACAGCTGCTTGCCGTCGCGACCCAGGCCGCAGGCGCGGCCCATGAACTGGGCACTCCACTGGCGACCATGAGCGTGCTGCTCAAGGAAATGCGCCAGGACCACGGTGACCCTGCTTTGCAGGACGACCTGTCGGTGTTGCAGGAGCAGGTCAAGCAGTGCAAACAGACCCTTCAGCAACTGGTGCGTGCCGCCGAAGCCAACCGGCGCATGGCCGTTGAGCAGCAGCCTGCCACCCGCTGGCTGGACGAATCCCTCAACCGTTGGCATTTGATGCGCCCGGAAGTGAGCTACCGCTTTTACCAGTTGGGCAAGGGCGAGGTACCGATGCTGGCCCCGCCACCGGACCTTACCCAGGCGCTGCTCAACCTGCTCAACAACGCGGCCGACGCCTGCCCCGATGGCCTTGAAGTCAACCTGAACTGGGACAGCACAGAAGTCTGTATCAGTATTCGCGACCACGGCGCAGGTGTGCCGCTGGCGATTGCCGAACAGATCGGCAAGCCGTTCTTTACTACCAAGGGCAAAGGTTTCGGCCTGGGTCTGTTTCTGAGCAAGGCCAGCGTCACCCGTGCGGGTGGCTCGGTAAAGCTCTACAGTCATGAAGAAGGCGGTACGCTCACCGAGCTGCGCCTGCCCCGAGATACGCGAGGAGAAGAAGCATGAGTGACGAAGACATCCAGGTCGAAGGCGAAGAGCTGCCGCACCTGTTGCTGGTCGATGACGACGCGACGTTCACCCGAGTAATGGCGAGGGCCATGAGCCGTCGTGGTTTTCGCGTGAGCACCGCAGGTTCAGCAGAGGAAGGCCTGGCGCTGGCGCAGCAGGACATTCCTGAATACGCCGCGCTGGACCTGAAAATGGATGGCGATTCAGGTCTGGTGCTGCTGCCCAAGCTGCTGGAAATGGACCCGGACATGCGTGTGGTGATCCTCACCGGTTATTCGAGCATTGCCACGGCGGTCGAAGCCATCAAGCGCGGCGCGTGCAATTACCTGTGCAAACCGGCTGATGCCGATGATGTGCTGGCGGCTCTGCTGTCCGAACACGCCAACCTCGACACGCTGGTCCCCGAGAATCCGATGTCGGTGGATCGCTTGCAGTGGGAGCACATCCAGCGCGTGCTGACCGAGCACGAGGGCAATATTTCCGCCACAGCCCGGGCGCTGGGCATGCATCGCCGGACCTTGCAACGCAAGTTGCAGAAGCGCCCTGTGCGGCGTTAATGAAGGTTTTTTCATAGTGGTCGTATAGGCGTTTTTTTGCTTCATTGTGATCAGGCATCGTACTTTCAAAGAGAGCGAGCCTGACCTACATGAATCGCAATGCTGAATATTCTGCCGTCAACGACACTGTGAAAGGGGCGTTTCTACACCGCGTCTGGAAGCTGATAACGCCGTATTGGCGCAGTGAGGAAAAGGTCACCGCCTGGCTGTTGCTGGTTTCGGTGATTGCGCTGTCGCTGTTCAGCGTACAAGTGTCGGTCTTCTTCAACAGCTGGTATCGGGATTTTTACAACGCGCTGGAGAATAAGGACCTGGCTGCCTTCACCCACCTGATCCTGTACTTCAGCGGTATCGCCGCGATCGCCATTCTGGCAGCGGTTTATCGTCTGTACCTGACCCAGTTGCTGACTATCCGCTGGCGTCGCTGGCTGACTGAACAGCACTTCGCCCGCTGGCTGGCAGACAAGAACTACTACCACCTGGAGCAGGGCGGGTATACCGACAACCCCGACCAGCGTCTGTCCGAAGACCTCAACGAGTTCACCACCAGCACCCTCAGTCTGGGGCTTGGCTTGATGAGTGCGGTCGTCAGTCTTGTCTCGTTCTCGGTCATTCTCTGGGGCGTGTCGGGCAGCATCGAACTGTTCGGGGTCACCATACCCGGCTATATGTTCTGGGCGGCCCTGCTTTACGCGCTTATCGGCAGCCTGTTAACGCACTGGATCGGCAAGCGGCTGATCCCATTGAACAACCAACAGGAGCGCTTTGAGGCGGACCTGCGTTTTGCTCTGGTGCGTGTACGGGAAAACGCCGAAAGTATTGCCTTGTCCGAGGGCGAGCGTAATGAAAACCAGCGCCTCAGCGGGCGCTTCATGATGATCTGGAATAACTTCCGGGCATCCATGAAAGTCCAGAAGCGACTGACGTTCTTCACATCGGGTTATTCGCAGATTGCCCTGATCTTTCCTTTCATCGTGGCTGCGCCGCGGTATTTTTCGGGCAAGATCGAGTTGGGTGATCTGATGCAGATCAATTCGGCATTCGGTAATGTGCAGGAGAACTTCAGTTGGTTCATCAGCGCCTACAGCACGCTGGCCTCATGGCGCGCCACCTGTGACCGCCTGCTGAGCTTCCGTCAGGCCATGACTGATCATGAAGCGCAGCAACCGGCCATTGAAAGGGTTCACGCTAACGACACACTGGACCTGCGTGGCCTGGAATTGAGCCTCGCAGGGGGGCGTCAACTGTTGAGCGATGCCAATCTGCATATCGGTCCGGGAGAGCGAGTGATGCTCAGTGGTCGCTCGGGCAGTGGCAAAAGCTCGTTGCTGAAGGCTTTCGGTGGTCTATGGCCGCACGGTTCGGGCCAGATTTGCTTGCCCACAGGGACGGCGCTGTTCCTGCCGCAACGGCCTTATCTGCCCATCGGCACCTTGCGTGAGGCAATGAGTTATCCACAACCTGCGCAACGCTACCCGGCAGAACGCTTTGCAGAGGTGCTGAACCAGTGTCGTCTGGAGCGCCTGATACCGCGACTGGATGAAAGCAATCACTGGCAACGCTTTCTGTCGCCCGGCGAGCAGCAGCGAGTGGCGTTTGCTCGCGCCTTGCTGGTCGCGCCAAGCTGGCTGTATATGGATGAGGCCACCTCGGCCATGGATGAGGATGACGAGGCTGCCATGCACCGCGCAATCATTGATGGCCTGCCCGGTTTGACGCTGGTCAGTATCGGACATCGCAGCAGCCTCAAACGCTTTCATGGTCGGCATGTGCGTATCGAGGGCGCAAAACTGCTCGAGCAACCGACACCAGCAGCGGTTTGAGGTTAGTGCTGTTGGGCGGGTGGCGCTTTTGAGGGTGTGATCATACAACCGCTGAGCTATGATTAGCCCATGTTTAGCAGTCCAGAGATCGATGTTGGATGGAAAATCAAAGCGCTCCGCCCCGCGCCCGTAGAAAACACCGCAGCCTCGCGCAGGAGTTGGTGACTGAGCTGTCCGAGCGAATTCGCAGCGGTCAGCTCAAGCGTGGCGACAAACTGCCTACCGAATCCGCAATCATGGAAGAGCAGGGCGTTAGCCGCACCGTGGTACGCGAGGCGATTTCGCGCCTGCAAGCGTCCGGTCTGGTCGAGACCCGCCACGGCATCGGCACCTTCGTTCTCGATACGCCAAGCCCCAGTGGGTTCCGTATCGATCCGGCCACCATTGTCACTCTGCGTGATGTGCTGGCTATTCTCGAATTGCGTATCAGCCTGGAAGTCGAGTCGGCCGGGCTGGCAGCCCAGCGGCGCAGTGACGAGCAGTTGGCGGCGATGCGTTCGGCGCTGGACGCGCTCAATGAAAGTGCCGCACACGCCACGGATGCGGTGGCGTCTGACTTCCAGTTCCACCTGCAGATTGCGCTATCGACCGGCAATCGCTATTTCACGGACATCATGACCCACTTGGGCACCAGCATCATCCCGCGCACACGGTTGAACTCTGCGCGTCTGGCCCATGATGATCAGCAGCACTACATGGACCGCCTGAGCCGCGAGCACGAAGAAATTTTCGACGCCATCGCCCGTCAGGACTCCGATGCGGCTCGCGCCGCCATGCGCCTGCATCTGACCAACAGCCGCGAACGCCTGCGCCACGCCCACGAAGAAGCCGAGTCGCAGCGGGCCTGACGATTAAAGAGGACGCAGAGCGTCCAGAACGGCATGCGACGCAGAGCGTCGCACGATAGGTTAGGTGGATTGAGGTTATCCGCACGCTCTCGCACAATAGTCAGGCTTATCGTTCCTCACGCTCTGGTATGACCCCCGAAGGTTGGACGCAACCTTTGGAGGCGTCATGGGTAAATATACAGTGCAGGCAAAACTCGCAGCCGTGAAAGAATATTG